>WYBS01000109.1 GCA_011525755.1 Planctomycetaceae bacterium
ACGGTGCACGTGCCGCACTCGCCCAGCTCGCAGCCGTGCTTCGTGCCGGTGAGGCCCATGTCCTCGCGCAGCACCTCGAGGAGCGTCCGGTGGGGGAAGAAGGAGACCTCGCGCGTCTCGCCGTTCACGCGGAGCGCGAGCGTCACCTTCGCGGGCGCCGTCTTCTTCATCGTTCGAGCCCTTTCAGGAAAAGGTCCGCGGTCCTCTCCGCCACCTCGGCGACCGGAAGCGGCCCGTCCGGCCGCCACCACACCGCCGCCCAGTTCAGCGCGCCGAGGAGCGCGAGTGTCGCGAGCTTGCCGTCCACCGCGCGGAACGCGCCCGCGCGGATCCCGTCCTCGATCACGCCGCGCACGATCCGCTCATAGGCGTCGCGCCAGCCGACGACCTCCGCGAGCTGCGCCTCGGGCAGCGCGTGGAACTCGACGTGCGCGAAGCTCCCGCCGAGCTCGCCGAGGACGTGCGAGAGGTGCGCGAGCACGAGCCGCCGGAGCTTCTCCGCGGGCGTCGCCGCGTCCGCCGCGATCTCCGAGGCGCTCTTCGTGAGCCGCCCGAGCGAGAGCCGCTGGCAGGCGTGGAGGAGGTCCTCCTTGCTCTCGAAGTAGTAGTAGAGGGCGCCCGGCGCGAGGCCGAGCCCGGTCGCGATCTCGCGCATGCCGGCCCCGCGGAAGCCCTTCCGCCGGAAGACCTCGGCAGCGCGCCGGAGGATCTCGGCACGCTTCCGATCCGCACGCGGCCCGCTCGTCGTTTGAACCACCGTTCAAAATGATATTGGGGGGGTCCGGGGGCGGCAATTTTCCCCGGTCATCCCCCCGGGGAGGCGCGCAACTCGCGACCCCGGAAACGCCGATACCGAAGGCGGGAAAGTGCGAAAGCAGCCGAAGGACCCCTCCACGCCTGCGATGTCGGAAGCCCGGAGCGGCCACCGTGCCGTGGTGACCGCGGAGGCCGAGGTCTTGGGCAAGAGCGGGACCTATTCCGGTCAAACGATCGATCTCTCGGCGACCGGGGCGCTGCTCTGGATCACG
Organism: Planctomycetaceae bacterium; assembly: GCA_011525755.1. Taxonomy (GTDB): domain Bacteria; phylum Planctomycetota; class PLA2; order PLA2; family PLA2; genus PLA2. Next base: position 1,029 of record WYBS01000109.1, read on the forward strand.
GACGAGCGCTTCCTGCCCCCTGCCGACCTCGTGAACATGGTCGTCTTCTCCGAGCGCGTCGCGCAGGAGTTCGGCGACGGGATGATCGTGCGCCTCGCGGGCGGCCAGGTCGTCCGGGAGGCGGAGGTCGTCCGCGTCTCGCGGAAGGGCACCGAGGACGACGCCCCGATGCTCGTCGGATGCCGTTTCGCGGCGCCGCTCGCCGGCGACGACTGGGTGCTCCTGGGCGTCGCCCCCGGGCGGGAGAAGAGGGGCCCCCCGCCGAGGCAGGCGAAAGGCGCCGCGCCGGCGCGGCGGGACGAGGAACGCAGGGCCCACCCGCGCGTCGACCGCGTGCTCGCCCTCGAGGTGCGTGGCGACTACGGCACCTACAAGGGGTACGCCCTCAACGTGTCCGGCGCGGGAGTGCTGGTGACTCTCATCGGGCCGGAGTTCACGATCGGGGAGGACGCGGAGCACCTCGTCCTCTTCACGAAGCGGCTCGGCTTCCTCTTCCGCAACGGCCTGTCGGTCCGCTTCCTCGAGGCGGGCGTCACGGTCGAGGCCGAGCTCGTCCGCGTGAGCGAGCGCTCCGAGGGGGGCGAGCTGCTGATCGTGCTCGGCGCGAAGTTCCGGCGGCAGCTCTCTCCCTCGGAGGCGTCCCTCCTGCAGGCGGACCAGCCGGCCCGCGCGCAGCCGCCTCCGACGCCGCCCCCCCGGCCCCCCCGGACTCCGAAGCCGGCGCCGTCCGCCCGTTTTCCCGAGCCGCCCGCGCCCCGCGGGGACGAGCCCGAGCCGCGGGTGCGCATCCTCGATCTCATGCGCGAGGCGATCGGCGCCGGCGCGAGCGACCTGCACCTGAAGGCGGGCAGCCCCGTGCGCCTCCGGGTCGCGGGCAAGCTCGTGGACCACGGCCGGGTGCTCGCCGCCGACGAGGTCCACGCGATGGCGACCGGGCTCATGGGGGCGCAGCAGGCAGGGCGGTACGAGGCGGAGGGCGATCTCGAGCTCGTGTTCGCTCTCGAGAAGCTCGGGCGGTTCCGCGTGAGCGTGATGCGCGAGCGGGGCCAGACGAGCCTCGCGATCCGCTGCATCCCCGTCGCGATCCCGACGATCGAGGATCTCGGCATCTCGCCGGTCGCCCGCACGCTCGCGGAGCGGCCTCGCGGCCTCGTGCTCGTGACCGGGCCGACGGGCTCCGGGAAGAGCCACACGCTCGCGGCGATGGTCGACCACGTGAACCGCACGCGGGCCTGCCACATCCTCACGATGGAGGACCCGATCGAGTTCGTCCACGGCGACATCAAGGCGCACATCACGCAGCGCGAGATCGGCCGCGACTGCGCCGACTTCCCGAGCGCGCTGCGGCGCGCGCTGCGCCACGACCCCGACGTGATCCTCGTCGGCGAGCTGCGCGACCGCGAGACGATCTCGCTCGCGCTGACCGCCGCGGAGACGGGGCATCTCGTGTTCGCGACGCTCCACACCGCGTCGGCGTCGCAGGCGCCGGAGCGGATCGTGGACGTCTTTCCGGCGGGCCAGCAGGAGCAGGCGCGCCTCCAGCTCTCGGAATCGCTCCAGGGCGTCCTCGCGCAGATCCTCGTCGAGCGCGCGGACGGCGGGCTCGTGCCGGCGCAGGAGATCCTCGTCGCGAACGACGCCGTGCGCGCGCTCATCCGCGAGCGGAAGACGCCGCAGCTCTACAACGTGATCCAGACCGGCACGCGCGAGGGGATGCGCACGCTCGAGGCGTCGCTGAACGAGTACGTGGCCGCGGGCATCGTGAGCTACGAGACGGCGCTCAGGAACGCCAACCTCCCGGACCAGATCCTGCGCCCCCGCGGGTCGTCGGCCCCGCCTCGCCCGTAGCCGCGGGCGGGCGGCCGTCTCGGAACGAAACGCCCCGCGTCGATGCGACCGGCAGCCCGGTTGCCGTGTGCTTTGCTTCGATGGGGGGGACCATGAATCCGGAGCGAGGCGCCGTCGCGAACGACCTCTTGAGGCAGATCCAGGGATGGACGTCCCTCGGCGACGCGTCCGAGTTCGCGCAGAAGGTGCTCGAGGCGCAGTACGCCGGGCGCCGCGACGCGATCCGGACGTTCAAGTTCCTCGAGATCTCGGTGCAGGGCGTGGGCGGTACCTATAGGGCGCTCGGCATCAACATCTCGCTCACGGGGATCCTCTTCCGCATCACGGACCCGCGCTTCGCGGCCGACGGCGACCAACAGCACCTGATGCCCTACACGGCACGGGTCTGGCAGAACTTCCACGGCGGCTTCCACGTCTTCCTCGAACGCGGCGCGGTCGCGCGCGAGGCGGATGTCGTGCGCGTGAGCGGCTACTGCGGGAGGAAGTCGAGCCTCGTGCTCGTCGGCTGCCGCTTCCGCGAGGAGCTGACCGCGGCCGAGTGCGACCTCCTCGGCATCCCGCACGCTGCCTGATCCCTCCCCCCGCGCCCCCCTCTTTCGGTCCTCCTCGGGGCATGCGGTGGCTGCTCGCGGCGGCCTCGGCCGCGGCGGATCCCGACGGCGACAGCGACGGCATCCGCGTGATCGGATCGTCGCGGGATTTCTTGCGGAGGGGGTCCGGGGGCAGGAGGAGTGCGCGCGTCGGTGTTCAGGCGGGAGCGACCGCCCGCTCGGCGTGGTAGCTCGAACGGACGAGCGGGCCGCTCTCCACGTGGTCGAAGCCGAGCACGCGAGCGTAGTCGCGGAGCTCCTCGAACTCCTCCGGCGACGCGTACCGCTCCATCGGCAGGTGGTCCTCGTCCGGGCGCAGGTACTGGCCGATCGTCACGATCCGGACGCCGGCGGCGCGGAGGTCGCCGAGCGTCTCGCGCACCTCGTCGCCGGTCTCGCCGAGGCCGAGCATGAGCCCCGACTTCGCGACGAGGCCCCGCTCCGCCGCGCGCGCGAGAACGCGGAGCGACCGGCCGTACGCCGCGCTCGGGCGCACCCGGCGCTGGAGCCGCCGCACCGTCTCGATGTTGTGGTTGAGCACGTCCGGCCGCGCGTCGAACACGAGGTCGAGGTGCTCGTCCTTGCCCCGCAGGTCCGGAATCAGCACCTCGACGCCGACGCCGGGACAGAGGCGCCGGATCTCGCGGATCGACTCCGCGAAGACCCACGCGCCGCCGTCGGGGAGGTCGTCGCGCGCGACCGACGTCAGCACCGCGAACCGGAGCCCGAGCGCCTTCACGGCCTCCGCGACGCGGTGCGGCTCGTGCGGGTCGAACGCGCGCGGCACCCCGCTTTTGACCGCGCAGAATCCGCAGGTGCGCGTGCAGGTGTTCCCGAGGAGCATGAGCGTCGCGGTCCCGCGACTCCAGCACTCCCCGATGTTCGGGCAGCGCGCCGAGTGGCAGACCGTGTGGAGGCCGTGCGTGAGGACGACCTCCTCCGTGCGGCGGAACTCCGCCCAGTCCTCGAGGCGGACCTTCAGCCACGGGGGTTTCCCCCCCGGCCCCCCCTTCCTCAGAACAGGATCCACGTCTCGAACTTCTCCAGGTAGTGGCGGATCCGCTCGAGGAACTGCCCCCCGAGCGCGCCGTCCACGAGCCTGTGGTCGATGCCGACGGAGAGGAACACCTTGTGGCGGATGACGATCTCGTCGTCGACGACCGCCGGTCGCTTCTCGATCGCGCCGACGCCGAGGATCGCGACCTGCGGCTGGTTGATGATCGGCAGCCCGCCGTAGCTGCCGAAGACGCCCATGTTCGTGACCGTGAACGTGCCGCCCTGCGGCTCGTCGGGCTTCAACTTCCCCTCGCGGCCGCGGCGCGCGAGGTCGTTCGCCTGGCGCGCGAGCTCCGTGAGCGGGAGCGCGTCGGCGTTCCGGATCACGGGGACGATGAGCCCGTACGTGCCGTCCGCGTGCGGCACCGCGACCGCCATGCCGACGTTCACGTCCGCCTTCAGCGTGATCTCTCCCGCCTCCGGGTTCACCTGCGCGTTCACGTAGGGGAAGTCGCGGAGTGCCAGCGCGCTCGCCTTAAGGAGGAACGGCGTGTACGTGAGCTTCTCGCCCGTGCGCTCCTCGAACGGCCCCTTCGCGCGCTCGCGGAACTCGACGATCCCCGTCATGTCGCACTCGGTCATGATGAAGACGTGCGCGGACGTGTGGATCGAGTGGACCATGTGCTGCGCGATGAGCCCGCGCATGCGGTCCATCGGGACGACCTGGTCCGCCGCGAGGCGCGCCGGGGCCGCGGCGCCGCCGGGGCGCTTCGCGAGGTAGGCGAGGACGTCGTCCTTCGTCACGCGGCCCTGCGCGCCGCTGCCCGCGATCGCGGCGAGCTCCGGCTCCGAGACGGCGTGCGCCTCGGCGATCGAGCGGACGAGCGGCGAGTAGAAGCGGCCGTTCGCGGTGCGCGGGACCTTCGTCGCGACTGCGGCGACGGGGACGGGAGCGGGGGCCGCGGGCCGCGGGAGCGGGGGGGGCGCGGGGGGGGCGACCGGGCGCGCGACGGGCGCGGGCTTCGGCGCGGGCTTCGGCGCGGGAGCGGCGGCCTTCGCCGGCGCGGAGGGGGCGGCTGCGACGGCGCCCTCGACCTTCTCGCCCTCGGCGACGATCAGCGCGAGCGCCGTGCCGACCTCGACCGTGCGCCCCTCCTCGACGAGGATCTGCCCGAGGACGCCCGCCGCCGGCGAGGGGATCTCGGTGTCGACCTTGTCGGTCGAGATCTCGAGGAGCGCCTCGTCCTTGTCGACGCGCTCGCCGGGCTTCTTCAGCCACTTGGTGATCGTTCCCTCGGCGATCGACTCGCCCATCTGCGGCATCACGACCTGGGTAGCCATCCGTTCATTGTACGGAGCCTGACACCTTTCAATGAACGGAAGTTCCTGCCCCTGCCGGACTTCCGTCCGCCACCCCCCCTTCCGGAGCGTAACCGGGTCCCGACGTATAGATATGCCGAGAAAACAACGTGTCGACTACCCCGGCGCCCTGCACCACATCACCAACAGGGGCATCGCGAAGCGCCCCATCTTCGAGCGGTTGGAGGATGTCCGCTACTTCGAGTCGAGGATCGCGCGCTCCGTCCGCAGAGGCGAGATCGAGGTGCGCAGCTTCTCGCTGCTCACGACGCACTTCCACCTCCTCGTGGTGAGTCTCCAGGGCTGCATCGCTCGCGCCATGCAGCGCATCCAAGGCGAGTACTCGCGCTACTTCAACCGGCAGCGCCGGCGCGACGGCACGCTCTACCGGGGCCGCTATTTCTCCGGGCTCGTGACGTCGCAAGCCTACGCCGACAACGTCGTCCGCTACATCGATGGAAACGCCGTCCATGCCGGGCTCGTCGCCGACCCCTCGTGGCACACGGCATGCAGTGCCTACTGGTATGCCAGAGGGGCCGGGCCTCTCTGGCTGGATCGCAGCGCTCTCGAGGGTCGGGCGCTTGAGCTGAGTGGTGCCTCGACGTACGCCCCGCACGTCTACGCCGCCGCATTCAAGCCGAGGTACAGCGAGAGCCTGGAGGCGTGGATCTTGCAGCGGCTCAACGCGGGAGAAGGGGCGCCCGATCCGCTGGACGACCTGATCGACGCGGCCCCGCCGCGCATCCTCGCGTGGATGCGGAGGAAGGCCAAGCTGGCGGACGGCGGAAGCGTGGGCGTCGGGCTTCCGCTCGTGCCTCGGGAGGACCTGGAGGCCGCTTTCCGGTGTCACGCGGAACGCCTGCTGGCCCTGGACGACGCGGGGAAGGTGCAGGAGCACGCCTTCGCCGGGCTCCTGCGGGACGTAGCGGGGCTGACGCACGGCCGTATCGCCCAGATGACGGGCAAGTCACAGCCCACCGTGGCGTACCGCATCAGCCGGCATCGGGAGCTGCTCGCCCGCCGCGAGTACGGGGAGATCATCGCCGCGATCACGAGGGGCGCGCTCGACCGCATTCGTTGAAGTGTGTCAGGCTCCGTACATCAAGCGCGCTACTCGAAGTTGACGAGGAAGACGATCTCGGCGCGGTCGACCCGGCCGGCGTCGATGGTCCGCACGCCCGGGGGCAGCGGCGGGAGCCCGAGGCCCCGCGCGGCAAGCACGAGCCGGCGGCCCGGCGCCCCGAGGAAGCGCAGGAGCCCCTCCTCGTCGCGGAGCGGCTCGAACCGGAGCCGCGCCGAGTACGCGTTGAAGGCGCCGCTGTAGGCGTACTGCTCGACGCCCTTCTCCGCCGGCGGCCGCGCGGGGTAGATCCCGACCTCGCCGCCTCCGGGAGGCACGAGCCGGTCCATCTGCTCGGCGACCGGCCGCGGCGACGCGAACCCGTTCGCGCGGGCGACGAACGTGAGGTCCACCGCGAGGAAACCGACGGCCATCGCGGCGGCCATCGCTCCGAGTCCCGCGATGTGGCGGCGTCGCCGCGCGAGCCGCGCCCCCGCGACCGAGAGCCCCGCGAGGAGAAGCCCGGCGCCGGCGAGCGGCGCGCCCCCCGGCAGCCCGAGGAGCGGCCGCAGCGCCTCCGCGACGTACTCCTTCCTCGGCGTGTGGAGCGGCACCCCGAGCCCGAGCAGGAGGAGCCCGATCCCCGTGCCCGCGAGCACGATGTGCATCACGACGTGGACCGTCGCCGTCCGCCGCTCGGGCCGCTCGGCCTCCACGAGCAGCGCCTCGCACCCCCGTGCGGCGAGCAGCGCGAACGCGGGCGCGAGCGGCAGGATGTAGGCGATCCGCTTCCCCGACACCGCTGAGAACGCGACGAGCCCGAGCAGCAGCCAGAAGAGCAGCATCGCCGACATGGGCTCGTCCCGCCGCCTCCGCCACGCGCGGATCCCCGCCGGCACCGCGAGCGGCAGCCACGGCAGGAAGTTCCAGAGCGCCTCGTTCAGGTAGAAGTAGAAGGGCTGCTTGTGCTGCCACGAGTCGACCACGCGGCCGAGCATGTGCTTGCCGATCAGCTCGTTCGCGTAGCCGGACCCCGCCTCGAGGAGCGCGAGCCCGAGCCAGAGCGCGGCGGGCAGCACGGCCACGACGACACCCCAGAGGGGATGGAGGGGGGCGCGGGGGGAGGAAGGGGCGACGCCCGCGAGCCGGCCGGCCACGACCGCGACCAGGGGAACGAGCACGCCCGGCGGCCCCTTCACCATCACGGCGAGGCCGATCCCGAGGTAGAAGAGCGCGACGCGCCGGCCGCCCGCGAACCAGCCGTACGCGGAGAGCGTCGTGAAGAGCGTGAGCGTCACGTCGAGCTCGCCGAACCGGCCGAGCCATCCGAACTCGGGCGTCGTCGCGAGGATCGCCGCCGCGAGGATCGCCGCCCTCCGCGAGAACCAGAGCCGCGCCATCGCCGCGAGCACGACGAGCGTGCCCGCGCCCGCGAGCGCGCTCGCGACGCGCACGCCCTGCGGCCCCACGCCGATCTTCCAGAGCGCGGCAGCGATCCAGAAGAAGAGCGGCGGCTTGTCCTGGTAGGGCTCTCCGTTGATCCTCGGGATCAGCCAGTCGCCGGTCTCGGCCATCTCGCGCGCGACCGTCGCGTAGCGCGTCTCGAGCGGCTGCCACAGGTCGCGCGACGCGAGCGCGGCGAGGAAGAAGGCCGCCCCGGCGAGGAAGAGGAGAATCGCGTCAGTACGCAACGGTCTCGAGGAGCGCCTTCTTGATGTCCGCCGGCTGCGGCGCGAACGCGTCCTCGAGCTGCGGGGCGTGGGGGACCGGCGTATCCTTCGCGCCGAGGCGCCGGACCGGCGCGTCGAGGTGCTCGAAGGCCTTCTCGGCGATCCTCGCCGCGATCTCGCCCCCGAAGCCCCCCGTCTTCGTGTCCTCGTGGCAGACGACGACACGGTTCGTCTTACGGACGCTCTCGAGCACCGTCTCCTCGTCGAGAGGCACGAGCGACCGGAGATCGATCACCTCGACCTCGACGCCCTCCGAGGCGAGCTCAAGGGCGACGTTCATGCCGTGGTAGACCATGCTGCCGTACGTGATGAGGCTCACGTGCCTGCCCTCGCGGGCGACGCGCGCCCTGCCGATCGGCACGAGCACCTCGCCTTCGAGCGTGTCCTTCAACCGGCGGTAGAGGAACTTGTGCTCGAAGTAGAGCACCGGGTTGTCGTCGCGGATCGCGCTCTTGATGAGGCCCTTCGCGTCGCGGACCGTCGCGGGGCAGACGACCTTCAGGCCGGGGACGCGCGCGAACCACGCCTCGGGGTTCGTCGCGTGGAAGGGGCCGCCGCGCGTGCCCCCGCCCGACGGCAGCCGCACGACCATCGGCACCTTCGCGCCCCAGCGGTAGTGCGCCTTCGCCGCGAAGTTGACGAGCATGTTGAAGCCGTTCGCGACGAAGTCCGCGAACTGCATCTCGGCGACGGGGCGGAGCCCCATGATCGCGGCGCCGACCGACGCGCCGAGGATCGCGGACTCGGAAAGCGGCGTGTCGAGGATGCGCGGCCGGCCGAACTCCTGCAGGAACCCCTGCGTGACGCGGAAGGCGCCGCCGTAGGTGCCGATGTCCTCGCCGATGCAGAAGACGTTCCCGTCGCGGAGCATCTCCTCGCGCATGCCCTCGCGGATCGCCTCGAGGTAGGTGATCTCGCTCACGGGGCCTCCCGTCGGGGGCGAGGGGGCACGGGGGAGAGGGGGTGACTCACGGCGCGTAGACCTCGTCGATCTCGTGCGCGGGGTCGGCCGGCGGCTGCGCGAACGCATCCTCCGTCTGCTCCTCGACCTCGGCCTTCACCTCGTCGTCGATCCGCTTCGCGATCTTGTCGTCGAGGATCTTCGCCTTCCTGAGGCGCTCGGCGAAGGTCGCGATCGGGTCCTTCTTCTCCCACTCGTCGAACATCTCCTGCGGGACGTACTTCGCGTCGTCGTGGATCGCGTGGCCGCGCATCCGCATCGTCCTCGCCTCGATGAGAGTGGGCCCCGCGCCCCCTCTCGCCCGCTCCACCGCCTCCTTCGTCACCTCGTAGACCGCCAGCGTGTCGTTGCCCTCGACCTTGCTCGACGCGATCCCGTACCCCTCCGCGCGGCAGGCGAAGTCCTTCGCCGCGGTCTGGTACTCGATCGGCGTCGAGTAGGCGTACTGGTTGTTCTCGAGGATGAGAACGAAGGGAAGCTTCAGCACGCCCGCGAAGTTGAGCCCCTCGTGGAAGTCGCCGACGTTGCTGCCGCCGTCGCCGATCCACGTGAGCGCCACGCGGTCCTCCTTCCGCATGAGGAAGGAGAGCGCGACGCCCGACATGACCGGGATGAGCGACGCGAGCATCGAGATCGGCGCGATCACGTTGTGCTCGAGCGAGCCGAAGTGGCTCGAGCCGTCACGCCCCTTCGTCGGCCCGTTCGCGCGGCCGAGGTAGTTCCGGAGCACCATCGTCATCGGGATGCCGTGGCGGAGCATCGAGCCCAGGTTCCGGATCATCGGGCCGATGACGTCGTCCTTCCGGAGCGCCGCGGTGCTGCCGACCGAGAGCCCCTCCTGCCCGCGCGACGAGTAGCAGCCCGCGACGAGCTTCCCCTGCTTGTAGAGCGCCTCGATCCGGGTGTCGAGCGCGCGCGTGCGCACCATGTCCCGGTAGAGGCCCAGGAGGAACCCCGCGTCGTGGCGCTTGAGGTCCGCCTCCGTCGTCGAGCGGAAACTAGCTTCCGAAGACTTCCTGGAAGTGCGCGGCACAGCTCTCCTTCACCTGGTCGATGTCCAAACGGCGCCCGAGCGCCCGCTCCATGCTCGTCACGCGCCGGTCCACGAGCCCGCACGGGATCACGGTGTCGAACCACTTGAGGTCGCAGCTCACGTTCAGCGCGAACCCGTGCGTCGTGACCCAGCGGCGTACGCGCACGCCGAGCGCGCCGACCTTCTCCTCCTTGAGCCACACGCCCGTGAGGCCCTCGATACGTCGGCCCAAGAGCCCGAAGTCCTTGAGCGCGCGGACCATGATCTCCTCGAGGTCGCGGCAGAAGCGGTGGAGGTCGCGCCCGCGCTGCTCGAGGTCGCAGATCACGTACCCGACGACCTGCCCCGGCCCGTGCCACGTCGCCTCGCCGCCGCGGTCGGTCTTTGCCACCTCCGCGCCCTGCGGATCGCGCACGTGCGAGGCGTCGGCGTTCGTGCCGAGCGTGTAGACCGGCGGGTGCTCGCAGAGCAGCAGCGTGTCCGGGATCAGGCCCTTCCGGCGCAGCTCGAAGTGCTCGCGCTGGATGCGCAGCCCCTCGGCGTAGGTCACGCGCCCGAGGGAGAGATGGGAGGGGGCTCCGGGGGCCGCTCGCATCACAGGTGGATCGCGCGGCCGAGCGCGTCGAGCGTCGCCTCGTGGAAGGCCTCGGCCATCGTCGGGTGCGCGTGCATCGTCTCGGCGAGCGAGTGCATCGTCGCCTCGCTCGACTTCGCGGCGCACGCCTCGGCGATCATCTCGGTCGCCTCGTGGCCGATGATGTGGGCGCCCAGGAGCTCGCCATACTTCGCGCCATAGATGAGCTTCACGAAGCCCTCGTTCTGGCCGGTGGCGACGGCCTTGCCGTGCGGGCGGAACGGGTAGCGCCCGATCTTCACGTCGAGACCCTTCGCCTTGCACTTCTCCTCGGAGAAGCCGATGCTCGCCACCTGCGGCTGGCAGTAGGTGCACGAGGGGATCGCGTCGTAGTCCACGCCGTGGCGCGCGACGCCCGCGATGTCCTCCGTGGCGACGATGCCCTGGTGGGACGCGACGTGGGCGAGGAGCACCTTGCCGTTGACGTCGCCGATCGCGCGGATGTTCGGCACGTTCGTCCTGTCGCGGGCGTCGGTCTTGATGAAGCCCTTCTCGGTCGCGATCTTCAGCTCCTCGAGCCCGAGGTCCTCGGTGTTTCCCTGGATGCCGATCGCGACGAGGCACTGGTCCGCCTCGATCTCCCCCTCTCCCGCGGACACCCTCACCCCCTTCTCGGTGACCTTCAGGGCCGCCTTGACGCCGGTCATCACCTTGATGCCGATCTTCTTGAAGCTCTTTCCGAGCTCCTTCGTGACCTCCTTGTCCTCGTTCGGGAGGAGCGAGTCGAGGAGCTCGATGATCGTGACCTCGGTGCCGAAGGCGTTGTAGAAGTAGGCGAACTCGCAGCCGATGGCGCCGCCGCCGATGATCACGAGCCTCTTCGGGAGCTCCTTCGGGGCCATCGCCTCGAAGTAGCTGATGACCTTCTTGCCGTCGAAGGGGACGCCGGGGAAGGGGCGCGGGCGGCCGCCGGTGGCGATCACGAGGTTCTTGAACTGGACGGCCTCCTTGCCGTACTCGAGCTTGTCCTTCGCGACGATCCGGCCCTTGCCCTTGAGGACGTCGATCTTGTTCTTCTTCATGAGGAACTCGACGCCCTTGACGATGCGGGACGAGACGTCGCGGCTGCGCTGGATGACGCGCGGGAAGTCGATCGTGAGCTTCTCGAAGTGGAGGCCCCACTCCTCGCCTTCCTTGCGCGCGAGCCAGGCGTACTCGGCGTTCTTGAGGAGCGCCTTCGTCGGGATGCAGCCCCAGTTGAGGCAGATGCCGCCGAGGTTGTCTTTCTCGACGACGGCGGTCTTCATGCCGAGCTGGGCGGCGCGGATGGCGGCGACGTAGCCGCCGGGGCCGCCGCCGAGCACGACGACGTCATAGGCCTTGGCGCTCATGCGGCGCGGATTCTAGCAGGCCGGGCGCGCCGGCCGAACTTCGAGGCGCCGGTCAGCGGGCGGGCTTCAGGTCGACGACGGCGGTCTGCCGCAGCCGGACCTCGACCTCGGCCTCCGGCAGCGGGACGCCGTCCAACTCGCAACGGATGCGGTAGGTGCCCGGCGCCGTGACGGCGAGGTCGAACTGTCGCTGGCTCTCCCGCTCCGTCAGCACGAGTCGCCACTTCTCGATCCGATCCTCGCGGACGACGGCGCCGCGGGCGTCCAGGAGCTGGAGGAGCAAGCTCGTCTGGGCGCGAGGCATCTTCGCCCTTGGCTTCTCCTTGAGCTCATGGAGGTTCTCGGGGAGTTCCGCGCTGTCCACCGGGACGCAGACGACGATCTGGCCGGCGGCCTTGCCGCGGAGTTCCACACGTTGCCGGGCCCCGGCGGTCGCCTCGACGTACGCCTCCTTCATGTCGGTGAGATAGGAGTGGCTCGCGGTGATCCGGCTGCGCCCGGGCGGGAGGCCCGTGAGCACGCAGGAGCCGTCAGGGCCCGTGCGAGCGCTGACGGCGTTCGCGGAGTAGCCGCTGACGTACGCGTTGCGGACCGGCGTCCCGTCCTCCTCCCTCACGACGACCTCGACCTCGGCTCCGCGCACGAGCCGCACCGTCAGAGGTTCGACGGGTGTGCGACCGTCGAAGTGGACATCGACCGGATCGCTGTTCAGGTAGCCGGCCGCGCCGAAGACGATCCTCATCGCGCCGAGCGGGTCAAGCTGCTCGCACACGAAACTCCCCGGTTGGCCCGCGCGTCGCGCCGCCCAACGCTCCGGCGCGTTCGGGGCGACGCGCCGGTATGCGACCGGCTCGTCGATCGGCCGGTTGGTCTCGTCCACGACCGTTCCCCGTACGCACCTCCGCTCCGCCTCGTCTGGAGTCGCGAGCACGAGAACGAGATCCGGCTCGGGACCCCACACGAACCGTCTTCCGCCCACGAGATCGCGCCCGGGCTGGCGTACGTCGAGTTGGTAGAGGCCCTTCGATGCGCCGCAGAAGCGGAAACGTCCGTCCCTGTTCGTTCGCGCCCCAGCCTGGCACACACGGCTCTGTACCTCCGTCAGCAGCGTGACCGTGATATCCGGGAGCCCGCGTCCGTCCGGATCGATGACGATGCCTGTCAGCGCGACAGCCGAGAGACGCACCTCCGCCTCGCCGTCCCCGACCTGGTGTCCGACCGGGACGTACCCATCGGCAATGATGGTGATCTCCTTTGGCCGCTCCCGCAACGCGAACCGGCCGTCCTTGTCCGTCCGGACCTGTCCTGGGCCGATCTCAGCACTCTCGACGGGGCGGCCCTCGGCATCGAGGACGCGGCCGCGCAGCGCGATCACGCCGGTTCTCAGCTCGACGGGACCATGCGTCTCCCCGGGCGTCAACTCGATCTCGACCGAGTCGCGGAAGTCGGGAAGCAGATAGACCGTCGCCTTCCCAGGCGGCAGGCCGGCGAGCTCGAACCTTCCGTCGTCGCCTGTCGTTCCCCCGAACGGCCATCGGTCGCTCATCCAGGGATAGCCGTAGAGGACGTGAAAGCCCTCCTGGTAGCCGACGACCACGCGACGGTTGCCGAGCGGCAGCCCCGACGCATCCGACGCGATCCCGTGCAGCCGCGACGTTTCCCGGAAGGCGAGGTCGAATCGCATCCGGTCCCCATCGCCGGGCGCCCACTGGCGCCATGCGCTCGTGGCGGCATGGTCGCGATGATCCGCGACGACCAGGAGCGAAGGACCTTGGACCAATGGAACGTGCTCGACGAGGAATCGCCCGTCCTCGTCCGTTGTCGTCGCGCCGCGGAACCCGGGCGACGCTCGCACCACGACCCGCGCGCCGCTCACCGCCCCTCCGCGGCTGTCGCGAACCGTGCCCTCGACGACACCGCCGCGCTCAAGTTCGACCAGCACCGACTGCGGGTTGCCCAACGTGCAGATGACCGGTGGCGCGAGTCTCGGCGCCCATCCGCGGGCGCTCGCCCAGACCGCGTACTTCCCGGCCGGGAGGCGGAACTCCGCGACGCCCTGTTCATTCGTGACACCCTCGCCGATGCCGCGGTACCCCGGTTCGGCGAGGAGCATCGCGTCGCCGTCCGGCGCGGCGACCCGCGCACCGGCGATCGCACTACCGTCTCCACGGACCTCGACGCGCACCGCGACACCCGGCTCGAGGACGATCCGGGCTTCAGCGCCGACCGTGGCCTCCGTGGTGGCCGTCGCATACGAGGGGTGCCTCACCTCCACTGTGCAGCGCCGCTGCGGCAGCGTCAGGTCCACGTCGAATCTCCCGCCCTCGTCCGCCCTCAACTCGATCCACTGGTAGTAGCCGTCGTAGCGGAGCGCCCGCACGGTCGCGTCCGGGATCGGCGTTCCTTCGGCGTTCACGACGATGCCCGTGATCCGGGCCGGTGCGGGGGGCGGGGCCTCGGAGGAGCGTGGCGGTGCGACCGGCGTGGCGGCCGGAGTCGTGCGGGCGACGGTGGGCGCGCGTGCGGGCATGCCGCGAGCTTGGTCTTCGCTCGCAAGATGCACTGCGAACGTCCCGGACAGTCCGAGGAGCAGCGCGAGCCCCACGAGGATCGCCGCCTTCTTGCCCGTTGCCTGCGCCACGACCACACCTCCCGTCAGCAGCGCGGTCTTCGCAGTCGAGGCGAGCATCCTCGCGGGCGGCTCGAAGAGCGCGAGCGCCGCGACGCACGCCGAGGCGTCACGCCCGAGGCGCGACTTCATGCGCTCGAGACCGCGGTGCACGCGCATGCGCGCCGCCTCCTCGGCCGTGCCGAGGATTCCCCCGATCTCCGCGTACGAGAGGTCGTGCAGGAAGCGCAATTCGACCGCGCGCCGCTCGCCTGCGGGCAGAAGCTCCAGCGCCTTCCGCGCCTGCTCGCGACGCTCGATCTCCTCCGGCCCCCCAGCCCCCCTCGGAATCGCTGCCCGGCCCTCGTGCCGGCGCCGCGCGAGCACCGCGCGCTTGAGCATGCGCGCGCCGAGCACCACGCGGCGTCCCAGGAACGCGCGCAGCCCGACCTCGTCGGGCTCGCCGGGCTCCGCCTCCGCGAGCTTGAGATACGCCTCCTGCGTCAGGTCCTCCGCGTCCGCGGCGTTCCCGGCCACGCGCCGGGCGAAGTCGTAGACGAACCGCGCGTGGCGCCGGACGAGCGCCGCGAAGGCGTCGCCGTCGCGCCGCTCGACCCACCGGCGCCACAAGGTCCGCTCGGACCGCGTCATTGCCGGAACCAGTTGCACGGGAGGCCCGAAACGTAACCGATTTCACAGGACGAGGTCGGTGTGGGCCTTCAGATCCCGCATCACGGGCGCGCCCATGTGGTCGAGGTAGACCCGGATGCCCTCGCGCCGCGCGAACCGGAACGCCGGCACGAGGTCGCTGTCGCCGGTGACGACGACGATCACGTCCACGAGGCGGCGCAGGGAGAGGCGGGCGATCTCGAGGCCCATCCGCAGGTCCACCCCCTTCTGGCGGAGGTCGGGCGTGAGGTCGTTCGGCTTGAGGGGACGCCGCGCACGCGCGATCTGCCGGAGGGCGGCCTCCTTGAGCCGCCAGCCCCGCGCGACGACCTCGCCGCGCCTGAGGGCGCAGTCCGGCGACGACTCGATCTGGTCGTGGAGCGCAGTCATCCGCGCGAACGTCGCGCTGCGCCGCAGGTTGACCGTCGTGCCATCAAGCGGGTTCGTGACCTGTCCGGTACCGGGTGGAGCGTCGTAGTAGTGGATCCGAAGCAGGGAACCCCCGCCCAGCGAGGGGTGGGCGCGGATCCGTTGGCACTCGGCCATGACCTCGGCCGCCGTCGCATGACGGTGTCCGAGCGATCGGTAGAGGCGCTTGCAGAGGAACGCCCCGTCGACGAGAAGGGCGTACTTCACGGCCCTCCTCGAAAGAAAAGCGACTCCGCGGGCTCGTGGCTCTTGTGGAGCTCTTGGATAAGGACGAACAGGCGGAGTCGCACATGGCACCTATACGGTGCCTTCATGATCAGTATACGCGATCTCCCGGCGCGGGGTTGGAGCACTCCGCGCCGCAGGGCAAACGGCGGTCCAATGCGTTGCTCCGCGATTCCCGGGCGCGGCGCCGTGCGGCGGCGCCCATGCGCGCCACGGACGCGTCGCGCTACGCCCGCAGCTTCGCCGCGAGCGCCGCGAGGTCCTCGGGCTTCGCGGGGTCGCCGCTCCGCCACGGCACGTCGGCCATGCTGTTCGCGGGCATCAGGTGGATGTGCGCGTGCGGCACCTCGAAGCCGATCACCGCGACGCACACGCGCTTGCACCTGAGCTTCTCCTTGAGCCGCCGGGCGACGCCCTGCGCCGCCGTCCAGAGCGCCGCGTGCTCCGCATCCGGCAGGTCGAAGAGGTAGTCCACCTCGCGCTTCGGGATCACGAGGGTGTGGCCGGGCACGACCGGCCGGATGTCCAGGAAGGCGAGGTGCTTGTCGTCCTCCCACACCTTGTGGCAGGGGATCTCGCCCGCGATGATGCGGCTGAAGATCGAAGGCATGGGGGAGAGCGTACCTCTTCCGGCTGCGGAAGTGGGGGGGCTGGGGGGCTAGCGCGGTTGTCCCTTCCACGGGCGCACGCTCTCGACACTCGCCTCCCGGCAGAGGAAGGACGCATCGACGCCGAAGGAGCCGTCGAAGCGCACCTCGTACCTGAGATCCTCGATCTGGTGCGAACGGATGTCGGTGATCGCGAGCCCCGCGAGGGCGTTCTGGTTGTTGAACGCCTTGATGTGGACGTTGGCGATGCCGCGGAAGCGGAAGGTCACGAGGACGTGGCGCCGAAGGACGTAGGAGCCGTCGGGACTGACCTCGTCGGTCATCTCGAAGGCGTGGACGTCCGCGACGAGGTCCGGCCCGTCGCCGTATGGCTCGCTCCGCTCCAGGGCCAGCCGCACCACCTCGGCATCGTGGAAGGACGGCCAGCGTCCGAAGACGGCGGTCAGGAGCTCCGCGCCGGGGATGCCCAAGCCCGCGGCTACTTCCCCCGCCCGCGCTTCACGATCGCCGCCCACTCCGCGGCGGTCACCGGCTGCACCGACAGCCGCCCGCGCTTCAGGAGCACCATCTCCTTCAGCGCAGGCATCTTCTTCATCTCTTCGAGGGTCACCGGGTGCGCGAACGCCTCGACGAACCCGATGTCCACGAGCGACCAGCGCGGGTCGTCCTCCTTCGAGTCCTTGTCGTAGTACTCCGACTTCGGGTCGAACTGCGACGGGTCCGGGTAGGACTCCTGCACGACCTTGGCGATCCCGACGACCGCCATCGGCTTCGTGCTCGAGTGGTAGAAGAGCACGAGATCGCCCGCCCTCGCCGCGCGCAGGTTGTTGCGCGCCGAGTAGTTGCGCACGCCCTCCCACGCCGTCCGCTTCACGCGCTTGAGATCGTCGATCGAGAAGGTGGAGGGCTCCGTCTTGTAGAGCCAGTAGCTCGGCATGGGCGTAGAGCCTAACCCGAAACGAGGGGGCTCCGGGGGCCTGCCTTCGCCGGGGCTCCGCCGGGGAGGCCGCGCTACGGCGAAACGCCCGGCGCCACGATCCAGTCGCAGACCTGCGCGGGCGTGAGCACCTCGCCGAACACCACGCGGCCCACCCCGTGGAAGTGGTCGAAGACCTGCGCCCGGACCCCCTGCCGCGCCGTCTCGACGGCCATCATCTGCGGCGACTCGGCGCCGATCTCCTGCATCATCATCCCCATGTCCGGCGCCTTGATCCCGCCGCGCTCCTTGTTGCTCTCCTGCTCGATCCGCTTCAGCCGCGCGTCCTGCTCCGGCGAGAGCCGCAGCTCGCGCGCGAACTGCCACGGCGGCTGCTGGAGCTCGCCCGGGTTCAGGTAGGGCGGCCGCGCGTGGAGCGCGTCGCGCTGCTCCTTCGTGAGCGTCGCGCGCAGCGCGTCGGTGAGCGCGTTGTTGCGCTTGCCCATCCGCCCGTACGCCGCGCCGTTCGCGCGGTGGAGCGCGTTCCGATCCTCCTGCTTGAGCCCCGGCTCGCGCAGCGCGACGGCGATCCGCCGCACCTCCGCCTGGTCGGCCGCGTTCTCCGACTCCGTCTCCGCGAAGAGAGAGCGGATGCGCTGCGACTGGCTCGCGGTGAGCCCCGGGAGCGTCTGGAGCTGCTGCGGGAGGTCCGGGTACTGCTGGTACCGCGGCGAGAAGAGCTCGCGCGCCCGGCGCATCTCGTCCGGCGTCATCAGGTGCCACGCGACGCGCCAGAAGCGCCGCTCGATCGCGCGCTGCTGCTCGCCGCAGGTCGATTCGACGCGCGCGCGCACGATCCTGTCCTCGAGCCCCTTCAGGAGCTGCTCCCTCTGCGCGACGACGACCGCCTGCGCGGCGTCCGCCGCCGCGACGATCCGGTCGAGCGAAGGCGCCACCTCGAGCGCGACCATGTGCGCGTACCGCTCCTCGCGCAGCGCCCCGCGCGGCATCGCCACGAGCCGCTTCCACTGCGCCTCCTCGAGGCCGCTGCCCCCGGGCCCCCCTGACCTCTCGGCGAGGAGCTTGTCCGCCTCCTCCTTGGGCGGCTTCTCCTTGAGGCGCTTCTCGATCTGCTCCTGACGCGCGTGGAGCCTGAGCAGCTTCGCCTTCTGGTCCTGCCCGAGGCCGGGCATCATCTCGATCGACTCGCGCGCGAAGTCCTGCGCCGCGGCCGCGGCGGCAAGAAGAAGGAGGGGTCCGGGGAACCACCTCATGCGAGGAGCCCCAGCGGCTCGAAGTCGCCGATGACCGCCTTGTGATCCACGCGGAGGAAGTCCCGCAGGAGCGACGCGTAGAGCCGGCGGAAGTCGGTCGTGAACTTCAGGTTGTCGTTTTCGAGATCCTCGAGCGAGGGCTGCGCGCCGTGCATGCCGGGCTTCACGCCCTTGCCGATCACGAAGCACGGGTACGCGGAGCCGTGGTCGGTGCCGCCCGAGAGGTTCTCGCGCGCGCGGCGGCCGAACTCGCTGAATACCGTCGTCACCACGCGGTCCGCGAGGCCCAACGCCTCGAGCTGCTCCTGGAACGCGCGCAGGTTGTTGCCGACCTGCGCGAGGAGCTGGTTGTGCTGGCCCATTTGGTTCGCGTGCGTGTCGAAGCCGCCGAAGGAGAGGTGGATCACCTCGAGGTCGAGGTCGCTCTTGAGGAGCGCCAGCGCCTTCGCGAGGTCCTCGCCGAGCGGGCCGTAGAGGCCGCTGCGGATCGGCTGGAGCGCCGCGATCCGCTTCGCCACCGCGAAGGCCTCGAGCGCGCGACGGGCGACCGCGCCGCGCTGCCCCGGATCGTCCTTCGAGCGCTCGTACATCGCGAGCGTGCCCTCGGTGCCCGGCGGCAGCGCGAACTGCCGGAAGTCCGTGAGCGAGACGACGCCCGGCGCGCCGCTCGCGAGCGAGAGGGGCTTCTCCTTCGCGATCGCGACCGCCCGGAGCGGCTTCTCCCTAGGGCTCCTCTCGAGCGCGCGGCCGAGCCAGCCGTCCACGGGGCTCTTCCCCGGCTCCCCGCTGTAGTAGATCTCGGTCGCGCGGAAGTGGCTGTAGTCGGGGTTCGCGTAGCCGACGCCGTTGACGATCGCGAGGCGCTCCTTTTGCCAGAGCGTCTCGAAGCCCGCGAGCGCCGGGTGGAGACCGAGCGCCGGGTCGATCTTCCGGATCTGGCCGTCGTCGACCGCGAGGCCGGGCCTGAGGATCCGGTACATCGGATCCGCGAAGGGGATCACGGTATTGAGCCCGTCGTTGCCGCCGTTCAGGTGGAGGAGCACGAGCGTCCGCGCTCCTGTCTCCTTCGCGGCGCCCTCCGCCCACGCGAGGCGCGGCAGCGCGAGGACCGATCCGAAGGCGAGCCCCCGCTGGAGGAATTCGCGGCGGTTGAGCATTGCGTGTCTCCTATGCGAGCTGGAACTCCGGCGACGCGAGCGCGAGCGCCACGCGCTCCTCGCCCTCGGCCGCCTCGAGCGCCGCGCCGAGCGGCTGCGGCGCCTGCCCGTCGAAGGCGAGATCCGCGATCCACGCCGCCGCCTCGGGCTTCGTCTGCGCGAGCCGTCGCGCGACCTTCATCCGCTCGACGACCGCGGAGCTCGTGAGCCACTGCGTGCCGTCGGGCCACCCCTTCACGGACGGCGGCCGGAAGAGGATCTGGCCCATCCTCTCGAGCGATCCGTGGACCCAGAGCGGGGTCTCCCTGGTCCCGGTCCCCCGGAGCCCCCCCATGCACATTTCGACGGGGCTCTTGACGAGGCAGCGCTCGTGCCCCTCGTCGAGGAACGACGGCGAGAGGAACATCGCGAAGAGCGCCGAGCGGATGTCGCCGCCGGTCGCCTCGAGCACCTCGGCGAGCCCGGCGACCTCCTCCCGCGTCGGGTCCGGGTGCGAGAAGAACCGGAGGAGCTTCGTCGCGACGAACGTGCGGCAGGCGGACAGATTGGTGAGGATCCCGACCACGTCGCTCCCGTCGAGGTCGCCGGTCGTCCCGTGGACGGTCTTCTCGCCGTGGTCGTGGAACTCGTCGGTGAACACGAAGTCGTGGTGGCGGCTCCCCCAGCCGGTGAACGCGCGCGCGATCTCGCGGATGTCCCTCTCCGTGTAGTTGCCGATGCCGAGGGTGAAGAGCTCCTGCAGCTCGCGCGCGTAGTTCTCGTTCGGTTGTCCCTTCCTGTTCGCGTTGCCGTCGAGCCAGCGGATCATCGCGACGTCCTTGCTCACGTCGAGCACGAGCGGGCCGAAGCGGCCCGCGCCCTTCGTGCGGAAGAGCAGGTACTGCTTCCACATGAGCGCGGGCTCCTGGATCTTGGCATCCGACGTCGCGAAGTGGCCGTGCCAGAAGAGAGCGAGCTTCTCCGCGAGCGGCGTCCTGCCCGAGACCATGCGGTCGAGCCACACCTGCTGGATCGCACCCGGCTCGTAGGGGTCGAAACCGGGGGGCTCCGGGGGCGGCGGCCCGTCGAGCTCGTCGAGCAGCCGCCGCACCGCGCCCCGGTAGCCGAGCTTTCGCCACTCCGCGGCGTCGTCCGGCGCGAGGCCGAACCCCGCCCGCCGGAGGAGGTGACCCACCGCCGCGTCGCCCGTGAGCGCCATGCGGGCATTCTCGCACGCCCCCGCAGGGCCGCGCCACGCCGGGAGGAGCGGTCAGGGCGTGAGCTGGACCCGGAGGTCGAACGGCGCGCTCACGGGGCCCGCGGCCGGGAGCACGCGGATCACGAACTCGTCGCCCGAGGTCACGGTGGTGGCGGAGCCGGTTCCCGCGGAGATCAGGTTGTTCTCGAGGTCGAGGATCTCGACCCGGAGGCTCGCCGCGCTCGTGACCGTGGCGAGAAGCGTCGCCTGCGCCGCGACCCGGACCTTGAAGTAGCGCTGCGCGTAGAGCCCGAGCTGCGCGCCCGCCGTGTCGTCGATCATGTCGGCGATCGTCTCGTCGTAGGGCGGGATGACCGTGCCGTCGAGCCGCGACGGGTCGTCGAACGGCGTCGGCCAGACGGTCTCGCTGTCCGGCGGGTAGCCGAGGTCGTGGTTCTCGGGGAACTCGAGGAGGACGTCCGCCTGCACGTTCGAGAACGAGAGGTTGCCCACGTACTCGTCGAGTGCGGAGTAGATGTACGGGTAGCTCGCCCCCGGCTGGAGCGCCTCGAGGTCCTTGAGCATGAGGAAGAGGGGGACCGAGATGTCGTCGTTGTCGGCGTCCTGGCTCCCGCCGTCGAAGATGTCCCAGAGAACCTCCGTCGTCGTGAACCGGGAGCCGATGCCGACGACCGCGGGATCCTGGTAGACGTTCGGGTCGTCGGGCCCGAGGCTCCCGAGCGCCGGGTCGAAGAACGACTCCGCCACGAAGAATCGCACGACGCGCCCCGCCGCGCCGATGCCCTCCGTGTCCCAGTATTCCGGCGTCCCGTGCGCGGCACAGGCGAAGAAGTCGAGGAATCCCTCGCGCCACGCGGCGCTCGGCACGATGAGCGAGTCGGCGGGGTTGCCGGGCGGCGCGACGGAGTTGGAGAAGTAGGCGAGGAAGTACTCGCCGAGGAGCCGGAGCAGCTTCGGGTCGTCCCACGCGTCCTGGTTCGACGCGTCGTCGCCCGCGACGCCGCCCGCGACGATGAGCCGTCCGAGCTGCGGGCTTGCGGCAGTGAAGGAGGAGACGGCGCCGTTGCCCGGCTCCCACAGGACATCGAGGTCCGGGACCGTGCCGGTGACGCCGCCGCGGATCGCGGAGAGCCCCGCGAAGAGGGTCTCGAGGATGTGGAACGCGCCCGAGCCCTGGTCGAGGCGGATGGCGAGGTCGATCCGCGTCGTCGGCAGATCCGGGTCCGTCGTGAGAGGCGACGAGAGCTCGTAGGGGTCCGCGGACGAGAGGTTCGGGAGCACGCGGAGGTCGGTTCCGCCCGCGATCGTCGCCCGAGCCGCGGTGCGGACGCGCACCGGGGCCGCCGGGTTCTTCCCGAAGTTCACCTGGATCGAGTAGTTCCCGTTCGTATCCGTCGTCGTCGATCCGAGCAGCTGGCCGGTCGAGGAGAGGACGTCGACCGCGAACCGCGGCCCGTTGCGGGGGAGGTTCGGCGCCGCGAACCCGGTCTCGGGGAGGAGCCGGCCCGACGCGTCGCGCGTCGACATCCGCGGCCCCGTGACGTAGTAGCCGACGTGGCCCTGGAACGTCCGGATCGTGTCGATCACCGGGGCGGGCGGGCCCGTCGGACGACCGCTGCCGCCCCCGCACGCCGCCGCAACGAGCATCGAGAGAAGACTGAGACGCCGCATGGCCGAACCCCCGTACCCCTTCCATTCTAACGTCCGAGCCGGTCCGGGGGAGCCCGGGCTTTCAGTTGCCGGCGAGGGCGTCGAGCCAGACAGACGCGGGTCCGGTGCCGAGCGAGGCGGCCTCGCCGCGGGCGGACTTCCACTGGAGGAACGCGGAAACCACGTCGTGGGGCGACTGCAGGTCCGCGTAGCAGCCGAGCAGGACGTAGGCGCCGTCGGCCCCGCCGAGGTCCATCCCGATCGTGCTCGTGAGCCGTTGCAAGTCCCCGGGCGCCGCTTTCACGCTGAAGTCGCGTTCCTGCCACGGGACCTTCCGGCCATTCACGAGGGCGTGGACCTGGAACCGGTACGCGCCCGGCTTGAGCCGGGCGGGGGGCGGGACGAAGTGGAAGGTCCTCGTGATGCCGTCGGCGGCCGCCTGCTCCGTCCCGTCCGCTCGCTCGAGGCGGAAGGAGTAGCTTTGGGCGTCCGGATGGGCGGGCCAGTAGAACGCGGGCCTCGGCGCGAAGATCGTGCCGGACGGGCCCACGTCGGGCAGATCGGGGTACGCGCGGACGAAGCGGGTGATGCGCGCGTTGGCCAGGGAAGGGGCGAGCTGCGGGGGCAGCGCATCGACCCTCGGCACGAACGGGAGCAGAAGGCCGGCCGCGAGGACGGCGAGCGCGGCGCCGACGGGCGGAAGGAAGCGGAGGCCCGTGGCCTCTGCAAAGGCCTCCCAGCGGTGACGCAGCTTCTGGGCGAATCGCACGGCGGCTTATCTTCCCGTACCGGCGGCGGGAGGCAAGGAGCCGATCTCGAGCTTCAGCGTGACCGCCCGCATCGAGGCGGGCACGATCTCGAGGTCCCTGAGCCCCTCGCCGAGCCGTCGCTCCAGCTCCGCGGCCATGGCACGGGTCACGCGGGGGACCTCGATCGAGAGGCCGAGGCCGTCCGCCGTGCGCTCCGCGACGCACTCCTCCGCCCCGAGCGAGAGCAGCAGGCGGGAGAGGAAGGTCTCGAGACAGTCATCAGGGAGGGCCTCGGGAGGGATCTCCCGCACGAGCCGGAGCGGGACCCAGAAGGAGGCATCCGTCGCCGGATAGTAGAGCCGGCCGCTGCCGCGGAGGATCGCCATGAGGATCGCGGCGCCTTCGCCCGTTCCCATCGCGGCCCTGTAGGAGGGCGCAGGCGCGACGAGCGATCCGACCGGGATCTCGTCCATTCGCAGGAGGGTATCCGACGGCCCCCGGAGCCCCCTCGCTTCCGTGGCAGCGGGATTCGCGCCACCGGGACGGGCCTCTTGGCGCAATTGTTCGGAACACGCGTGCCAAAGCCTCGCCCCCACCGTCGCGGGCGACCGTAAGGGGCGCTGCGGCAAGAGGTTCGGGCTTCGGCGCTTTTCGCTCGCGCAAAGGCGCGCAAGTTGCTATTCCGGGCAGTCAGACAGTGACGGCGGAGGTCCGACATGGACTGGCGCGCCCTCGAAGAGCACTTCCGCGAGGCCGGGTCGCAGGATCCCGGCCCGTTCGGCGACGAGGCGATCGAGTGGGACCACTCGCGCTACGCGCGAGCGCTGGGGCTCACCGGCGAGCCCGGCGCCCACGATCTGCCCCACCGCGCGTGTGCGGTCGCTTCGCTCCCGCCCGCCCGTTGGGACGCCGCCGAGAAGCGGATCTCGGCCTGGGCGGGGCAGCGCGGCTGGACGCTCTGGCGGCTCAGCGCGCGCCCGACGGTGGCCGTGCCCGATCCGGTCGCGTATGCGCTCGGCGTGCGCGCGGCGGGGCCGGCGTCCATGCGCGCGGCGCGCCCCGTCGTGCCCGCGGTGGGCCGTCGCCCGCGGAGCGAGGGGATGCTCTTCGCGCTCACGGCCGGCGAGCGCTGGCTCATCGCCACGGATCGCGTGCGCCGCAGGATGCGCGCGGAGATCGGCATGCGCGGGCTCGTGCTCTTCGTCGAGGAGGCCGAGTGGCTGACGCCCGCCGGGCTCGCGCTGCTCATGCACCTGCTCGATGCGCAACGCGCGTGGAAGGCGCGCATGCTCTCGAGGGCGGCGCGGGTGTACGTCGTCCTCGTCACCTCGCCGGAGCACGAGGCGAGCGTCGTGCGGATGCTCGAGCGGTTCCGCCTGAACGGCCATCCCCCGGTCCTGCGCGAGCGGCGCAGGGCGGAGGCCGCCGGCGCCATCGCGCCGCCCGCGCTGCGGGACGCGGAGGAGGAGTACCTCTTCGCCGCGCTGGCGGCCGCGCCCGCGGTACTCTCGGAGGAGGACGTGCGTGCCGCGTTCGGCGCGAGCGCCGTCGAGCGCTGTCGCGCGATGGTCGACAGGGGGGTCCTCCTCGAGCGCGTGGAGGCAGGGCAGGTCTGCTACGCGGCGAATCTCGCGATCGCGGCGCCGGTGTCCGCCCCGAGGCGGGCGCTCTCCGTGATCGCGGGCCTGTACCGTCGGCGTGCGCGACGAGGGCACGAGCACCTCCGTCTCGCGGCGGCAGCCGTCTCGCTGATGCTGGACGACCCGCTCCGCGCCGCGGCGGCGGTCGGGCGCATGCCCCACACGGCGGGCGCCTTGCTGCCGCTCCGTCTCTTCGACGTGCTCGATCCGGCGCTCGGGAGGGAACGTGCGCGGCTGAAGGCGGGCCACATGGCCGCGTGGTTCTCGATCGCCGCGCACCACCGCACGTACGACCATGCGCGCGAGCTTGCGGACGCCGCGACCGAGCGCGAACTGAGGACGTGGAAGGAGCTGCACCGGGTCGTGCAGGTCGTGCTGTGCACGGGGCGTACCCACCTCGACACGTGTCTTCCCCCCGATTTCTGGCCGAGACTGAAGTCGCAACGGATCGCGGGCCCGTTCATGGACGCGACGTGCGTGCTTGCCGAGCTCTTCTGGCGCAAGCGCTACCTCGACAACACGGAGATCCGCCAGCGGTTCGAGTTCGCCTGCGGTTGCTTCGAGCGGGTGGAGGCCGACAGGCCGGCGAGCCCCTGGTTCGAACGCCTCGACCGCATCGGGCGCCTCGTGATCTATCGCGCGGCGCTGCATCTCGACACGCCGACCCGGATCCTCTGCTCGGCATCGGCGCCGCAGGCGACCCTCCGGACGTTTCTTCGCACGAATCAGGTGGCCGCGTACCTCGCGGCCGCGACGGTGTTCGCGGAGGCCGCTTCGGGGCAGATCTGCATGCCGCGCAGCCTCCACGGCGGGGATCGGTACTTTGCGATGTCGCTTGACGCGGCCACGGGGCACCCGGGAGACCTCTTGATCAACACGGCGACGGAAGGTGGCCGTCTGTCCCGACGCGGCTTGCGGCTCCTGCTGCGCTACCTATTCGACGACCTGCTGCTGACGCTCAACTACAGGGCCAATCCCGCTGATCGGCATGA
>WYBS01000110.1 GCA_011525755.1 Planctomycetaceae bacterium
AGACGACACGGCCGTCCGGCTCGACGATCCGCGAGGTTCGCTCGACGAACCTCATGCCGTCATAGGGATCCTTGCCCGTCTCCGTGAAGCGTCGTTCAATCTTCATCGTCGTCGTCCTCGTCCGTACCCCCGGCCGCCGCCGGAAACCTACAACCGCTAGTGGTGTCATCGGCTCGTGACCCCATTTCTGGTAGTCATGAGTCGCGAAGGGGAATTGTCCTTTCCTGGTCGGACAGGATTTCGACTTGCGGGGCAAGGGGAGGGGATGGGCTCCGGGAAGGGGAGGGTCCGCGACCCCTCCCCGGACCCCTCCCCGGTGCGGCTCCGGAGGCCCCGTAGAATGCGCCGGATGAACGCCCGTTCGAGCCGCCTTCTCCTCCTTGCGGGGCTATCTCTCGCCGCCTGCGGAGGCGACGACACCCCGCCGGAGGCCGGCGGCGCGCCGGGCGGCAGGCCCGTCGTCGTACCCCCGCCCGCCGCGGCGCCGGCGGCCCCGGACGAGGCGCCCTGGTTCACCGAAGAGGCGGCGGCGCGCGGGATCACGCTCCTGAACGGCAGCGGGAAGCTCCGGCAGAAGGAGCTGATCATGGAGGCGGTCGGCCCGGGCGCCGCGGTGATCGACGCGAACGGCGACGGTCTCCTCGACGTCTACATCCCGAACGGCAACTGGCTCGAGGGGCCGTTCCGGGACCAGTTCTACAAGGGCGACGACCGGCCCCGGAGCGCCCTTTACGTCCAGCAGAAGGGGGGAACGTTCCGGGACGAGGCGGAGGAGCGCGGCGTCCTCGACGACGCCTGGGCCTTCGGGGCGTGCGCGGCGGACCTCGACAACGACGGGGACGAGGATCTGGTCATCGGCGCGCTCGGCCCGAACCGCCTCTTCGTGAACGACGGGACCGGGCACTTCAAGGACATCGCGGCGGAGGCGGGCATCGCGGGCCCGTCGGAGCGCGGCCAGTGGGAGTGGTCCAACGGGATCTCCGCGGGGGACTACGACCGGGACGGCGTCCTCGATCTCTACGTCGCGAACTACGCGGACATGTTCAAGTGGATGCGCGAGGCTCCCGACGTGAAGCGCAGGCCGGACGGGAGCATCGAGAACGCGCGGGTGTGCACGTGGCAGCACCTGCTCGTCTACTGCGGCCCGAAGGGGCTGCCGGGGCAGCAGGACCGGCTCTACCGGGGGCTCGGCGGTCGCGACGGCGGGATGCGGTTCGAGGACGTCACGAAAAAGAGCGGCATCTGGAGGCCCGAGGAGAGCGGCGGGCCCCTCTACGGCTTCCAGCCGCTCTTCACCGACCTCGACAACGACGGCTGGCCCGACATCTACGTCTCGAACGACTCCGTCCCCTCGTTCTGCTTCCTCAACCAGCGCGACGGGACGTTCCGCGAGTGCGCGCAGGAGCTCGGCGTCGCGCTCTCCGACACGGGGGAGGATCTCGCGGGCATGGGCGCGTCATCGGTCGATACGGACGGCGACGGCTGGCTCGACATCCACAAGACGAACTTCGCGTTCCAGACGAACAACGTCTACGTCGCGGAGCCCGTATTCAAGGACGGGAAGCTCGTGACGCTGACCTACCGCGACCACTCGCTGTGGAACGGGGTCAAGACCGACGTCTTCCCCGACCTCTCGTGGGCGGTCCTCGTCTTCGACTTCGACCACGACATGGACATGGACATCTTCTACGCGAACGGGCACGTCTATCCGGAGGTGGACACGGTGCCCGCGCTCGGGACGTCCTTCGACCAGTTCAACAAGCTCTTCCGGCAGGTCCGCCGCGGCGACCAGATCCGGTTCGATCGCATGGGGCGCGAGGCGGGCCCGGGCCTCGACGTGAAGAAGGGCTCGCGCGGGGCGTCGCTCTGGGATTTCGACGACGACGGCGACCTCGACATCATCGTCATCAACCTGAACAACACGCCCGACCTCCTCGTCAACCAGCGCGGCAGCCGGGAGGGCCACTGGCTGCACCTGAGGCTCGTCGGCAACGTCGCGAAGAAGTCGAACCGCGACGCGGTGGGCAGCCGGGTGCGCGTCACCGCGGGCGGGAAGACGCAGCACTTCGAGACGAAGCGGGGCGAGGGGTTCCTCGGGAGCAACGACCCGAGGCTCCACGTCGGCCTCGGCCCGAACGCGGGACCCGTCGACGTGGAGATCACCTGGCCGAACGGCGACACGACCACGCACAAGATCGAGTCCGTCGATCGCGTGGTGACGATCGAGCAGCCGTAGCCCACGGCGAGGACGCGCTTCAAGGGATGCCGGGCTCTCCCCCGGCCCGGGCCCCGGGACGGCGGGCGCGGCTCCACCGGCAGTGTGCGAACATCTGGCGCCCGCGCGCTTCTGCCGACGGCGCGGGCGCGCGGTGGCGGGGGGCCTCGCGCGCGGTGCGCGAACATCTGCCGCTTCACCCGAGGACCCGGCGCGACGAGCGGGAGACCGGCGTCGATCCGGGCGTCGGATCCGGCGGCCAGGGCTGCTGCCTCGACTCCCAGGGGGTGGGGGGGCAGGCTGCGGACCTTCGGCGGCGCAGGGCGGAGCCGGGAGCGGCGAGCGCGGGACATAGGGTAACAAATACCGAACGTGGCCGACAGGATCGCTCGAGGCCGCCGAGCAAGGCGCCCATCTCGGCCCCCGGAGCCCCCCTGATTCCTAGAGGCCGACGGCGTTGAGGAACCGATCTACGTCCCGCAGGTCCGGCAGGACCGTGGATGCCCCCGCGGCCTTGAGCCGCCCTGCCCCGCCGTCGCACGCAACCCCCACGAATCCGACCCCCGTGGCCCGGCTCGCCTGCACGTCCCAAGGCCCGTCGCCGACGTAGGTTGCCCGGGCGAACGGCCCCGCGCGCCGCATCGCGATGCGCAGGATCTCCTCGCGGGAAGGGGCGTCGTCGCCGGTCGCGATCGCGAGTCCGTCCACGGGGATCCCGGCACGGCGCAGCTTCCAGAGGGCCGAGTCGCTCCACGCGCCGGTCGCGATGGCGGTGACGATGCCCGCCCGCCCGTGCAGCTCCCGCAACAGCGCGGCGGCGCCCGGGACCTCGCGAACGGGATCCTCCGTGGCGCGCAGGAGCGAGAGGAAGCGGCTGCGGATCGCGGCCATCTCCTCCGCGCGCGGTGCGCGCCCGTGCCGCCGTTCGAACGCCTCGGCCGCGATCCCCGGGTCGGTCACGAGGCGGTAGCGGCTCCACTCACTTTCGACCGGCGCGCCGAGGTGCTCCGCGAGCGCCTGCGCGTAGCAGCGGCCGTCGATCGCCATGGTCCGGGTCAGCGTCCCGTCCACGTCGAAGACGAGGAGGTGGCGCATCGCGCGCTCAGGTCCCGCACCGCGGCCAGCCGCGCTGGTCGTACTTCTCCTGGTGCTCGAAGTCCTTCTTCTTCCGCTCGTGCAGGTCCTGGTAGCGGCGCTCCTCCTCGACGTTGCCGAGGAGCTTGTAGATCCTGTAGAGCGCGAAGTAGAGCGGCGGGCACTCCGGGCGCCGGTCGATCTCCCGCTTGAAGACCGGGATCGCCTCCTCGAGCAGCGCGCGTCCCTCCGGGGTCTGCGCCTCGCGGGGCCCGACCTTGGCGTCGAGCAGCGTCCGGTAGATGAGGACGAGCTTGTACACGTACTCCGGCGGCTGCGCGCGCATCACCTCCTTCACGTAGGAGAGCGCCTCGTCCAGCCGCTCGCCGCGGTCGCGCAGCGCGTCCTTCATCGCGAGCGTGCAACGCGCCGCGACGACGTCCGGCTGCTGCGAGTCCTTCGGCAGCTCGGCGAGGACCGCGCGCCCCTTGTCGAGCTCCTCGTGGACGAGGTGGATGAGCGCGATCGTCGCGGTCAGCTCCTCGACGGCGACGGGGTCGCTCTTCGAGAGCTCGATGCACCGGCGGAGGTGCCCGATGGCCTTCTCGAGCTTGCCGAGGTTCTCGGAGACCGCCGCGAAGAGCCGCTCGAGCAGCTGCCGCTCGGGGTCGTCCTCCGCGATGCCCTTCGTGGCGCGCTCGAGCTCGACCTCGGCCTTCTCGAACTGGCCCTGCGTGATCATGTGCCGCGCGACCCGCGTCGCGGAGACCGAGAAGGCGCGGAGCACCATCCGGTGCAGCTCGATCTCGTCGTAGGGCGCGAACTTCTCGCGGGGCGCGCGGAGCGCCTCGTCGAGGACGGCATACGCCTTCATGTCGTCGCCCGAGATCGAGTAGATGAGGCCCCGGATGAACCGGTAGAGCGGGTCGTGGAACTCCACGAGGCCGCGCTTCACGAGGTCGCCGGCGACGCGCTCCGCGTCCTTCAGGAGGGCCTCGCGCTGCCGCACGTCCGTCTGCCCCATCGCGAGCTGGATGAGCGTCAGCGACCGGTAGGCGCCGCCGCGCCAGTCGCGCGGCTCGAGCGCCTCCGCCCGCGTGAAGCACGCGAGCGCGTCCTCGAACCGGCCCGCCTCGAACGCCTGGCGGCCCGCGAAGAGCTCCGCCTCGGCCGGCCGCTCCTGCGCCGCGGCCGCCGCGGCGAGGAGGAGGAGGACCGCGGCCGCCTTCACGGCGCGCTCGGGACCTGGAGGACCCGCAGGCCGCCCGTACCCGCGCAGGCGAGGAAGAAGAGCCCCTCGCTCGTCGAGCGGATCGCGACGCCGCGGATCGTGTACGTGCCCGGGAACGTGAGCGAGCCGGTCACCCGGGCCTGTCCGAGGGCGCTGGTGCCCACCCGCACGGCATCGCCGGCGCCGACGGCGAACGATCCGGAGCCGGCGCCGACGGCGATCGTCTTCGATCCGGTGCTCGAGATCGTCGAGGTGAGCGAAAGGCCCGCCGGCGTCACGCCGAACACGAAGACCTCGTTGTTGGCGGTCACGTAGAGCGTGAGCGCGTCGAACGCGAGGTCGAGCGGGTAGTTGCCCCCTGTGCTCACGAAGTCGTCGATCACGCGCTGGACCTCGCTGTCGACGACCGTCGAGACGGCGATCCCGGTCCCCGGCGTCACGGTCGCCACGGCGAACTCGCCGTCGGCCCGCTTGCCGGACGCGAAGACGGCCGTGACCCCGGCGGCCGCGCCCACCGCGACATCCGTGACCGTGGTGAACGCGGGCGTGCCGAGGCTGATGGGGGG
Source organism: Planctomycetaceae bacterium (assembly GCA_011525755.1). Taxonomy (GTDB): domain Bacteria; phylum Planctomycetota; class PLA2; order PLA2; family PLA2; genus PLA2. The sequence continues at coordinate 5,087 of WYBS01000110.1, forward strand.
GTCGAGGGTCCAGGTGAGCCCCGTCCCCGACAGCGCGATCTTCGCGGCCGCGAGCTGCGTCCCCGTGGCGACGAAGAACGCGCCGGTCGTGCCGGCCACCCCGCCGCCCTTCCCGAGCGAGTCGCCCGTGACAGCGATCGCGTCCGTGCCCGGGGTCGTCGGCGGGATGAACGCGATGGACAGGTCCGCCGTCGAGGACGTGGCGGCGGCGATCAGCGCCGGCAGGTTGAAGACGCTCACGCAGTTCGCGGCGGTCGGGCTGACCGCGACGCACACGAGGAACGTGTTGTCCACGACCGCGACCGTGTCGACGCGCCCGCCCGCGATCTCCGCGGGCGCCGTGAGCACCGAGGGCCGGATCGTCGTGACGTAGCTGCCGGAGTTCACGAGGTCGGGGGACGTGACGTCCACGACGTGGCAGCCGTCGGTGCCTGCCGCGAGGAACGCGAACGTCTCGCCGGCCACGTTTGCGAGCGCGATGTTCTTGACGGTCCCGGTGATGCCCTGGCCGCCGGCGAGCGCGGCGACCTCCTCGAGCGTGATCCCGCCGCCGCCCCCTCCGCCGCCTCCGTCGTCGGGAGGGTTGAACACCTCCTCCGGGAACGAGTGCCAGACGTCGCCGAGCGTCCCGTTTCCGCAGCCCGCGGCCGCGAGAACGAGGAGGGGGAGGAGGCTCCGGAGGAGGGGGCGCATGCCGGTTGGACGATTCTACCCCTCGCTCTCCCGCGCTGCGCCCCGGGCGGCCCGCCCGCATGCCCGGGGGGCCCCGCGCCTTGCGTTCCGCGGACCCGCGTGTAGTTTCTAGGGTTCGGCCCCGACGGTGGGTGTAGCTCAGCTGGTTAGAGCACCAGATTGTGGATCTGGGGGTCGCGGGTTCAAATCCCGTCACTCACCCCATCAGGAGCGCCCCGCTCGGCCAAACCGGCGGGGCGCCGCTTTTCCGGCCCCGATCGCGCGCCGGCGGCGCGCCGCCCGGTCACGCGTCGCCTTCGTCCGGAGCGCCGGCCTCCTCCGCGGCGCCCTCCGGCGCGGTTCCGGGAGGCGTCCCCTCCCTCTCCGCGCGCTCGCGCGCGAGCTTCTCGAGCGTCTCCGTCACCCGCTGCGCGCGGGCGAGCGACTCGTCGTAGTGGAACTCGAGCCGCGGCGTCTTGCGCGTCTGCAGCGCCGCCGCCACGGCCGCCTGGATCCGGCCGCGGGCGTGCTCCAGCGCGTGCTGGGCCTTGCTCTCCTCCGAGGCGCCGCCGAGCGTGGACCAGTTCACGTGCGCGATGGACATGTCCGGGGCGAGGTGCACCCGCGTGACCGTCACCATCCCGAGCCGCGGGTCGCTGAGCCCGTGCGCCACGAGCGGCGCGACCGTCTCGAGGATCAGCATCTCGAGGCGCTTCAGCCTCCGCTTGTCCGCCATCAGAGCACCTCGATCTGGTGGTCGAGCACCTGCGCCTCCGGGTGGCGCCGCAGGTGGTTGAGCACCTGCTGCAGGAGCCCGCGCACATGGGCGCCGTCGTTGCTGACCGCGGCGAAGCCGAGCATCGCGCGCTGGTGGAGGTCCAGGTGGTCGATCTCCGCGGCGCTCACGTTGAACGAGGCGCGCAGGCGGTCGAGGACGGAGCGCACGACCTGACGCTTGTCTTTCAGGGACTGCGCGTTGCCGATCAGGAGCTCGACCTGCAGGACGCCCACGTTCATGGGAAGGAAACGGGGGGGGCGCGGGGGCCCCCGGAGCCCCCCCCGATGAGATTCTAGCTGGTCCGCTGGCGCTCCTCGATCTTGTAGAACTCGAGGACGTCGCCTTCCTTCAGGTCGTCGTAGCCCTTGAGCATCACGCCGCAGTCGAACCCCTCCTTGACCTCGCGCGCGTCGTCCTTGAAGCGGCGGAGGGATTCCAGCTCGAGGCCGTCGGTGATGACGCGGCCGTCGCGGGTGAGGCGCACCTTCGCGTCGCGCCGCGCGACGCCGTCGGTGACCATCGAGCCGGCGATGAAGCGCTTCTTGTGCCGGAAGAGCTGGCGGATCTGCGCGTGGCCGAGGACCACCTCCTCCTGCTCCGTCGGCAGGAGGCCGAGGACGGCCTTCTGCACGTCCTCCACGAGCTCGTAGATGATCTGGTAGTTTCGGATCTGGACGCCCGCGCGCTCCGCGACGCCGCGCGCCTTCGCGTCGGCGACCACGTTGAAAGCGAGGACGAGCGCGCTCGACGCCTGCGCGAGCAGGATGTCGGACTCGGTCACGCCGCCGACGCCCAGGTGGAGGACCTTCACCGTCACCTCGGGGGTCGAGAGCGTCTCCAGCTTGCCCTTGATCGCCTCGATCGAGCCCTTGACGTCGCCCTTCACCACGAGGCGCAGCTCGCGCTGGTCCTGCTGGCCGATCCGGTCCATGAGCTTCTCGAACGAGGTGTGCGCCTTCGCCGCGAGCTCCTCGCTGCGGAGGCGGTGCGTGCGCTCGTCCGCGACCTTCTTCGCGAGCTCCTTGTCGCGCAGCACCTGGAAGCGCCACCCGGCCTCGGGGATGTCGTCGAGGCCGGTCACCTCGACGGGCGTCGAGGGGCCCGCCTCCTTCACCTGCTTCGCCCGGTCGTCCATGAGCGACTTGACCTTGCCCTGCGTGGTGCCGGAGAGGAGGTAGTCGCCGCGGCGCAGCGTGCCGTTCTTCACGAGCAGCGTCGCGACCACTCCCTTGCCGACGTGCTTCCGGGCCTCGAGGACGTAGCCCTCCGCGGGGCTCTCGGGGTCGGCCTTCAGGTCGAGCACCTCCGCCTCGAGGAGGACGCGCTCGAGGAGCTCCTTCACGCCCATGCCCGTGACGGCCGAGACCGCGATCATGCCGACGTTCCCGCCCCATTCCTCGGGGACGAGGCCGAGCTTCGAAAGCTGCTGGCGCACCCGCTCCGGGTTCGCCTGCGGCTTGTCCGCCTTGTTCATCGCGACGACGATCGGGACCTCGGCCGCCTTCGCGTGGGAGAGCGCCTCCTCCGTCTGCGGCATCACGCCGTCGTCGGCGGCCACCACGAGGATCGCGATGTCGGTCACCTTCGCGCCTCGGGCGCGCATCTGGGTGAACGCCTCGTGCCCCGGCGTGTCGAGGAAGGTGATCATCTTCCCGTCGCCGAGCTTCACGCGGTAGGCGCCGATGTGCTGCGTGATCCCGCCCGCCTCGCCGGCGGCGACGCGGGTCTTCCGGATGTGGTCCAAAAGCGACGTCTTGCCGTGGTCGACGTGGCCGAGCACGGTCACGACGGGCGGCCGGTACTCGCTCGCTTCCGCCTGCTCCTCGCGCGTGACGAGGAGGTCCTGCAGCTCCTCCTCGACGCTCTTCGCGGTCGTCACCTCGACGGTGCGGTTGAAGGCCTCCGCGAGGACGAGCACGGTCTCGGCGTCGAGGCTCGTGTTCGGGTTCGCGGTGATCCCCTGCTTCATCAGGTGGAAGAGCAGCGTCGACGTCTTGATGCCGATCTGCTGGCCGAAGTCCTTGAGCGCGACCGGGACGGTCACGGCGAGCGTGCGCCCGCTCATGATCTCCTCGGCCCTCTGCTTGTCCTGCGCCCTCTTCTCGCGCGACTCCTTCTGCTTGAAGATCTTGATGCCGCGGCGCGGCGTCGTCGGCTGGCGGTGGGGGGCGGGCGTCGGCCCGCGCTTCGCCGCGGGCGCGGCCGGGCGCGCGGCGGGCTGCGCGGGGCGCGCCGGCGCGGGCACGATCGGGGGCGGGAGCGTGATCTCGGTCGCACCGGGCTTCGGGCGCTTGAGGTCGACGTCGCCGAGCGCCACGCGCCGCGCCCGCTCCGTCGTCGCCTCGTCGAGCACCGCGAAGGCGCTCGGGAGCTTCATGCCCCGGTTCTGAAGGAGCTTCCAGAGGTCGCCGCCGCTCATGGAGAGCTGGGAGGCGAGGTGATAGAGACGGATCGCCAAATCTACTCCTGGCCGGTGGTTTCCGGCTCCTCGACGTCGCTCGCGCCGGTTAGCCCGGCGCCGCCCAGCTCGAGGTCGTCGTCGAACCGGCCGATACGGTCGGGCGACTCCTCGAGATTCTCCGACGGCCCTTCCTGCATCTCGCTCTCGGTGAGGATGCTGATGTCCCACTTGCAGAGCTTGGCCGCGAGGCGCACGTTCTGGCCGCGGCGGCCGATCGCGAGCGAGAGCTGGTCGTCGTTGACCACGACCTTCGCGCGCATGTTCTCGGAATCCAGCGTGATGTAGTTCACCTGGGCCGGCTTCAGCGAGTTGGCGATCAGCTCCTCCGTGTTGTCGCTCCAGCGGATGACGTCCACCTTCTCGCCCTTGAGCTCGTCGAGGACGTTCTTGATCCGCGTGCCGCGCACGCCCACGCAGGCGCCGATCGCGTCGATCTTCGCGTCCTTCGAGAGGACGGCCATCTTGGTCTTGTAGCCCGCCTCGCGCACGAGCGCCCGCACCTCGAGAAGGCCGTCGGCCATCTCGGGCACCTCGAGCTCGAAGAGCTTCCGCACGAACTCCGGGTGCGAGCGGGAGAGGATGATCTTGACCTTCTGGCCCGCCTTCTTGAGATCGAGCACGTAGGCGCGGATCCGGTCGCCGACGCGGTAGTCCTCGCCGCGCACCTGCTCGGTCTTCGGGAGGATCGCCTCGGTCTTCCCGAGATTGATGATGAGGGTGCCCCCCTCGAAGCGCTGGACGTTGCCCGTGACGATCGAGTGGAGGTGCTTCTCGTAGTCGCCGAAGATGACGTCCCGCTCCGCCTCGCGGATGCGCTGGATGATCACCTGCTTCGCCGTCTGGGCGGCGATGCGGCCGAGGTCCAAAGGCACCGTCACCCGCCCCTCGGGGGTCTCCTCGTAGGCGAGGATCTCGCCCGTGGAGCGGTCGATCCGGACGGCGATCTCCCCGGTCGTGCCGTACTGCTTCTTCGCGGCGGTGAGGAGAGCCGACTCGATGCCCTCGAACAGGGCCTCGCGGCTGATGTCCTTCTCGCGATGGATCGCGTCGATGATGCGAAGCAGCTCCATGCCCTCCATGGGCCTTCCTTGTTTCCGGGCACGGCCGGGCGCCCGGCCGCTCTTGGCCGGGGGATCCCGACGGAGCCCCGTTCGTTGCGTCCTCTAAAAAAGAGAAGTGGGCAGGGGCCCACTCCTGATCCACTAGGCGGAGCCTGTCGGCACGCCCCGCCAGCATCACACGCTAATGAGGATCGCCGCGATGTCAAGGGTGGGGGCTCCGGGGGCCGGAAAACCCGCTTGCCATCGGGGGGGGACATCGTTGGCAACGTCGTTGTCATCCCGCCGGCCGGTAGGGCGCGAGCCACTCGGCCCGGGCTTCCCGGAAGCCTTTCAGCTCCGCCTCCCAGAGCTTTGCGGCGGCGCGTCGGCCCTCCTCCGAGAAGCGCTTCAGGTCGGGCGCGAGCGCACGGTAGGCTTCGAGGTCCTTCGGGTCGACGGCGTCGCCGGACTTCTCCCATCGGCCGAGCTGGAGCACGAGATCCTCGTACCCCTTGCCGAGGAACGCCTTCCGCGCCGTCTCCAGCGCCTTGGTGTAGGACTTCTTCGAGCCCTTCGCGAGCCCGTTCAGGGCATCGTCGATCGCCTTCGTGTCGCGGCTCACGGCCTTCCGGAGCGAGGCCGCCTCCTCCTGCCACGGGGCACCGAACGCGGCCTCGGCCATGCGGAGCCCGGTCGCCCACGGGCCGTTGGTCCCCGACTCGGCGTCCGCCCTCGGGAGCAGCTCCCTCACGAACGCCCCGCGGGCGGCGCCCATGAGCGCCTCGACCGCCTCGAGCCGCTCGGCTGTGGCGCGGGCCTCCTCCGGCGACGCCTTCTCGATGAGCCTCTTCCCTGCCGCGACCGCCTCGGCGACGGCCACGAGGTCGGGCTCCTCCTGCGCGAGCTCCTCGAGCGCCGCCTCCGCGGCGCCCCTCGCGTCCCTCGCCACGACGCGGTCGCACCAGGCGAGCATCCGGGACACGTGCCAGGGCAGCGGCCAGTGGCCGCTCTGCTCGTTCAGGCCGTCGACGACCATGAGCTTCACGTGCGAATAGCCGCCCTCGCGGTACGTGAGGAAGGTCGTGAACGCGCACTGGACGGTCACGACGGCGTCCGCGCGGCCGTGGAGGATCCCGATCGCGACCCGTTCGCGGGCCCCCTTGTCGAGCTTCGCCTTGTAGAAGTTGCCGGCGTGCGCGACGACGCCGTCGATCATGTCCGGCTCCTCGCCGGCGAAGTAGTAGCAGAAGAACGCGCCCTGGCTGTGGCCGTAGAGGTACACCTTCCCGATCTCCGGCCACGTCTTCCGGAAGAGCTTGATGAGCCCGAGGACCTCGTCGCGGTCGGCCTTGCCCTGCACGAAGCCCCTGCCCGGGTCCTCGGACTCCGGGGCGACGACGAAGTCGTGCTTCCGGAAATGGCCGGTGTGGATCGGGTAGTTCCAGAACGGCCAGCCGTACTTCATGCCCGTCCCGTGGAGCATGAGGATGAGGCAGGGGGCGCGGGGGCCCTTCTCGGGGACCCGGTAGAGGTAGGGACGCTTGCCCGGCGACGTCGCCTCGTAGGTCTTGCCGGCGGCAAGCGTCGGCGCGGGCGCCGCGGCCTCGGGCTTGAGCTCCTGGGCCGCCGCGACGACGGCCAGTGCAAGGTGCACGAGGACCCACCGCATCCCCCTATGGTACGGTTCTCGACCGGCGAGGTTCGTAACAGGGAGGCAACTCGGCGGGGTGCGTAGAATGGCGGCGTGAAGCCTGTCCTCCAGATCGCCCTCGACTTCATCGATCTGCACCGCGCGCTCGGCGTCGCGAGGGAGGCGGTCAAGGGCGGCGCCGACTGGCTCGAGGTCGGGACCCCGCTCCTCAAGGCGGAAGGGCTCGAGGCGGTCCGGAAGCTCCGGGCCGAGTTCCCGCACGCGACCATCGTCTGCGACACGAAGACGATGGATGCCGGGCGGATCGAGATGGAGGCGGCGGCGAAGGCCGGCGCCAACGTCGCGACCGTGCTCGGCGCCGCGCCCGACGCGACCGTCCGGGAGTGCATCGAGGCCGGGCGAAACTACGGCATCCGCGTCGCGGTCGACCTCGTGAACGTCAAGGACCCGGTCGCCCGCGCGCGGGCGGCGGCCGCCTGGGGGGCGTCGCTCGTCGGCGTCCACTGCCCGATCGACCAGCAGATGGAGGGGAAGGACCCCTTCGCCGTGCTCCGCGAGGTCGCCGGCGCGGTCGAGATCCCGGTCTCGGTCGCGGGGGGGATCAACAGCGAGACGGCCGCGACGGCCGTGGCCGCGGGCGCGTCCGTCGTGGTGGTCGGCGGCGCGATCACGAAGGCGGAGGACGCCGAGGACGCCGCGCGCCGGATCAAGCGCGTGATCGAGAGCGGCGTGGCGGAGAAGACCGAGCTCTTCAAGCGGGGCGGCGCGTCGGAGATCCGCGAGCTCCTCGCGAGGCCGTCGGTCCCCAACATCTCCGACGGCTACCATCACATGCCGGTCCTCCCGGGGCTCCGGCCCGTCGTCCCGGGCGTCCACATGGTCGGCCGCGCGCTCCCCGTGCGGGCCTATCCCGGGGACTGGGCGAAGCCGGTCGAGGCGATCGACGTCGCCGAGGAGGGCGACGTGATCGTGATCGACGCGGGCGGCGTGCCCCCGGCGCTCTGGGGCGAACTCGCGACGCACAGCGCGGTGCAGCGAAAGCTCGCGGGCGTGGTCATCCATGGCGCGATCCGCGACACGCCGGAGATCCGGAAGCTCGGCTTCCCGGCCTTCGCGCGCCACGTCACCGCGCGCGCGGGCGAGCCGAAGGGCTTCGGCGAGATCGGCGTGCCGATCGAGATCGAGGGGATCCGCGTCGAGCCGGGCGACTGGATCGTGGGCGACGACGACGGCGTGATCGCGATCCCCGCGAGCCACGCGGTCGAGATCGCGAACCGCGCGATGGACCGGCTCGAGTTCGAGAACCGGCTGCGGAAGGAGATCCAGCAGGGCTCGACGCTCGGCAAGGTCGCGGACCTCTACAAGTGGGAGAAGCGATGAGGGGGGGCTCCGGGGGCCTCCGCGTGAGGCTCAACGGCGAGGAGATCGAGGTCGAGCGCGGCTCGACGATCGGGCAGCTCCTTGACCGCGTCGTCAGCGACCGCTCCCGGGTCGCCGTCGAACGGAACCGCGAGATCGTGCCGCGCGCGACGTACGACACGACCCCGGTCGCGGCCGGGGATGCGATCGAGGTCGTGTCGCTCGTGGGGGGCGGGTAATGGAATCGCTGCGCATCGGCAACCGCGTCTTCAGGAGCCGGCTGTTCGTCGGCTCGGGGAAGTACCGGGACTACGAGCAGATGGTCGAGTGCTTCGATGCCTCGGGGACCGAGTGCGTCACGGTGGCGCTCCGCCGCGTGGACCTGAAGCACGAGCGGGAGCGGAGAAACCTCCTCGACTACGTCGACCGGGAGCGGTTCACGATCCTCCCGAACACGGCCGGCTGCTACACCACCGAGGACGCCATGCGGACGGCGCGGCTCGCGCGCGAGCTGGGCCTCGGCGAGCTCGTCAAGCTCGAGGTGATCGCCGACGAGGAGACGCTCCTGCCGAACACCGCGGCGACGATCGAGGCGACGCGGGTCCTCGCGCGCGAGGGGTTCTCGGTCTGGGCCTACACGAACGACGACCCGGTCGCGGCGCGCGCGCTCGAGGAGTCGGGCGCCACGGCGGTGATGCCGCTCGGCGCGCCGATCGGGTCCGGCCTCGGGATCCTGAACCCGAGGAACATCGCGACGATCGTCGGGCGCGCGAAGGTGCCGATCATCGTCGACGCGGGCGTCGGCACCGCGAGCGACGTGACCTGCGCGATGGAGCTCGGCGTCGACGGCGTCCTCCTGAACACCGGCATCGCGAAGGCGGGGGATCCGGTCGCGATGGCGCGCGCGATGCGCCACGCGTGCGAAGCGGGACGTCTCGCGTTCCTTGCCGGCCGGATGCCGAAGCGCGAGATGGCCGCTCCCTCGAGCCCCAAAGAGGGCCGGTTCACCGGGTGATCGGGGCCATAGAGCCCGCGGACATCCCGAGCCTCGTCCTCGCCCTCACGGGCGTGGTGCCGCTCGCGATCCTCGTCCGCCGCCACCGCGCGGGCCGGCCGCTCCTCCGCGCGGCGGAGCCCCCGTTCCGCGCCGGGAGCCCCGAGATCCCGCTGCTCGTCGCCGGGGCGCTTTTCGTCGCCTACTCGACGGGCCTCCTCGTGACGTCGGGCAGGTTCGGCCCCCTCGTCGCGGGGGCGGGGATCGCGGGCCTGCTCGCGGCCGCGGCGGTCGCGGCGTTCCTCGCACGGCGCGTCGTCCTCCTTCCGCGCGGACCCCTGCCGTGGCGGATCGGGATGGGTCTCCTCGTCCTCTGGGCGGTGCTCCCGTTGGTCCTCCTGGCCCTGCTCCTCTGCAGGCTGATCGGGCCCGAGCAGGCCCAGATCGACGTGCTCCGGAAGCGCGCGCCGGGGTGGCAATGGCTGGCGGTCACGGCCGTCGTCGTGGCGCCGGTCGTCGAGGAGGTCTGTTTCCGCGGGCTCCTCTACCCCGCGCTCCGGCAGCGGCTCCGCATGCGCACGGCGATCCTCCTTTCGAGCGTCGCGTTCGCGATCGTCCACCCTCCGACGGTCTGGCTGCCGCTCGCGATCCTCGCCATGGCCCTCGCGTGGCTCGTCGAGACGACGGGCTCGGTGGTCCCCTCCGTCGCCGCCCACATGGCGTTGAACTGCCTGACCGTCGCGACCGTCCTCCTCGGCGGCTGATTCCCCCCCGCGCCCCCCCTTTTCGTATCCTCCGCGCCCATGGAGCGGCTCGTCTCGCTCTTCGGCATCCTCGTCCTCCTCGGCATCGGGTACGCGTGCTCCTCCGACCGGCGGAAGATCCCGTGGCGCGTCGTCGTCCTCGGGACGCTGCTCCAGGCGTGGCTCGCGCTCTTCCTCGTGCGGCCGGAGTGGGTGCGCGTTGCCGCGACGGCCACGTCGGGGGCGTGCCTCGCGGCGCTCCTCCTGCCGCGGGTCGGGGAGTTCGCGCGGCTCGTCGCGAAGGGGCTCGGGGTCGTCGGCGCGGCGATCGTCCTCCGGGAGGCGTGCCGCCACTTCGACCGGCCGTGGTTCACGGGCATCGCGCTCGTTCTCGCGCTCGGCGTAGCGCTGCTCCCGGAGAGGCCGCGCGCGCTCGCGCTCCGCGCGGCGTCCTTCGCGGGGCTCGCCGCGGTGCCCGTGCTGCTCTGGGCGGGCCGACTGCCCGGGGACTTCGTCTATCGCGCGCTCACCGGCGTCGCCGCGGGCATCTCCAAGGTCGCGGAGTTCGCGAAGGCGGGCGCGGGATTCGTCTTCGGCGGGATCGTGCGCGAGGGGCCCTTCGTGTTCGCGATCGACGTGACCGCGATCCTCCTCGTCTTCAGCTCGCTCATGTCGCTTCTCTACTACGCGGGCATCCTGCCGCGGATCGTCGGGTTCCTCGGCCGGATCCTCCACCGGGGCCTCGGCGCCTCCGGCGCGGAGTCGCTCGCGACCGCCGCGAACGTGTTCGTCGGGCAGACGGAGGCGCCGCTGCTCGTCCGGCCCTACCTCGCGCGGATGACGCGGAGCGAGATCATGGCGCTCATGACGGGGGGCTTCGCGACGATCGCGGGAACCGTCTTCGCCGTGTACGTCGGGTTCCTCGAGGGCGCGGGGCTCGCGCGCGGCGGCGCGGACCTCATCTGCGCCTCCGTGATGAGCGCGCCCGCCGCGTTCGTGTTCGCGAAGCTGTTCGTGCCCGAGACGGAGGTCGCGGAGACGCGAGAGGGGGCCGAGGTGAGCCGCGATCGGATCGGGACGAGCGTCCTCGACGCGCTCGCGAACGGCGTGACGCAGGGCATGCGGCTCGCCGTGAACATCGGCGCGATGATCCTCGTGTTCGTGGCACTCATCGCGATGCTCGACTGGGTCGTCGTCTTCATCGCGCGGGAGGTGAGCCCCGGGAGCGACCTCACGTTCCGCAACCTCTACGCCTGGGTCTTCGCCCCGTTCGCGTGGCTGATGGGCGTACCCGGGGACGACTGCCTCCGCGTAGGCGAGCTTCTCGGCACGAAGACGATCTTCAACGAGTTCCTCGCCTACAAGGACCTCTCGGACATGGTCAAGGCGGGCGGGATCTCGACGCGCGCCGCGGTCCTCTCGACCTACGCGCTCTGCGGCTTCGCCAACTTCGGGTCGATCGGCATCCAGATCGGCGGCCTCTCCGCCCTCGCGCCGGAGCGCCGTCCGGACTTCGCGCGGCTGGCGCTCCGGGCGATGGTCGCGGGCTCGCTGGCGTGCCAGCTCACCGCCTGCGTCGTCGGCCTCATCGGGGCGTTCTGATCCGCTCCCTCAGAACGGGACGCCGATGATGCGCGTCTCGAAGACCATCCGGTCGCCGACGAACCCCTGCGCGTCGAAGATCGCGCGGCGCGGCTTCACCTCGACCGGCTTGCCGACCACGATCAGGCGGTCGCCCGGCGCCACCGTGCCGCGGAATCGCGTCGCCTCGATGCCGCCGAAGCCGAAGAAGCCCGGGTGGTCCGGGAACTGCGCGCGCCAGTAGACGGAGCACAGCTGCGCCGCGAGCTCGACCATGAGCACGCCGGGCATGAGCGGCCGGCCGGGCACGTGGCCCCGCACCCAGAAGGCGTCGGGTTTCGCGAGGTGCTCGCCGATGATCAGGCCCGCGTCGGGCCGGAACGCGATCACCCCCGTGAGGAGCTCCATCTCGTGGCGGTGCGGGTTGTACTTCCGGATCGCGTCCGGGCCGAATTCGAGCTTCTCGAGGTCGAATTCGCGGAGGTCGGCAAGCGGTTTCGGGGGCATGGCGTCTGGGGCAGGGCATCCTACGCCGCCCCGCCGGGCGAGCCAAGGCCTGCTTGCGGACCTGCTATCCTCGGTGGGAGACCGGAGATGCCCATGAGACGTTTCGCCATCCTGCTCCTCCTGCCCGCGGTCGCTCTCGCGGAAGACGAGAAACCCGCGGCCGAGCAGCCGAAGAAGAAGACCGCCGCCGAGATCGAGATCCCCGACCCCGGCACGGCGGTCGAGGACGCGGCGGTCGCCCGCGGGGAGATCGCGCGGTTCGAGAAGGAGATGAAGGAGGCGAAGGACCCGGCGAAGGAGGTCCTCCTGCTCGAGCGTCTCGGCGGCTGGGACCATCCCGACGTGCTCAAGGCCGCCGCGAAGTACCTGAAGGACAAGGAGGTGACGGTCGCCGTCGCCGCCGCGGTCGCCGTCGCGCGGCAGGGGAAGTCGAAGGACGCCGCCGGGAAGATCCTCCTCGGCGTCCTCAAGACGGAGAAGCGCACCGACGTCATCTGCGCCGCCTTCGTCGGGATGGGGAAGCTCGGGTTCGACAACAAGGCCGCGATCTCCGAGGCGCAGAAGCTCTTCCAGCGCGACACGCGCGAGACGCACAAGGCCGCGACGCGCTACTTCGGCTACATCAAGTGGAAGCCCGCGTTCCGGCAGCTCGCCGAGAAGCTCGACGAGCCCCACGCCGCGAACCCGAACGACCCGAACAACCCGCCGGAGTCCTGGTGGAAGGAGCGGTGGATGGAGTGGAGCGGCAACGTGCCGTACACGCGGTGGGCGCTCTCCCAGCTGGTCGAGGGCGAGACGTTCGAGACCACGGCCGAGGCGAAGCAGTGGGCCGAGGCCGAGGGGAGAAAGCACGACATCGAGTGGTAGCGCGCTACCTCCACGCGCGGCACCACGGCCGGAGCGGGCACGGCGCGCACTTCGAAGGGAGGGGGCTCCGGGGGCAGTCGCCGAGGATCCCCAGGTGCGCGAGCGCGAAGTCGAACCTCGCGGGGTCGCGCGCGTCCGCCTCGCGGAGCGACGCGGTCACCTCGAGCGCCGTCTTCCACGAGGGCGTCTTCCGCGACGTGAGCCCGAGGCCGTAGGCGATCCGGTGCACGTGCGTGTCGAGCGGCACGAGGAGCCGCGCGGGGTCGACGCGCCGCCAGAGCCCGAGGTCCTCCCCGCCGTTCCGCACGACCCACCGCAGGAAGAGCAGCGGCCGCTTGCAGGCGCTCCCGTCCCCCGGCCGCGGCAGGAGGAAGCGGAGCCCCCTGCCGGGCCGCGGCCCCCGGAGCCCCCCCGCGAAACGGTCGAGCGCGTGCCCGAGGTCGCCGTCGTCGCCCCGAAGGAAGAAGTCCTCGAGCGAGCCGTGCCTCGCTCTCGCCTCCCTGACCCGGTCGAGCAGCCGGTCGATATCCCTGCCCGTGATCCAGCGGTGCCGGAACCCCCGCCCGAGCGGCCTGCCGGCCTCGACCGCCTCGATCGCGATCGCGAGCGACCGGCGGATCGACCTCGCGCTCCCGAACGCGAGGAGCGCTCCGAGGAGGGCGGACGTCTCCTTGTCCCTTGCCTGCCGCACGAGGCCCAGAGGGTCCCGATCGAGCCGGCGGGGGTCAGGGCGGTCGGCGAGCGCTCTCAGCCGGTCGGCGAGTCCCGGGGGAAGCACGCGGGCATCGTACGCCGCCCCTTCGTTACAATCCTCGCGTCGTGCGATTCGTCCTCGCGCTCCCCCTCCTCCTGCTCGGGGCATGCTCCGAGGATCGCGGGGCGGGGCCGTCGGCGATCCCCGGGCCGCCCGCCTCCCGTCCCGACCGCGACCCCTGGTGGAACGCGGCGACCGGCGCGGGCTCGTCCGCCGAGAAGGTCCTCGCCCCCCGGGAGCTCCGCCGGCTCCTCGAGGAGGGGCGGCGCTTCGGCTTCGACGCGGACGCGGAGTGGTGGGGGCGCCGGGCGGCGTGGGCCGCCGAGCGCATCCTCGAGCTCGACCCCGAGGACCTCGAGGCGAACGCGCTCGCCGGCCGGCGCACCCTCCGGGACATCGAGGGGTTCGAGGCCACCTGGAGGCGGATCGTCGAGACGCGCGCGCCGACCCCCGAGATGATCGAGCTGCTCGACCGGTACGGTCCGTGGGTCGAGGAGGGACGCCCCGTCTTCCTCACGCGCGAGGAGTTCGAGGTGGAGCGGGCGAGGCTCGGGGAGGCGGCCGCGCACCTCGACCGGCTCGAGGGGGACCCGTCCTACGCGGCCGAGCAGCGCGCGCTCCTCCGGGCGAAGGCGTCGATCCACGCGGACTACCCGTTCGTCCACGTTCGCGTCGGACCCTTCCTCGTCTTCTACGCGGCACGCGACCTCGCGCGGGACCCGGAGGCGGACCCCGCGGAGGAGGAGGCGCGGCTCGCCGGGCGCCGCGAGGTGCACCACAGGCGGCTCGCCGACTGGACGGGGATCTACGCGGATCTCGTCGAGGACCTGCGCACGCTCTTCCCGGAGACGTTCCGCGCGCATCCGCTCGATGCGAGCGAGCTGCTGCCGCAGTGGGTGTTCTCCGACCGCGAGTCGTACGCGGATCTCGTCCAGCGCCTCCACCGCGACGAGGCGGAGCCTCCCTACCGGCTCGGGTTCCTCCACGAGGCGACGGGCTGGGCGTACCTTGCGGAGCCCGCGGACGCGACGGCGATGGATCTCTTCCGCGAGACCGCCGCGTACCTGGGCGCCCTGCAGATCCTCCGACGCTTCGGACAGGATCCGAAGGACCCGACGATCAACCACTGGATCCGGTCGGAGGACTACTGGCTCAAGGAAGGGCTCCCCGCCTACCTCGCGTCGCGCCGCGTGAAGGCGCCGATCGAGGGCCAGGCGCTCAGGGGCCCGTGGCAGATGCCGCGGCTCGACGCGGTCGTGAACCGTCGCGGCCGGCTCGGGCGGTGGGAGCACCTGTCGTTCCGGGCGGACGTGGAGGGGGATCTTCCCGCCGACCTGATCCTCCCGGACGGCGGCTACACCGACCTTGCCTGGCTCCTCGTGCGCCACCTGGAGAGGGAGCGCCGGCCGCAGCTCGAGCGGTTCCTGCGCGCGCAGATCGAGGGGACCGGCAAGGGGATCCTGTTCTTCGAGGAGTGTTTCGAGGTCAAGGGATCGGAGGCGTGGCGCGCGCTGCAGCGTGCGACCTACGCATCGATCGAGTAGAAGGGAACCATGCGTCGCCAGAAGTGCGCCCAGTGCGGCACCATGCTCGACATCAGCAAGCTCCAGAGCGGCTCCAAGTTCGCGTGCGCGAGCTGCGGCGCGATCCTCGTCGTGGGCGAGGCCACCGCCGTGAAGAAGTCGCTCAAGGAGTCGGGGCCCGCCTTCACGCCGAGGGACAAGGCCGTTGCGCCGGCGCCCGCGCCGGGCCGTCGTCGCGCCGCGGAGCCCTCCGCGGAGCGCCCGTCGCGGCGCGGCGCGGAAGGCGCCACGCGCAAGTCGAAGATGCCGCTCTTCATCGGCGTCGGCGTCGTGGCGGTCGTCGCGGTCGTCGCGGTCGTCCTCGCGGGCGGAGGCGGGGGGGGCGCGGGGGGGACGAAGGGCGAGAGCGCCGTCGAGTGGTGGGCGAGGCAGGAGCCGAGGCTCATGGCGCTCTCGGCCGACGAGCTGCGCGCGCTGGTCGCGGAGGGGCGCGGGAAGTACGGGGCGGACCAGGCCTTCTGGTCGGACAAGGAGGGGCGGATCCAGGACGCGCTCCTCCGGAAGGACCCCTCCGACCAGCAGGCGAACGTGCGGGCGGGGAACAAGGACCTCCGCGCGTACCCGGACTTCGACGCGATCTGGCAGCAGATCGAGGCGTCGAAGGAGACGCCCGCCGAGCTGCAGGAGTACTTCGACGCGCTCGAGGTGAAGCCGGGCAAGAGCCTCTGGTTGAAGCCGGAGAAGTACGGCGAGGTGACCGCGAAGATCGAGGAGTTCGTCGCGTGGAAGAGAAAGCTCGACGAGAACCCGGCCGCGGAGCCGACGGAGCGCTTCATCCGCACCGCGAAGCCGCTGCTCGCGGCGGGTCCGCGGAAGGTCGGTTTCGCGTCGGTCGCCGAGGCGCCGTTCGTCCTGCTGCTCGCCTTCGAGGAGCGCGAAGACGCGGCCAAGGAGGCTGCCGCGATCCACTACGAGGGGAAGAAGTGGGCGGCCGCGCTGAAGCTCCTCCGCGAGGAGTTCGACCGGAAGATCCGCGAGCCGCTCGGCCTCGCGCCGGTCGAGGCGGGGAAGTACTACTGCAACCTCGTCGTGCCGACGGTGGACGACGTCTCCAAGTTCGCGCGCGAGGGCGAGGGGCTCGACGCGGTGGGCGACATCCCGGGCTTCTTCTCGCTCCGCACCAAGTGGACGGTGCTCCGCGAACCGACCGAGGCGAGCGAGAAGGCGCTCTTCGGCGGCGACCTCGCGCACGAGGCGTTCCACCAGCTCCAGTGGCACTACTCGGGCGATCCCGTGAAGAAGTTCGAGAACTACATGGAGGAGTGGAACGGCATCTGGCTCTCGGAGGGGCTCGCGGAGTTCCTCGGCGGCGGCATCGACCTCGACCCCGCGTCGGGCAAGGCCACCTTCTCCGGGATGCCGCCGCGTCGCATCGAGTTCCTGCGCGGGATGCGCGACAACGGCGTCCCGCCCGTTCCCCTTCGGGAGCTGGTGCAGCTGCGCCCGGACAATTACGGCAAGAACCTCGGCCACTGGATGGCGCTGATCGGGGAGCGGGACGAGCTGCCCGAGGCCGCGTCGCAATGGCTCGGGTCGCAGGAGGGGATCGCGGCGAAGCTCCTCTACGCCCATGCGTGGCTCCTCGTCCACTTCCTCCACGAGGCCGACGACGGGAAGCACCGCGCGAAACTCCTGGACCTCGCCCTCACGGCGTTCCGCGGGGGAAGAAAGCCCGAGCGCTACCGGACGGACGCCTCGGTCGTCGAGAAGTTCAAGAGCGCCGACGATGCGTTCGCGGAGATCCTCGGGCTCAAGGACGAGGCCCAGTGGAAGGACCTCGAGCAGGCGTACGAGCGCCACCTGAAGAAGGTCCGCGGGGACTGATCGCCCGCAGGTGTTTCCCGTGGCCGTCCGCGCCCGCGGCTTCCGCGCCGCCCGGAGGCCTTCTACTTGCCCTGGGGCGTGTAGATGTCGTAGCCGGGGAGCTTCTCGCGGACCCGCTCGAGCCCCGCCTCGTCGCCCGCCTCGAGGAAGCACCGGAATGCCTCGCGGTAGCGCCCGTCGGAAAAGGCCTTCTCCGCAGCCCGGGACCATTCCTTGGGATCCGGGGTGTGCCCCGCGCGCTTGAGCATCAGGAGAAGGACCGGAAGCCCCTCGAGAAGGGCCTTGGCCCGGATCTCCGAGATGCCCTTCTCGTCGTTCGCGAGGAGGAAGACGTCCAGGGCGTCGTAGATCCGGCCGGCGCCCAGAAGGTCCCACGCGACCTTGACCCGCCTCGCGGGCGGGACGCGTTCGCCGAACTTGATCTCACGGAGCGCAAGGGTGTCGGGAAGGTCTTGGGCCACGGGACGGCACTATAGCCCAGTGACACAGCGTCGCCCGAGCCCGACCCGGGTCCCGACGGGAAAAAACGCCCACTCCGGCGTCGCGTCCCCCGCCGGCCCCGCCCCGCGGACGGTCGACGGGCGCCTTGGACTTCCGGCGGCCCTTTCGGGCGGCGAAAAGGGGGGGTGGGAACGCCGGAATCGGACCTAGGTGGCGACGTAAGTTGTTTGTGGTAAATGGCTTGTGTCCGAAATGCGGCCGCGCTGGACCCTCGGAAGGGCTCGCGTTCGTAAACCCTTGGCCTGACAAGGGTTCCAGAAAGAAAATGATTGACGGTTTCGGGGTCCCGTCTAGATTCAAGGACGTAAGAGCCGATGGATAAAGGAAATAAGACGCTTCGGCACTTACACGGATAGGGCACGACCTATGACGGGTGATGTTTCCTCCTCCTCACGCTCCGGCGCGGCCTCAGACCCCGACGATTTCGACGGCAAGACGGTGACCAAGAAGGAGTTGGTGAGCCGGATCGCCGACCGCACCGGGCAGACCAAGGTCATCACGAAGGACATCATCCAGATGTTCCTCGACGAGATCATCACGGAGCTCGGCAAGGGCAACCGGCTGGAGTTCCGGGAATTCGGGGTCTTCGAGATCAAGGAGCGGGCCGCCCGGAAGGCACAGAATCCGCGGACGCTCGAGAAGGTCGAGGTCCCGAAGAAGAAGGTCGTGAAGTTCAAGGTCGGCCGGATGATGAAGGAGCGGGTCGGGATCACGTAGCCCCGGTCCCGGTCCCCCCGCGCCCCCCCCGCCCGGACCCGCGCCGTACGCCGCCCGGCGCGCGTTTACAATCCTCGTATGACCCCCGAGGCGGCCCCCGGATCCGAGGCGATCGAGCTCCACTTCTGTCGCAGGTGCGGCATCTCGATTCCCCAGGCGGACATCGAGTCCCACCGCGCGCGCGCCGTCCCGGGCGGGTTCCTGTGCGACGCCTGCGTGCTCGACGCGCCCGTCGCCGCGACCCGGCCCGCGGCGCCTGCCCTGGCGCCGGCGCCCGCCCAGGGATCGCGCGTCCTCGTCCTCGTGGCGCTCCTCTACGTCGTCGGCGTGACGACCTTCCTCCTCGTCCGCGAGCTGACGCGGCCGCCGCAGCAGCAGCTGCGCGGCGACCTCCTGTCGGCGCGCGACCTCGAGCCGCTCGAGCGCAAGCTCGATGCGCTCGACCAGCAGACCCGCGGGGCCCTTTCCGATCTCAAGGGCAACGACGAGCGGCAGCGGGGGGACGTCAACGCGCTGAGTCTCGCGGTCAACGCGCTCACCGAGGACTCCACGCGGGCGGGGCGCGATCTGCGGGCGAGGCTCGACGACCTCGAGGCGGTGGCGAAGGCGATCGCGAACCGCACGCAGCTCGTGCGCGACGAGGTGGAGGCGGCGCGGAACGAGCTCCGTCAGCTGCGCGGGGAGGCCCCTGCCGCGAAGCCGCCGCCGGAGCCCCTCCCGCCGGTCGAGATGCCGCCGCAGCGGTCGGCCGAGGAGATCGAGCGGGAACGGCTCGTCGCGGAATACATCGGGAAGCTCGCCGACAAGAAAACGCCCAACACGACGCGCTACAACGCCGCGGTGTCGCTCGGCGACCTGCGCCATCCGACCGCGATCCCCGCGCTCGTGGACGCGCTCGAGAACGACCCCTACGACCTCGTGTGCCGCGCCGCGGCGTGGTCGCTCGGCATGTACGGCAAGGATGCCGTATCCGCCATCCCCGCGCTGATCCGGCAGCTCGGCGGCAAGGACGGCACCGTGGGCTACATGTGCGACCGCGCGCTCGGCGAGATCACCAAGGCGGCCACGGGGACCGCGGTCAGCTTCGGGTTCGACTCGAACGCGAACCAGCGTCAGCGCCGGACGGTCCAGAAGAAGTGGGAGGACTGGTGGGAGGAGAACAAGGGGAAGCTCCTGCCCGGAGCCGAGTAGCGTAGGCGTCGCCTTCGAACTCGCGCAGGAGCCGGTCGAGCGCGGGCGTCTTCCCGCTCCCTCGCTGGACCTCGAGGAAGGCGGCGACGGAGAGCACGTCCCGGAGGTCCCCGGCGGCCGCGTGCCCGAGCCGGCGGCGGTACTGGTCGTCGAGGAGGCGGAGGGCGCGCCGGGAGGGGAGGAGTGCCTCGAGGTCCAGCCGGAGGGTCTTGCCTTCCGGCAGGTTCCGGTACGCCTCCCGCAGGAGGAAGGCCGCCTCCTTGGGGGCGCGCCCCTCGGCGGCGGCGGCAAGCCCCATGAACGCGAGGGGGACGGGCTCCCCGGGCGCCTGCAGCAGGCTCTCGCCGAAGGCGCGCCGCGCGGGTCCGAAGAAGCCCCGGCGCAGGTACGCGACGCCGACCTCGAAGTACCCGTCGGCGTCCTCCGCCGTCGCCGCGGCGGCGGCGAGGAGCAGGAGGAGCGCCCGCCGGCCCATGCGCTCCATGCTACCGCGCATCGCGCCCGCGAGCCGGGAACGGGGCCAAAGTCCCGTGCGGAAGCGCGCACGCCCTGGCCGATCAGCGGCGGGCGAAGCCCGTCCCCTGCATCGGCCCGAATCCGGGTTCAAATCGACTTCTCGTAGAGGCGCCACCGCTTGTAGGGCGTCAAGTTGTAGAGCCCGAGGCCGTTCAGGAGCGCCTTGTTGTCCGCGAGTACCCAGGAGGCCTCGCACCACGGGTAGCGGCCGCCGATCGCGGCGAAGCTCTCGGAGAGGAGCAGCGCCTCGATGCCGCGCACGCGGTATCCGGGCAGGACGCCGAGCGCGACCACGCGGCACCGGCCGCAGCGCTTCGCGCGAAGGAGGCGCAGCCAGCCCCACGGCAGGAGATGCCCGCGGCTCGCCTTGGCCGCGACGTTCAGGTCGGGAAGCGCGAGCAGGAACCCGACCGGCTTCCCGTCCGCCTCGGCGATCCGCACGAGGTCGGGATCGAGCACCGCCCTCAGGTCCTTCGCCTTGAAGAGGAACTCCTCGCGCCCCACGGGGACGTGGCCCCAGTTGTCGTCCCACGCCGCGTTGTAGATCTGCCGTGCGACGTCCACCTCCTCCTCGAAGCGGGAGAGGTCGAGCGGGCGGGCGACGATGCCCTGCCGCTTCGCGCGATCGGCGAACCGCCGGGCGCGCTCGGGGCCCTGGAACTCGAGCGGCCCCGAGAGGCCGAGGAGGTCCTGCGCCCCCCGGAACCCCCCTGCCTCCCAGAGCCCGGGCACGTGCGGCGGGTTCCACACGGTGTCCACGACCGGGGGCGTGTCGAACCCGTCGACGAGCACTCCCGCCGTGTCGTGGATCGAGTAGTTGAGCGGCCCGCGCACGCGCTCGCAGCCGCGCTCGCGGAGCCATGCCTCCGCGGCCCCGAAGAGCGCCGTCGCGGCCGCCGGGTCGTCCGCGCAGTCGAAGAACCCGACGACGCCGCAGCCCCTGGCGCGCGCGTCGAGGTCCTTGTCCACGCAGGCGCCGATGCGGCCCCTGGGCTCGCCGCCCTCGAGGAGGATCCACTCCTGCGCCTCGGCGTGGCGCCAGAAGGGGTTCTTCCGGCGGTCCATCACGGCGGCGAACGCCGGGTCGAGCATCGGGACGAAGGAGGCGTCGCCGCGGTAGAGCCGCGCCGGCAGGTCGCGGAAGAGGCGGAGGTCCCTTCGTCCCGCGACCGCGCGCAGGAGGAGCGTCACCGGACGAGGTGCTGCTCGGCGAGGACCCGCGAGAAGATCGCGAGGCAGCGGTCGATCTGCTCGTGCGTGTGCGTCGCCATGTAGGACGTGCGCAGCATGCCCATGCCGGGCTGGACGGCGGGGGAGACGACGGCGTTGACGAACACCCCCTCCTCGAACAGCCGGCGCCAGGTCGCGAAGGTCTCGAAGTCGCCGCCGATGACGATCGGGAGGATCGCGCTCGGGTGCGAGTGCACCTCCACGCCCATCTTGCGCAGCCCGCTCCGGGCGTACTCGACGATGTCGCGGAGGCGCTCGATGTGCTGCGGCTCCGTGCGCATGACCTCGAGGGCCGCGAGCGCCGCCGCCGCGTTGCTCGGCGTCATCGCCGCGGAGAAGATCATCGGGCGGGCGGTGTACTTCACGAAGTCGATCACCTGCCGCTCGCCGGCGACGAACCCCCCGAGGCTGCCGAACGACTTCGAGAACGTCCCCGTGAGGAGCTCGACCTTGGTCCCGAAGTGCGACGCGGTGCCGCGCCCGCCCTCGCCGACGACCCCGATGCCGTGGGCGTCGTCGATGCAGAGCGCCGCGCCGTAGCGGTCTGCCAGCGCGCGCAGCCGGGGCAGGTCGACCATGTCGCCGAGCATGCTGAAGATGCCGTCGGCGACGATCAGCTTGCCCTTCCCCGCCGGCGACTCCGCGAGCAGGCGCTCGAGCTCGTCCAGGTCGTTGTGCCGGTACTTCTTGAGCGAGCCGTAGGAGAGCCGCGCCCCGTCGAAGATCGAGGCGTGGTTGTCCCGGTCGCAGAAGATCAGGTCGTTCTTGCCCGCGAGCACGCTCAGGACGCCGAGGTTCGTCTGGAACCCGGTGCTGAAGACGAGGGCCGCCTCCGTCCCGAAGAAGTCCGCGAGCGCCTCCTCGAGCCGGTGGTGGAGGTCGAGGGTCCCGTTCAGGAACCGGGAGCCGCTGCATCCCGTCCCGAAGTCCCGGACCGCCTTCAGGGCGGCCTCCTGCACGCGGGGGTGGTGGGTCAGGCCGAGGTAGTTGTTCGACCCGATCATCAGGACCCGGCGGCCCTCCATCGTCACCTCGGTCCCGTGGTCGGTCTCCGAGATGGCGTGGAAATAGGGCATCAGCCCGCGCGCGTGGACTTCCTCGGCGCGGTCGAACTTGCGGCACTTGTCGAAGAGGTTCACGCGCAGATTGCCGGCAGATTCTACGGGAAATGGCCCCCCCTGAGCCGGCGAAGATCGAGCGTATTCCTATCGCCGGCCCCCCGGGGTGTCAATAGAATAGCCGCTCGTTCCAGAAGCGCGCGAACGCAAGTCCCTTGATGACAAGGCCCAACGAACGAAGAGCCCTCGTCACGGGCGGCCACGGCTTCCTCGGCAGCCACCTCGTGGACCTGCTATTGGAACAGGGGTTCCGCGTCCGTTGTCTCCTCCGGCCCGGCAGGCCGGAGAGGGCCCTCGGTGGCCGCCCCGTCGAGGTGGCGCGCGGCGACCTGCGCGGCAAGGAGGGGCTCGCGGAGGCCGTCCAAGGGGTGGACGTCGTCTTCCACGTCGCCGGGCTCATCGCGGCAAGGTCCCCGGTGGAGTTCCGGGAGGTCAACGCGGGGGGGGCGGCGCGCCTCGCGGCCGCCGTCGCCGAGCACGCGCCCGCCGTCCGGCGCTTCGTCCTCGTCTCCAGCCAGGCCGCGGCGGGGCCGAGCGCCGACGGACGCCCGGTCACGGAGGACCTGCCCCCGCACCCCCTGACCCACTACGGCCGGAGCAAGCTCCTCGGCGAGGAGGCCGTGAGAGCCGCGAGGATCCCGTTCTCGATCCTCCGGCCCCCTGCCATCTACGGGCCGAGGGACCTCGCGCTCCTGCCTTTCTTCCGCCTCGCCTCGAAGGGCATCGCGCCGGGGCTCGAGGGACCCGGACGGCGCTTCAATCTCCTCCACGCGCGGGATGTTGCCCGGGGCATCCTGCTGGCAGCGGAGGCGGAGGGGGCGCGGGGGAGGACCTACTTCCTGTCGGACGGGGCAGGGTACGGCTACCCGGAGATCGCGCGGAGCATGGGGGCCGCCCTCGGGCGGAGGCCGAGGCGGATCCCGCTGCCCGACTTCCTGCTCGATCTCGCGGCGGCCTTTTCGGACGAGGTCATGGGGATGCTCGGCCGCGCGCCGGTCTTTTCCCGCGACAAGGCGAGGGAGCTCAAGGCGCGGCTCTGGCTCTGCTCCGCGGCGCGGGCGGAGGAGGAGCTCGGTTGGCGGCCGCTCGTACCGCTCGACGACGGGATCCGCGAAACCGCCGAATGGTACGAACGAAACGGGCTCTTGTGCCGGCGCTAGCGGGGAGCCGAACCTCTTCCGTGGGCCCCGCCTCCATTATCATGCCTCGCGTCTTGGCGTTCCGGAGCCGTTCGAACCTCCTCTGGGGGCTTCTGCCCGCATGGATCGCCGTGGCGGGGTGCCGGGGCGTGGAGACCCGAGCGGAGTATCCGCAGGACCTCTACCACCCCGACTACGTGAAGCGGAGCAAGGCGGTGGCGACGTTCGCGGAGCGGAAGGACAAGGAGCAGCTTCCGGAGGCCTTCCGCCTCCTCCTCGACGACGACGCGCAGATCCGGCTCGTGGCCTACGGGGCGATCCGGGACCTCTCCCCGGGCGGCGAGGACTTCGGCTACCGGCCCTACCTCCCGAGCGACGTGCGGTTCGGGATCGTCACCCGCTGGCAGGCGTGGTGGTCGAGGAACGGCGGGATGCCGGTCGCGACGTCCGGCGGGGAGGTCCTGCCGGCGGCCGGAGCGGTCGAGGGGGCGGGGGGGCCGGAGGCGGCGCGTGGCTGACCGCGGGCGGGGGATTCGCGTCACCATCCCGTCGGATGTCAGCTACCTTGAGCCGATACGGACGCTCATCCAGGAGATCGCGTCGCTGGCAGGGCTTCCGCGCGAAGCCGTGAACGAGGTCGAGCTGGCGGTCACCGAGGGGTGCGCGAACGTCATCCGGCACTGCTACTGCAACTCGGACCGCGAGCGGATCGATCTCTCGTTCGCGTTCGCGGACGACTTCTTCGAGGTGCGTATCGACGACTACGGGAAGTTCGTGGATCCTTCGCGGATCAAGAGCCGGCCGCTCGACGACGTGCGGCCCGGAGGACTGGGCGTGCACCTGATGCGAAAGGTGATGGACGAGGTGACCTACACGAAGAACCGCTGGGGAGGGACGAGCCTGACGATGCGGAAGCGGCTCGCGCGCCCCGGGGAGCCGAGGAAGGACCGGAGTGGACGATGACGATTCAGGTGAAACGCGAGGCGCTTCCCGACGCGACCGTGGTCTCGATCAGCGGGAGCGTGGACATCTACTCCTCCCCGGAGCTGCGCGGGGAGCTGAAGGTGGCGCTCGACGGCAAGGTGAGAAAGCTCGTCATCGACATGGACGGCGTCTCGTTCGTCGATTCGTCCGGGCTCGCGACGCTCATCGAGGCCCTCCAGAAGGTCCAGGCCTACTCCGGGAAGCTCCTGCTCTGCAACCTGTCGGCCAAGGTCCTGGGCGTGTTCCAGCTCGCGAATCTCGATCGCATCTTCCAGATCCGCGAGACGCGCGAGGCCGCGCTCGAGGGGTAGCCCGATGAATCCTGCGGGGCGAAGCGCGAGGCCGTGACGCGGATGCGGGGCGGGACTCCCGGGGCGGAAGGCCCCTCGGCGCACGCGCGGCCCGGGCGGGGGGGTGCCGCGTGAGGACGATCACGGCGCTCGGCCGCTCGGGGCTCGAGATCTTCTGGTTCGTCCTCGGCTGCCTCCGGCTCTTCCTCGACTTCCTCTACTGGCTCGTGATCGGGCCCCTCAAGGGGTTCCGGGTCCGCATGCACGAGACGGCGAGGCAGGCCGTGCGCATGGGGGTCAACTCGATCCCGATCGTATTCCTCGTCAACTTCTTCGTCGGCGTGACGCTGGCGGTCACCGTCGCCGACATCCTCAAGATCTTCGGCGCGGTCGAGTACACCGCGAGCGTCATGGGGGTCGGCTTCTGGCGCGAGCTCTCGCCGCTGCTCACGGCGATCATCATGTCGGGCTTCGCGGGCGCGTCGCTCGCGGCCGAGATCGGGACGATGAAGGTCGGGGAGGAGCTGATGGCGCTCGAGGCCTCCGCCCTGAACCCCATCCGGTTCCTCTGCGTCCCGAGGCTCCTCGCGGTGATCGTGATGGTCCCGATCGTCACGCTCCTCGGCAACATCTTCGGGATCTACGGCGGCTACCTCGTCTACTACGCCATGCTCGACCTCTCCTGGGCGCAGTTCTACGACAAGATGCTCGACGCGATGAAGGTGAAGGACGTCTGGGTCGGCGGCATGAAGAGCGCGATCTTCGGCGGCATCGTCGGCCTCGTCGGCCTCGCGCAGGGGCTGCAGGTCTCCGGCGGCGCCGAGGGGGTCGGGCGCGCGACCACGAACGCGGTCGTCTACTCGATCATCCTGATCATCGTCGCGGACTGCATCATCACCGTGGCCCTCTACATCGTCTGACGGAGCACATGGGCGCCAAGGGGACTTCCGGGGTCGATCGGGACAGCCAGTTCAAGAAGGGCGACGTGATCGTCCGCTGCCGCGACGTCCGCATGAGCTACGACGGCCGGCCGATCCTCAAGGGGGTGAATCTCGAGGTCCGGAAGGGCGAGACGCTCGTGATCATGGGCGGATCGGGGCACGGCAAGAGCACGATGCTCCGGCTCATGATCGGAGCGGAGAAGCCGGACAGCGGGACGGTCGAGCTCTTCGGCCAGGAAATCACGAAGTTGAGCGAGCAGGAGCTCTACCCGATCAAGAAGCGCTTCGGCGTCCTCTTCCAGTCGGGCGCTCTCTACAACTCGATGACCGTCGGCGAGAACATCGCGCTGCCGCTCCGCGAGCACACGGACCTCGACGAGAAGATCATCTCGATCATCATCAAGCTGAAGCTCGAGCTCGTCGGGCTCCGGGACTTCGAGCACCTCGTGCCCTCGCAGCTCTCCGGGGGCATGAAGAAGCGCGTCGGGCTCGCGCGCGCGATCGCGCTCGACCCCGAGATCATCTTCTACGACGAGCCCGGCGCCGGGCTCGACCCGGTGATGCTCGCGGTGATCGACGAGCTGATCATGGGCCTCGGCGAGAAGCTCGGGGTCGCGTCGATCGTCGTGACGCACGAGATGCAGTCGGCGTTCCGGATCGCGGACCGGATGGTCCTCATGCACGGCGGGCTCGTCCTCGCGGAGGGCACGCCCGAGCAGATCCGGACGACGACCGACCCCGTCGTGCAGCAGTTCATCCAAGGCAAGGCGGAAGGGCCGATCCCCCTCCGCCTCTCGAGCCGCGACTTCGCGGAGGATCTCCTGGGAGGCTAGGACATGGCGGCAGGCGGCAAGGCGGCGGAGATCCGGGCGGGCCTCGTGGTGGTCGTCGGGCTCCTTGTCCTCGGGATCGGCCTCTACATCGTGAGCGGCGGCGCGGAGAAGTTCGCGGACAAGAGCCGCCTCACCATCCACTTCCGGGACGCGGGGGGGATCGGGGGGGGCGACACCGTCTTCGTCGCGGGCCAGAGGGCGGGCCAGGTCTTGAGCATCGAGACCGTGATGTTCACGCACGAGGGGGTCCGCAGCCGGTGGGTGGCGGTGACGATCGAGATCCGGAAGAACATCGAGATCCCGGTCGACAGCGTGTTCAAGATCTCGAAGTCGATCACGAACGTCGTCCAGATGAACATCGACTACGGGACGAGCAACGACCTCGCCCGCGAGACGTCGGACCGCCTCGTCGGCAAGCGTCTCGCGAACGTGGACGAGCTCGTCGACAGCTACCAGGAGCTCGGCGGCGTCGCCCGGGAGGCGGCGGACAACCTCAACGGCCTCATCCTCGACGCCCGCGAGAAGGTGAAGGAGATCGACCTCCGGGGCATGCAGAACGAGGCCCGCGACATGCTCGTCGCGCTCCGGGAGGCGGCGACCGATCTGCGCGCGCTGGTCCAGGACAACAAGGCGCGCATCGATCGGATCGTGGGCAACGTCGAGACCCTGACGACGGGGCTCAAGGACGACTGGCCGACGGTGAGCGGCAAGGCGCAGGGGGTCCTCGACGAGGCGCGGGAGGCCGCGGCCGAGGTGAAGGGGATCCTGAAGGAGAACCGGGAGGGGCTGAAGTCGATCGTGCAGAGGCTCGACGACGCGGCGATCCGGATCGGGCCGGTCTTCGCGAGGATGGAGGACATCACCCGCGCGGCGAACGACGCGGTCCTCGAGATGCGTCCCGGCCTCGCCCGGAGCCTCGCGTCCGCCTCGAAGGCCTTCGAGAACTTCCAGGCGCTCACCGAGGACCTGAAGACGGCGCCGTGGAAGCTCATCAACAAGCCCTCCGACAAGGAGTCGGACTACGTCCACCTCTACAACGCCGCCCGCAACTACGTCGACGCGGCGGGCCGCGTCGCGGTGGCCGTGCAGGATCTCGAGACGCTGCGGAAGCTGGGCGTCCTCGGCGACGAGTCGCGGGCCGACCTCATCGAGCGGACGCTCGCGACGATGCAGGAGGCGCTCGCGGAGTTCGAGGCGAACCAGAAGCGGTTCTCGAGCCTCATCACCGCCACGGCGGGGAAGTGACCCGAGCCGGTCCGTCCCGCCGCCCGGCCGCCGGCCTCTACGCCGGAGCGCCCGGCGCGAGGGCGGGAGGCCCCCCAAAACTGGCCCGCGGTTCGAGAATGCGGGGTATGCACAAGGTCTCCATCGTCGGCGCGGGCAACGTCGGAGCGACCTGCGCCTACCAGATCGCGGCGAAAAACCTCGCGGACGTCACGATGATCGACATCGTCGACGGCCTCCCGCAGGGCAAGGCGCTCGACATGGCGCAGTGCGGGGCGATCTTCGACTTCGACGCGAAGGTGGAGGGGGCGAACGACCTCTCCGCGCTCGCGAAGAGCGATGTCGTCGTGGTCACGAGCGGCATCGCGAGGAAGCCCGGCATGGACCGGATGGACCTCCTGAAGACGAACGCGACGATCCTGAAGGACGTCTCGGCGGCGATCAGGAAGCACGCCCCCGACGCGATCGTCGTGGTCATCACGAACCCGCTCGACGTGATGTCCTACGTCGCCTACAAGGTGACCGGCTTCCCGCGAGAGCGGGTGGTGGGCATGGCGGGCGTCCTCGACGCCGCGCGGTTCCGCCGCTTCCTCGCGTGGGAGCTCAAGGTCTCCGTCCGCGACGTGAACGCGATGGTCCTCGGCGGCCACGGCGACCAGATGGTCCCGCTCCCGCGGTTCAGCACCGTGAACGGGGTGACGGTGACGGAGCTGATCCCGAAGGACAGGCTCGACGCGATCGTCGCCCGCACGCGCGGCGGCGGCGGCGAGATCGTGAAGCTCCTGAAGACCGGCAGCGCCTACTACGCTCCCGCGGGCTCCGCGGTCGTGATGGTCGAGGCGATCCTCAAGGACACGGGCCACATGGTCCCCGCCTGCGCCTACCTCGACGGCGAGTACGGCTACAAGGGCATCCACCTGGGCGTGCCCGTCCGGCTCGGCCGCGAGGGCGTGAAGCAGATCGTCGAGCTGAAGCTCGCACCGGACGAGAAGAAGATGCTCGACACCAGCGCGGAAGCCGTCAAGAAGGGTGTCGAGGAAGTCGTCCAGTTCCTCTAGAGAGCACGAACCACAGGGGGCCCGGGGGCAGCAGAAGCCGGGCCCCTTCTTCCCCCCGGCCGCCGGGTCCAGGTCCGCTCCGGACGGGCGCGGGTCCGCATGAAGCCGTCGCGAAGCGGACCGCGGCCCTGCCGGCGCCTGCGGCTCACTCCTCGGGGCGGATGGCGACGACCTGGCGGAGGCCCTCGCCGAGGGTGCCGATCCCGCCCGTGATCCACACCTTGCCGTCCGAGCCGAGCGCGGATGCGTGGTGCGAGGTCGGCTTCGGCAGCGTCACCGGCGCGCGGAAGATGCGGCCGGTCGCCCCGATCGGGTGGAAGACGTCGATCGTGTCGTGGATCTTCGGCGGGCTCGCGTTCAGGTCGAAGCCGCCGATCAGCAGCACGCGCCCGTCGGGGAACGCCGTCGCCGTCGAGAACGGCCGCGGGTCCGGCATCTGGTTCACCGCGCCGAGGAAGCCGTAGCGCGAGTCCCAGATCGTCACGCCGCGCGAGTCGACGCCGCTCGCGACGAAGGGCCGGCCGTCCGCGAGCGCCGTTCCCGCGCCGAAGAAGTGCGCGAAGAAGGGCGTGCCGAGCTGCAGGGAGAAGGCCCCCGTGTCCTCCCTCCAGAGCGTCGCGGAGGGGAGCCCGCTCGTGCCGCCGATGATCACCACGTCGCCGGCCAGCGTCGTCGCCGAGAAGTGCGAGGCGCGGCCGGTCTCCATGCGCGAAGGGACGAGCGTCCATGCGTCGGCGACGGGATCGTAGATCTCCGCGTCGGCGCGGAAGATGAGCGTCACGCCGTCGTTCGCGAGCCCCTGGCCCCCCGTGACGAGCACGCGGCCGTCGGCGAGGAGCGCCGCATCCGCGAAGGAGCGCGCGGCGTGGAGGACGGCGGCCGACGAGAACGTGCCGGCGACCGGGTCGTAGATCTCGCAGCTCGCGACGGGAACGAAGGGGAACGAGGAGCTCTCGCCGCCGGCAAGGAGAACGCGGCCGTCCGCGAGCGTCACCTGCACGTGCGCGGCGCGGGCGGCGAGGGGGCCGGGCACGATCCGCTGGCTCGTGCCGTTCGTGAAGAGGAGCTCGGCGCTCGCGAGCGCCGGCTCCCCGTCGAGCGGATAGCCGCCGGCGACGAGGAAGAGCCCGCCCGGGATCCGCGTCATCCGGTGGAGGAAGCGGCCGGTGAAGAGCGGGTTCCCCTTCGACTCGACCTGGGCCTGCACCGGGAGGACGGGGCCTTCCTCCTCGGTCCGGAACTGGAAGGCGTAGTCCTTGTCCAAAGGCTCGCCGGTCTGGTCGAGGACGTCCGTCGTGACCTCGATCGTGTGGGTCGCGAAGGGGTAGTAGCCGGAGAGCGGCGTGAAACGCACCTGGGTCTGGGGCAGCGGCGTGACCACGCGGGTGCCGATGATCTCGTCGCCGCTCTCGGCCACGACCCGGAACGAGTCCGGCGTGAGGGAGCTCGCATCGACGGGCTTCGAGAAGGTGACGAGGATCACCTCGGAGAGCGGAACGTCCTCCGACGAGCTTCGCGGGAGGATCGACGTCACCTGGAACGTGACCGGCTCGGGCCCGCCGCCGCCCCCGGAGCCCCCCCCGCATCCCGCGAAGAGGAGAACGGCCAAGAGTCCGACGTGACGCCACGTCATCAAGACCTCCACCTGCACCGTGAGACCATTCTATCCCCGGGAGGGGCAATGGGGAGGGGGTTCGGGGGAGGGGGCCGCGGAACCCCGTGAAGCTACGCTTCGCGGGCGAGGAAAATCATCTCCGGCGAGTCGTCGGCGAACGCGGACCGGTCGAAGTCCCCGTAGAGCGCCTCCACCTCGAGGCCGGCCCGGGCAAGGATGTGTTCCAGCTCGAACCGGTAGAACCAGCGCATCTCGAACCGGGTCTCCTGCCGCTCGATCCCGCCCCGGGCGTCCTCGACTTCCCACCGGAGGGTCACCTCGTTGACCTGCCGGGAGGGGTGGGGGACGGTGCTCGAGTAGCGCCGGACCCGCAGCCCCCCCTCCGTCCGCTCGAAGTCGAGCTTCTCCGGCCGCGGCGCGGCGAGGAACGCGAGCTTCGGCTGGAAGAAGTCGAAGACGAGGCGGCCCCCCGGCGCGAGGTGGCGGCGCATGTTCGCGAAGAGGCGGACGTGGTCCTCAGCGTCGATGACGTGGGCGATCGGGCGGAACGGGATCGTCACCAGCGCGTAGGCGCGCCCGGCGTCGAAGTCCCGCATGTCGCCCACGCGGACGTCGGCCTCCGGCAGTTTCGCCCGGAGCCTCCGGAGCATGGCCTCGCTCCCGTCGACGCCCGTGATCTCGATGCCCTTCCCGGCCGTCGGGACGAGGACGCGGCCCGTGCCGCAGCCGAACTCGAGGAC
This sequence comes from Planctomycetaceae bacterium, assembly GCA_011525755.1. GTDB lineage: Bacteria > Planctomycetota > PLA2 > PLA2 > PLA2 > PLA2. The sequence continues at coordinate 35,998 of WYBS01000110.1, forward strand.
CGGGCCCCCCGAGCGGAGGGCCTCCTCGACGTAGAAGGCGACGTCGCCCGACGGCGTCCGGAAGTGGGCGTAGTCGCCGTCGTAGAAGCGCGTGATCGCGGATTCGCCCTCGTACGGCATACGGGTGGAACCGGCGGGGGCCGCGGAGGTTCGCCCCCGGACCCCCGTTCCTCTACCAGGAGCCGACGCGGCGGTTCCAGGAGGCGAGCGACCGCTTCACGCGGCCGGGGGCGGTGCCGCCGGCAGCGCCTTTCGCCTTGAGCGCGGCGGGGACGGCGAGGACCTTGCGCACGTCGGGGCCGAACTCCTCCGCCTCCGCCCGGAGGTCCTCGAGGGGCAGCGCGCTCACGTCGATCCCCTTCGCCTCCGCCTTCGCCACGAGGCGGCCGACCACCTCGTGCGCGCGGCGGAAGGGCATCCCCTTCCGCGCGAGGTAGTCCGCGAGCTCGATCGCGAGGAGGTGGAAGCCCTCGAGCGCCGCGGCGCAGCGCGCCTTGTCGAAGGAGATCCCGTCGACCGTCGCCGAGAGCGCTGCCGAGACCGCGACGACCGTGTCGAAGGCGTCGAAGACCGCCTCCTTGTCCTCCTGCAGGTCCTTGTTGTAGGCGAGCGGGAGCCCCTTCATGGTCGTCAGGAGCGCCGCGAGGTGGCCGATGACGCGGCCCGCCTTGCCGCGCGCGAGTTCCGCGCCGTCGGGGTTCTTCTTCTGCGGGAGGAGGCTCGAGCCCGTCGCGACCTCGTCGGAGAGCCTCACGAAGCCGAACTCCGCGGAGGACCAGAGGACGATCTCCTCGCCGAGGCGCGAGAGGTGGACCGCGAGGAGCGCGGAGGCCGCGAGGAACTCGACCGCGCCGTCGCGCGACCCGACCGCGTCGAGGCTGTTGTCCGAGACCTCCTTCAGGCCGAGCTCCCACGCGAGGCGCTTCCGGTCGACCGGGAACCCGGTGCCGACCGCGGCGCCGGAGCCGAGCGGGAGCACGTCGCAGCGGCGGCGCGCGTCGGCGAAACGGTCGCGGTCCCGCGCGAGCATCGTGACGTACGCGAGCAGGTGGTGGGCGGCGAGCACCGGCTGCGCGCGCTGGAGGTGCGTGTAGGCGGGGATCGCGATCGGCCCCGCCCGTTTCGCGGCGTGGAGGAGCGACTGCGCGAGCGCCTTCAGCGCCGAGGACACCTCGTCGCAGGCGCGGCGGAGCCAGAGGCAGAGGTCGGTCGCCACCTGGTCGTTCCGGCTGCGACCCGTGTGGAGCTTCTCGCCCGCGCTGCCGACGAGCTCGACGAGGCGCCTCTCGACGGCGGTGTGGATGTCCTCGTCGGTCGGCTTCTCCCGGAACCGGCCCTGCGCGAACTCCTGCCGCACGCGCTCGAGGCCCCGGACGACCGCCTGGAGCTCCTGGCCGTCGAGGACGCCCGCGTGGCGGAGCGCACGTGCCCAGGCGACGGATGCCGTGACATCCTCGTCGTAGAGGCGGCGGTCGAACGCGAAGGAGCGGTTCAACGCGTCGATGCGCGGGTCGAGCCGCCCCTTGAACCGTCCGCCCCACATGCGCTTGCCGCTCATGCCGCCCCCGTCGCGAAGTAGCGCTCGATCGCGCCGACGTACACCTCGACGCCCTTCCGGAGCGCCTCGACCTCGATCCACTCGTCCGCCGCGTGGCTCTGCTCGCTCCGGCCGGGGCCGAGGACGATCCCCGGCGCCGCGCGGACGTGGAAGAGGTCGGAGACCCCGCCGAACGCGCGCGGCACCGCCTGCCCGGCCGCGGCGAGCGCCGCCTGGACGATCCGCGCGTCGGGCGCCGTCTCGACGGGCGCGATCCGCTCGCTCACGAGGTCCACCTCGCTCTCGGCGACACCCTTCACCATCTCGAAGAGCGCGCGGTTGTCGAGCTGCGGAAGCGTCCGCGCGTCCACCTCGATCGTGCACTCGGGCGGGACGACGTTCGTCCGCACGCCGCCCTTGATCACGGTCGCCTGGGCGGTCGCGGGCCCCAGCAGGGGGTGGACGGGCAGCGGGAGCTGTGCCAGCCGCATCACGTCGCGCGCGGCCTTCTCGATCGCGTTCTCGCCCTGCCACGGCCGCGCCGCGTGGGCGCGCTTCCCGCGCGCGATCAGCCGCAGCCGCAGGAGCCCCCGCTGGCAGGAGCAGACCTCGAGCGCGGTCGGCTCGCCGATGATCGACGCGGAGACCTTCGGGAGGCTCGGCAGCAGCGTCCCGAGCCCCTCGCCGCCCGTCTCCTCGTCGCAGGTCGCGGCGAGCACGAGCCGGCCGGTCGCGGGCACCTTCGCCCGAACGAAGGCGCAGACGAGCGCGGCGAGAGGCCCTTTCGCGTCGTTCGCGCCGAGCCCCATCACCTTGCCGTCCCGGACCTCCGCGCCGTGCGGGTCGATCGTCCACTCCGGCGACGCGGGGACCGTGTCCGTGTGGCTGTTCAGCAGGAGCGTGTCCGGGCCGGAGCCGCGGACGGCGAAGAGGTTCCGGCCCTCCACCGCGGCCCCCTGGAGCGTCTCCCGCAGGAGCGCAATGCAGCCCTGCTCGCTCCCCGAGACCGAGGGTATCCGGACCAGCGCGCGCGTGAGATCGACGACGTCCATCTACTCGTCGAGGTACCGGGCCTCCTCCTCGGTCGTCGTCACCATCGTGCCGGTGCCCTCCTTCGTGAAGAGCTCGACGAGGAGGCTGTGCGTCAGCTTGCCGTCGAGGATGTGGGCGCGGCGCACGCCGCCGCGCACGGCCTCGATGAGCGTCTGGATCTTCGGCACCATCCCGCCGCGGATCGCGCCGGTCTTGAGCATCTCCTCGCACCGGCTCGCGCTGATGTACGAGATGAGGCTCTCCTCGTCGTCGGGGTTCTCGAGGAGGCCGGGCGCGTCCGTCAGGAGGATGAGCTTGCCCGCCTTCATGTCCGCCGCCACGCGCGCCGCCACCGTGTCCGCGTTGATGTTGTAGACGTTGCCCGAGCGGTCGCTGCCGAGCGAGCAGAGGACGGGGACGTAGCCGTCGTCGAGGAGCTTCTGGAGGAGCCGGGTGTTCACGCTCGCGATGTCGCCCACGTGGCCCCAGTCCACGTGGGTCGTCTTGCCCGTCTTCGGGTCGGTCACGTCGGTGGCCGGGCGGCGCACGGCCCGGATCAGGTCGCCGTCGACGCCCGAGACGCCGACCGCGAGGATCCCGTGGCGCCGGAGCGCGCCGAGGATGTCGATGTTGATCTGCCCGCCGAAGACCATCTTCGCGACCTCGAGCGTCTGGTCGTCGGTGATGCGCCGGCCCTGCACGAGCTGCGGCTCGTGGCCGAGGCGCCGCTGGAGGTCGCTCGCCTGGGGCCCGCCGCCGTGGACGACGACGGGGCGCACGCCCACGTGGAAGACGAGCGCGATGTCGGCCGCGAGGTTGTCGAGCGCCGCCGGGTCGCGCGCGATCTCGCCGCCGCACTTGATGACGAACGTGGCGCCCTTGTGCTCGCGGATGTAGGGGAGCGCCTGGAGGAGGGTTTCGACGTCCTGTCCGTTCATTGCCGAAGGGGGGCGATCATACCGCGGCCCGCGAGGAGGGGGGGCGCGGGGGGGAGGGTCAGAGCAGCTCGTGCAGGACGGCGGCCTGGGTGAGGACGCGGGCGTGGGCCTGCTCCGACACCCACGAGTTGGGGCCGTCGATCACCTCGTCGGTGACGACCACGTTGCGGCGGACCGGGAGGCAGTGCATGAAGGCGGCGTTCCCCTGCCGCTCGCGGTTCACGATCCAGCCCTTGTGGGGGACCCGCAGCTCGGCGTGCCCCTTGGGGCCGTACTCCCCCCGCGCCCCCCACGATTTGGCGTAGATGACGTCCACGCCCCTGAGCCCCTCGTCCATGTCCTCGAAGACGGTCACGTTCCCGCCCGCCTGCTCGTGGACCATGGGGTCGAGGTCGAAGCCCTCGGGATGGCAGAGGTGGACCTCGTAGCCCGCCCGGGCGAAGCCGATGAGCGCCGTGTTCGGGACGGCCATCGGGAGCGCGCGGGGGTGGTAGGCCCACGTGATCGCGACCTTCCTCGGCTTGTGGCGGCGGAGGACGAGGAGGTCCGCGAGCCCCTGCATCGGGTGCTCGATCGCGGACTCGAGGTTGATGACCGGGACCCTCGAGGCGGAGACGATCGCCGAGAGCACCGGGTCCTTCCGGCACTCCTCGTAGGGCCGCGAGATCTCCGCGAAGGTGCGCACGCCGATCGCGTGCACCGCGGTCGAGAGGAAGTTCCCGACCGCGTCGCGCACGTGCTCCTGGGCGACCCCGTCCATCACCGCGCCGTCGCGCGTCTCGATCTTCCAGACGCCCGCGCCCACGTCGTGGACGATGCAGTGCGCGCCGAGGGAGAGCGACGCGACCTCGAGCGCCGTCCGGGTGCGGAGCGACGGGTTGAAGAAGAGGCCGCAGACGAACCTGCCCGGGCGCGCGGGCGGGATGCCGTCCTTCGCGAAGCGGTCGGAGAGATCGAGGAGCGTCGTGATCTCGTCGTCCGAGAGCTGCGCGAGGCCGAGGACCCTGTTCATCCGAGCACCGCCTCGATGGCAAGGAGGCCCTCGTCGAGCTCCGCGTCGCTGATCGTCAGCGGGGGCAGGAGGCGCATGACCGTCCCGTCGCCCGGGCAGGTGGCGGCGAGCACGCGCTTCTCCTCGCGGAGCCGCTTCACCGTCTCCTTCGCGGGGCAGCGGACCCCGAGCAGCCCGCCGTGGCCGAGCACCTCGCGGCCGCGGAGACGCCGGCGGACGCGCTCCTCGATCGCGCGGGCGCGCGCGGGGGCGTCCATCTCCTCCATCTGGAGGAGCGTCGCCTCGATCGCGGCGCACGCGAGCGGGCCGCCGCCGAAGGTCGTGCCCTGGTCGCCGGTCCTGACCGTCTGGGCGACCGATCCCTGCGCGAGGACGACGCCCGCGGGAAATCCCGCGGCGATGCCTTTCGCGGTCGTGATCATGTGCGGCTCCATGTCCCAGAGCCCGCCCGCGAACCAGTGTCCGGTGCGCGCGGGCGCGGTCTGGACCTCGTCGAAGACGAGCAGCGCGCCCACCTCGTCGCACCGCCGGCGCAGCGCATGGGCGAACTGCCGCGTGAGGCTCCGGACCCCGCCCATCGACTGGATCGGCTCGACGATCACGGCCGCGACGGTCCCGTCGATCGCGGAGAGGTCGCTCGCGTTGATCTCGACGAAGCGGTAGAGGTCCTCGGGGAAGAGCGCCGCCTGCTCGCGGTACTCCGGGAGCCCGCTCGCGGCGAGTGCGCCGAGGGTGCGGCCGTGGAAGCCGCCGCGGAAGGCGACGACCCTGGACCGGCCCGTCGCCTTGCGCGCGATCTTCAGCGCCGTCTCGTTCGCCTCGGTGCCGCTGTTGCAGAAGAAGGCCTTCGCGTCCGGCCACGGCGCGAGGCGGCAGAGCCGTTCCGCCGCGCGGGCGCGGACGGGGAGGTGGACGATGTTGCTGTAGAAGAGGAGGTCCCTCGCCTGCATCGCGATCGCGTCCGCGACGCGGGCGGGCGAGTGGCCGAGGATCGCGACCGCGTGGCCGCCGTAGAGGTCGAGGTAGCGCGCGCCGTCGAAGTCGTAGACGTGGCTCCCCTCGGCCCGCACCGGGACGAGGTCGATCCGCGCGTACGAGGGGATCTCGTAGCGCTCGCCAGAGGCGACGATCTCGAGGCGTCTCACGGTTCCCCCCGTCCCTCCGATGTCACGGGTCCCGAGCCCCTCACGGGTTCGCGCCGGGCGCGAGGAGCCCGGTGGTCTCGTCCAACCCGAAGAGGATGTTCATGTTCTGGATCGCCTGGCCCGCCATCCCCTTGCCGAGGTTGTCGATCGCCGTGAGCACGACGACCCGCCGGCCGCGCTGGTGCACGCTCACGTCGCAGAAGTTCGTGCGGGCGACGTGGCGGAGCGAGGGCGTGTCGCGGCGCAGGCGCACGAAGGGCTCGGGGCCGTAGCGGCGCGCGTAGATCTCGGCGGCATCGACGTCCGCGGGGAGCCGCGCGTGGGCGACCGTGAAGATGCCGCGCGAGAAGGGCCCGCTCTGGGGCACCATCGCGAGGTCGAACTCGAGCCTCGCGAGGCCGAGGCGGGAGAGCTCCTGCACGATCTCCGGCTGGTGCTGGTGGGAGAGGACCTTGTAGGCGCGCATGTCCTGCGCGCGCTCGGGGTGGTGCGTGCCCGACTTCGGCTCGGCGCCGGAGCCGCTCGAGCCGGTCGTCTGGGCGAGCGTCACGTCGCCCTCGAGGAGGCCCTGCTCCGCGAGCGGCGCGAGCGCGAGGATCGCGCCGGTGGCGAAGCAGCCCGGGTTGGCGACGAAGGCCGTCTGGCGGATCGCCTCGCGGTTCGTCTCCGGCAGCCCGTAGGCGAAGTCCTTCGCCTTGTCGGGGAAGCGGTGCTCCGCCCCGTAGACCGAGTAGAAGACCTCCTTGTCCTTCAGCCGGTGGTCGCCGGAGAGGTCCACGACGTCCATCTCCGGGCAGCGCTCGTGGAGCGTGGCGAAGAGCTGCTGGGAGACGCCGTGGGGCGTCGCCAGGAAGGCGGCCGCGCACCCCTCGGGCAGCGGCGCCTCGGGCCGGGTGAAGCGGAGATCCGGGAAGAACCCCTCGAGCTGCGGGAGGATCTCCTCCACGCCCTTCCCCGCGTAGCGCTGGCTCGTCACGGCGACGGGCCGGAAGTGGGGGTGGGCGGGGAGCAGGCGGAGCAGCTCCTGCCCGCCGTAGCCGGCGGCCCCGAAGATCGCGACGTCGATCGTCTTCGTCATACGGCGAAGGTCTTTTTCTCCACGAGGTCGGCGAGCTTCTCGCCCATCGTCCGCGCGTTCGCGGCGGGGATCTTCAGCTGCTCCTCGACGTAGTGGACGCCCACCTCGTTGTCCGTGGCCGGTCCCGCCATGACGCCGATCTTCAAGCCCAGCTCGTCCTCGAGGAGGCGCTGCGCGCCCCAGGCCGCGACGAGGTCGTTCGCGGTCACGACCATGCACCGGGTGGCCGCGCGGATCTCGCTGTCCTCGATCAGCGAGCGGACGCCGTAGTGGCCGATGACGCCGTCGCCCGCCTCGGCGACGACCACGTCCACCTCGCGGAGCGAGAGCGCGTTGAGGATCCCCTTCGCGACCGCGGGAAGGTCGGGCACGTCCGACGTGGTCGGCAGGCCGCAGTCGAGGAAGGAGAGCCCCTCGACCGCGCCGTGGTCCATCATGTTGAGCGTGTCGCGGAGGCAGGCGACGCCCGTGAGCTTCGCCGCGCCCACGCGGTAGCCGCGCTGGGTCAGGTGGAAGATGATCTCGACCGCCGCGCGCGTCTTCCCGCTGTTCATGCAGGTGCCCGCGACGAAGATCACGGGCTCCTTCAGCTCGAGGTGGTCCGCCGTCGGCAGCGCGTTGTCCTTGATGTTGATGGGCTTGCCGTCGCGCACGGCCATGCCGAGCACCTCGACGAGGAGGGGATGGCCGACCTCGCTCGTGCCGGACGTGCACTCGCCGAGCACGCCGCCGAGGTTCAGGACGTGGATCCTGTCCCCCGCGGCGAGCTTCTCCGGCACGCGGCCGACGAAGCCGCGCAGCGCCGCCCGGGCGCCGAGCGCGCCGGCGAACACGTCGCCCTTCGAGATGTGGGCCTGCCGCCCGCTCGCCAGCTCGAGGACGTCGTAGACCCGCTTCTCCTCGAGCGCGCGGACGACGAGCACCGTGCCCATCCGCGGCTCGATCATGCGGGAGATCTCGACCTCCTGCGCGAGCCCGAGGCGATACGTCACCGATGCGATCTTGTGACACTGGACCTTCAACGCGATTCCTCCGCCAGCCGTGCGGCGATGCCGTAGATCTTCGCGAACCCCTCCGCGTCGCGGCCGTCCCAGAGCGAGGAGCCCTCGCCGTACCGCGCGCCCTTCGCGGTGAGCGCGTGCGGCGAGCGGACGCCGAGGACGTCGCACGAGAGCCGCCGGAGCCGGACGCGCGCCTCGCCGGAGACGCGCTCCTGCGAGGACTCGAGCAGCCGCTCCAGGTCGCGGCAGACGGGATCGAGGTAGAGCCCTTCGTGGAGCAGGTCGCCGTAGAGCGCGCCGGCCCGGTCCTTCACGTCGCGCTGCCGCTTCGTGAGGACGAGCTTCTCGAGCTCCCGGTGCGCGGCGATGAGGACCGTGGCGGCCGGCGCGACGAAGCCGATCCTGCCCTTGATCCCGAGGATCGTGTCGCCCAGGTGGACGCCGCGGCCGATGCCGAGCGGCTTTCCCATCGCGTCGATCCGGGCGACCAGATCGAGGGGGTCCGAGGGGGAGCCGTCGAGCGACGCCGGGAGCCCCTTCTCGAAGCCGATCACGAGCTCGCGCTCCCTCGCGTCCGGGTCGAGGCGCGAGCCCGCCTCCTCGTACGCCTCCTCGGGGATCGTCGCCCACGGATCGTGGGTGTCGCCACCGCCGACGGTCGTGCCGACGAGGCCCGCGTTGACCGAGTAGCGCGTGGTCTTCGCGGGGATCCGCACCCCCTTCTCCGCGAGGGCCTTCGCGGACTCCTCGCGCGCGACGCCCTTCGCGCGGATCGGGGCGAGGAGCCGGAGGTCGGGCGCGAGCGCCCGCAGGGCGACGTCGAAGCGGATCTGGTCGTTCCCGGCGCCGGTGCTGCCGTGGGCGACCGCGCTGGCCCCCTCGGCGCGCGCGACCTTCAGGAGGTGCTCCGCCTGGACGTGCCGCTCCGCCCCGACCGCGACCGGGTAGACGCCGCCCCGGAGCACGTTGCCCCGGAGGATATGGGAGAAGAAGCGGTCGAACACCTCGCGGCGGGCGTCCACGGCCACGTGGCGCTTCGCGCCGACGGCGCGTGCGCGCTCCCCGATGGCCGAGAGCTGCGCCGGCGTGAAGCCGCCGGTATCGACGGTCACGGTGACGACGTCATAGCCCTCGCGGATGAGCGCGAGCACCGCGAAGGACGTGTCGAGCCCTCCCGAGAAGGCGAGAGCCGCGACGGGCATAGGGGTCTCCCTCCATGGGGAAACGGCAAAAGTTAGCACGGCTGCGGAGGACCGCCAATAGCTCGTCGCCGCTGCTGCCGATACTCTTCGGCAGGCGTGATCGAAGCCGAGGGCCTCACCAAGATCTTTTTCGACCCGAAACGGGGCGGGGAGTTCCGCGCCGTCGAGGAGATCTCCTTTACCTGCCGGCCCGGCCGGATATTCGGGCTCCTCGGCCCGAACGGCGCCGGGAAGACGACCACGCTCCGGATCCTCGCGACGAGCCTCGTGCCGACGGCCGGGCGCGCGGCGATCGACGGGATCGACGTCGTGAAGGACCCGGCGGCCGCCCGCGCCCGCCTCGGCTTCTGCACCGGCGCCACCGGCATCTACGAGCGGCTGACGCCCCGGGAGATGATCCGCTACTTCGGGCGGCTCTACGGGAGCCCCGAGGACGCGGTCGAGCGGCGCGTGGAGGAGCTCCTCGACCTCTTCGCCCTCCGCCCGTACGCCGACACCTTCTGCGGGCGGCTGTCGGCGGGCAACCGGCAGAAGGTGTCGCTCGCGCGCACGATCGTCCACGATCCGCCCGTCCTCGTCTTCGACGAGCCGACCACGAGCCTCGACGTCCTCGTGGCGCGCACGGTGACGGAGTTCGTGGCGGACTGCCGCGCGCGGGGCAGGACGGTCATCCTCTCGACGCACATCATGTCGGAGGTGGAGAAGCTCTGCGACGACGTGGCGATCCTCCACCGGGGCCGGATCCTCCTGCACGGTCCGGTGGCGGAGGTGAAGGAGCGCGCGGGCGTCTCCTCGATCGAGGACCTCTTCTTCTCGCTGGTGAGGGAGGCATGAGGAGGTCCGCGCTCCGCCTCATCGCGACGAAGGAGATCCTCGACACGCTGCGGGACCGCCGCACGCTCTTCGTGTCGCTGATCCTGCCGCTGCTGCTCTACCCGGCGCTGCTCCTCGGGCTCACGCAGATCATCGGGACGACGCAGCGGAACCTCCTGCTGGAGCACCAGCGGGTCATCCTCGTCGGCGAGGCGCCGGAGGCGGTCGTGAACCACCTCCGCGCCGAGAAGCTCGACCCCGTGCCCGCGGATACCGAGGAGAAGGGGCTCTCGGCGAGGCTCCTCGACGAGCTCGCGGAGGTGGAAGAGGGGGAGGCTCCGGAGGGGGGGAGGGCGAGGCTTAGGGATCTGCTGACCGGGAGGAAGCTCGCGGGCGCGCTCGTCTTCCGCGAGGGGTTCGCGGGGCTCCTCCGCCAGGACAAGCGGGCGAAGGCCGTGCTCCTCCACGACCCGACCGACGATGCGAGCAAGGCGGCGCGGGGCAAGATGGCCGAGGCCCTGCGCAAGTTCGAGGTCCTCTGCCGCGACGACCTCCTCCGCCGCTTCCCGGGAGACGAGGAGCGCCTCCGGTTCGCCGAGGCGCCGGTCGCGCGGGCGGAGGTCGAGGTGGCTTCGAGCTCCCAGAAGGGCGCCCACTCCTTCGCGCCTCTCCTCGGCATGCTGATCGTGATCATGGCGCTGACCGGCGCGTTCTACCCGGCGGTGGACCTCGCCGCGGGCGAGAAGGAGCGCGGGACGCTCGAGACGCTGCTCGTGGCGCCCGTGACGAGGACCGAGATCGTGCTCGGGAAGTTCGCGGCGGTGTGGGTGATCGCCGTCGTGACGGCGCTCCTCAACCTCGTCGTCATGGGGCTCACCTTCTCGAAGGTCGCGGGGATGATCGGCGGCGGGAAGATCGCCTTCTCGCTCTCGTTCGGCGCGGCGGCGACCGTGTGCGCGATCCTCGTGCCCACGGCCGCGCTCTTCAGCGCGGTCGCGCTCGCGCTGTCGTCGTTCGCCACCTCCTACAAGGAAGGGCAGCACTACATGTCGCCGCTCTTCCTCGTGGCGACGCCGCTCGCGATGGTGGGGCTCCTGCCGAACGTGGAGATCGGCTACACGCTCGCCGTGGTCCCGGTCGCGAACGTGGTGCTGCTCGTGAAGTCGATGCTCCTCGGCTCCGACGCGGCCGGTCCCGCGCTCGTGGCGTTCGGCGCGATGGCGCTCTACGCGGCGCTCTCGCTCGGGTTCGCGGTCGCGGTCTTCCGGCGGGAGGCGGTCCTCTTCCGCACCGGCGCCGGACGGGGCTTCGACCCGGCGTCGCTCCGCGCGGCGCGGGAGGGGCTGCCGCGCGCGGGCCCGGGGTTCCTGCTCTACTTCGCGTCGATCGCCGTGATGTTCTTCCTGTCTTCGCGCGTCGAGACGACGGGCCAGGCGATCTGGGCCCTCCTGAAGGCGCAGCTCTTGGCCGTGCTCCTGCCGACCGCGGTGTTCGCGCTGCACCTCCGCCTCGACCTGCGCGCGACGTTCGCGCTCTTCCGGCCGCGGTGGGCGGCGATCCCGCCGGTGGTCGTCGGCGCGGTCGCCGCGCTGCTGCTCGTGCTCGCGTTCCAGACCTACGTGGTGCCCGCGCCGCGCGAGGTGACGGAATTCGAGCAGCTGATGAAGAAGATCTTCGAGCTGCCGCGCTGGCAGCTCTACCTGCTGCTGGCGGTGCTGCCGCCGGTGTGCGAGGAGCTGCTCTGCCGCGGGTTCCTGCTGTCGTCGTTCCGGGCGCGGTTCGGGGACGGGCTCGCGATCCTCTTCTCGGCGCTCCTGTTCGGCGGGCTGCACCTCGACGTCCACCGGGTGCCGGCGACCACTCTCGCGGGGCTCGCGCTCGGCTACATCCGGCTGCGTACGGGATCGATCGTGCCGGCGATCCTCTTCCACATGATCTACAACGGGATCATCGCCACGCCCGAGCTGCACCCGTTCCTCGACCGCCCGCCGCCCTCGGCGATCGCGGCGGCGGCGGTGGCCCTCCTCGGGTCGGCCGTGTGGCTGCGCCTCGTCGAGAGGCGCGTCGCGCCGCCGGATGCGGAGCCGGCGGCCGAGCGCGTTGACAACCCCTGACCCGGGCGTACACTCCGCGATCTCTCGAAAGACGCGCCCGTAGCTCAATTGGATAGAGCGCCTGGCTACGGACCAGGAGGCTGAGGGTTCGAGTCCTTCCGGGCGTACCAACGGGGCCCCGCGCGCTGCGGGGCCCCCGGAGCCCCCCCTTCCGTGCGCGCGCGGCGTGCGCCCCCGCCGCAGGCCAGGATGCCGCGCCGTGGGGGAGCGCTTCCGGGTGGGCCGCGTCGTCGCCCGCTCGTTCGCGATCTGGGCGCGGGAGCTGCCGCTGCTGCTCGCGATCGCGCTCGTCGTGCACGCGCCGCGGGTGGCGGCGGTGGAACTCGTCGGTCTCGCGATGCCCTGGGCCCGCGCATCGATCGCGAGTCGCGCCGGCCCGGGAAGTTCCTGGACGAGGTGGACCGATGGCTCCGCAGGTCGGTCCCGGTCCAGGTCGCGTCCCACGTCGTAACGACGGTCCTTGGCAACTTCACCCTCGCGTTCGTGGTCTTCGCCGTGTACGCCCGGCTGCGCGGCCGGCACGCCTCCATCGGGGAGAGCGTGCGGGG
>WYBS01000111.1 GCA_011525755.1 Planctomycetaceae bacterium
CCTCGGGCTCGGTCACCTCGGGCTCGGTCACCTCGGGCTCGGTCACCTCGGGCTCGGCCGTCGGCTCCTCGACGGGCGTCTCGGCGCAGCCTTCGGGCTCGACCGGCTCGACCTCGACGACGGGCTCCTCGGCAGGCTGCTCGGGCTCGTTGCCCGCGACCGGCGTCGCGACCGGCGCGCCGCCATTGAGCTCCGCCGCGCGCGCCGCGAGCGCCTCGCGCCACGCCGCGATGTCGGCCTCGACCTTCGCAGGGTCCTCGAGGAGGCGGATGACCTCGTCGACGCCGTTGTTCTGGACGACCGGCTGGTCCTGCGACGCCACCTGGGGCGCCTCGCCTTCCACGGCCTTGCCCTTGCGGGCGGCGCGCGCGCGCTGGCGGGCCGCGTCGGCCGCCTCGGCGCCCTGCTTCAGGACGGGGTTGTCCGGCGCGTGCCGGAGACCCGTGCGGTAGGCGTCGAGCGCGTCGCCGTACTCGCCCATGTGGAAGCACGCGTCGCCGAGCCGGCGCTGGAGGTCGGCGCGGACGCTGTCCGGCAGATTCGAGCTGTCCGCGCGGTCGTAGAGGCGCGCCGCGTCCTTGTACCGGCCGGCCACGAATGCCGCGTCGGCATGGATCACGTCGCGGACGTCGTCCTCGGAAAGGCCGCCGGAGGCCCTGCTCCAGGAGAGGACCTCGATCCACGGCTGGCCCTTGAAGACGTCGCGGACCACCGCCTTGAACTCGACCACGCGGAGGTGGTCGATGTCCTTCACCTTCTTCCACGCCTTCGTGAACTTGGACGCGAAGAAGAAGGGGTAGGGGCGGGGGAAGTCGCGCTTGTCGTAGAGGCGGGCGTCGATCGGCCACGCCGAGAAGTTCCCGAACGAATCCTCGCTGAAGCGCGTGAAGTACGGGTTGAAGTTCCTCCCGGTCTCGTTGAAGTAGACCTTGAACTCCACCTCCACGTCGACGTACTCGCGGGGGTTCTTCAGGATCTCGGTGAGCGTGACCTCCTTCGTCTCGCCCGCCTTGGAGAACCAGCCGTCCGCCGACACGGCGGCCGGGAGGACGCCCGCCACGAAGGCGAGCGCCGCCAGATGGACCTTCGTGAACCTCATGAAACCCTCTCCTCATCCGCCATGATCTCGCGCAGGAGGCGGTAGATGGCCTCGTTGAGCTTGTCCTCGGTCAGGTACTCGCCCCGCGCGATCTGGCTCTTGATCTCGTCGACCAGCTCGTGGCGCACCCCATCCACTTTCGAGAGCATCCCCACGATGCGCGTGAGGCGCCTGAAGCGGACCGGAATGTCGCTCTCGTTCGCGTAGAACATGTCTGGATCCCGCGGGCACGCCCCGCCGGTCCTGCGCCACTATCGACGGGGGGGGCTAGGCGACTTGAGCGTCACCCGGAGCGTCCCAGAACGAGAGGGCGGAGGCGGCGGTCCGGCGGGTGTCCCGGGGAGGGCCAAGACCGAGCCCCTTGGGATCGAGCCTCTCCGGATGCTCGATCACGAGCAGGCCCTTTGGCGCGAGGAGGCTCCGGAGGACATAGAGGAAAAGCGTCTCGAAGCGCGGCCGCATCGCGGCGTCCTCGAGGAGCGGGAAGGGCGGAGTCACGACGGCGATATCCACCGACCCCTGCCCCGGCTCGCCCGACTTCGGCAGCCCGAACGCGGAAATCGGCAGCAGCCGCGCGCGGGGCCCGGCGCCCACGGCCTCGAGGTTCCGGCGGAGCACCGGGAGGACGATCCGCCCGTTCTCGACGATCGTCGCGAGCCGGGCGCCGCGGGAGAGCGCCTCGAGGGAGATCGCCCCGGAGCCGGCGAAGACGTCGAGGAACGCCGCCCCCTCCACGCGGGCGCCGAGGATCCCGAAGAGCCGCTCCCGCTCCCGGTCGAGCATGGGCCGGATGCCCTCCGGCACCTCCAGCCGCCGTCCGCGCCATTCGCCGCCGATGATCCGCATGGGTAACCCGGGCCCCCGGAGCCCCCCACGATAACCCGCGGGGGGTGCGTGCCGCCGCAGCCCACGAGCGGTGCGGCCCCGGAGCGAGTGCGGTAGCATAGGCGGCGCCGCTCGCGGCCGAGCGGCGATTTCCATGGAGCCCGTCCGGCTGAGCGTGAACGTGGATCACGTGGCGACCGTGCGCAACGTGCGCGGGACGTCCTACCCCGATCCGGTGCACGTCGCCGTGCTCGCGCTGAACGCGGGCGCGGACGGCATCGTCGTCCACCTCCGCGAGGACCGCCGCCACATCCGCGAGCGCGACGTGGAGATCCTGCGCGCGACCGCACCCCGCCTCTGCCTCGAGCTCGCGCGCGCGCCCGACGTCCTCGAGTTCGCGCTGCAGGTGCAGCCGGACCTCGCGCTGCTCGTGCCGGAGCGTCGCGAGGAGCTCACGACCGAGGGCGGGCTCGACGTGCGCGGCGACGTCAAGGGCGTCGCGAACGTCGTGAGCATGCTCCAGGAGAAGGGCATCCCCGTCTGCCTCTTCGTCGATCCCGAGGAGGCGCAGCTCGAGGCGGCGGCTCGCACCGGCGCGAGGGTCGTCGAGCTGCACACGGGCCGCTACGCGGACGCGCCGAACGACGCGCACGCCGCGCGCGAACTCGAGGTGCTCAGGAGTGCCGCGGCGCACGCGGCGCGGCTCGGGTTCCAGGTGCACGCCGGCCACGGGCTCCGCCGCGACAACGTGCGCGCCGTCGCGAGGATCCCCGAGGTCGAGGAGCTCGCGATCGGCCACGCGCTCGTCGCGCGTGCGCTGCACGTGGGGATGGAGGCCGCGGTGCGCGAGATGAGGAAGGCCATCCGTGGGTGAGTCCAGGGGGGGTGCGGGGGCGGCGTTCTCGGGATCGATCGTCGCGATCGTCACGCCGTTCAAGGGCGAGGACATCGATCTCGACGCGTTCACGTCGCTCGTCGAGTGGCAGGTGGCGTCCGGCACGAGCGGGATCGTCGTGGCGGGGACGACGGGCGAGTCGGCGACGCTCCATCCGGAGGAGCGCGAGTCGCTCTGCAAGCGCGCGCTCGCCGCGGCGAGGGGCCGCGTGCCCGTGATCGCCGGCACCGGCACGAACGCGACGTGGTCCACGGTGCAGCTCACGCGCGCGGCCGCGCAGTGGGGCGTCGACGGGATGCTCGTCGTCACGCCCTACTACAACAAGCCGACGCAGGAGGGGCTCGTCCTGCACTTCGAGGAGGCGGCGCGCGCGGCCGCGGGCCGGCCGGTGATCCTCTACGACGTGCCGGGCCGCACCGCGGTGACGATCAAGGAGTCGACCGCGAAACGGCTCGCCCGCATCCACGGGATCGTGGCGCTGAAGGACGCGACCGGCGACCTCGAGCGCGTCGGCCGGCTCGCGGAGGAGACGCCGCTCGCGCTGCTCTCGGGCGACGACGCGGCGACGCTCGAGTGCATGCGCCGGGGTGCCACGGGCGTGATCTCGGTGGCGGCCAACGTCGTGCCGGAGAAGGTGGCGCGCCTCTGCCGCGAGGAGGACGCGCGGCTCCACGAGGAGCTGCTGCCGCTCTTCAAGGCGCTCTTCGTCGAGACGAACCCGATCCCGGTGAAGTTCGCGCTGCACCGGATGGGCCGCATCAGGAACGAGTTGCGCCTCCCGCTCGTCCCGCTCTCGGCCGAGCACGAGCCGACGGTCGCCGAGGCGCTCCGCGCCGCCGGCGCGATCTGATGTTCCAGCTCCTCGACGAGGACACGCGCGAGCTCCTCGGCTTCGTCCTCCTGTTCCTCCTCGTCGCGCCCCTCTTCCCGTTCATCTACGTGGTCCTGACCTGGCGCTCGGATGCGCGCGGGCGGGCCGAGGCGACCGGGACCTTCGCGGCAATACTGTATTTCCGTACGGCATCCATCCTGCTCGCCCTGGCGGGCGCCGCGAACCTCTCCTACGGCTGGTTCTCGACGACGCCGCAGACGCCCCAGCTGACCCGCCTCTCGTGGGGCATGTTCGCGGGGAGCGTCGCGTTCCTGCTCCTCAACGCCGCGCTCCTGCGCGCGCGCTTCCGCGCCCACGCCGCGCTCACGAGGACCGGCCGCGTCTTCACCGGCTTCCTCATGGTCATGTCGGGCCTCGTCGCGCTCACGACGCTCGTGCTCCTCTCTATGACGCTCTTCCACAAGGCGGACTCCAAACCCGACGTCGCGCAGCGCGCCGACGAGCTGAAGCTCTACGGTTCGTGGGCGCTCTATTACCTCGCCGCGTACGTGGGCTCCACCTGGTGGCTGTCGAGGGGGGCGCGGGGGGCCGCGGCGTAGGATCGAACCGCGCCCGCGGAGTCCCGTTCCAAGGGACATGCGGACGCGCGGGCTCGGGCTCCTCCTCCTCTTCGTCGTCGCGGCGTGCGGGGCCAGGAAGCCGACGGCGCATCCCGCCCCGCCCGCCGAGGAGAGCTACGTCCTCGGCCCGGCGGAGCACCCCGAGAGGAGCCGCATCGTCGTCGGCCTCCTCCTCCCGACGCGCGAGCCGACGGTCCTTGCCGACCACGTCCCGGTCGAGCGGCTGCGGGCGATCGAGGACCTCTGCGACGAGCCCGTCCTGCACCCGGTACCGGAGCCGCCGCTGGAGGTCTGGGGCGACGCCGCCCCCTGGGGTGAGCAGGCGAAGAGGCTCGCTCGCTGGCCCCGCGGGCCGCGCGTCGTCTTCCGCGAGGTGACCGCCGAGGAGATCGAGGGCGTCCCGATCGTCCTCGTCGCCGACCGCAAGCGCAGCGGCCTCGAGTGGGACGCGCTCCGCGCCTACGCGGCGAAGGGCGGCCTCGTCGGCTCCGTCAAGGAGGTCCTCGGGCGCGAGGGGGCGCCCGCCCTCGAGAGGCTCGTCCGCCGCGCGATCGAGGCGTCCCCCTTCGTGCGCCGTCTGCCGGAGGACCCGCTCGCGGTGGTCGAGGCGAGGCGCGACGGCGACCTCGTGGAGGTCCGACTGGCCGAGCGCGCCACCGCGGCCGCGCTGCGCGATGTCGAGGGCCGGACGCTCTGGAGCGCCGGGAGCGCGCCCCCGAACCCCCTGCGCGTCCCTTTCCCGGAGCCGGCGAACGACCCCTACGCCTGCCGCATCGACCTCCGTCACGGCACGCTGCGGCAGAGCTACCGGATCGTCGATCTCGTCGGGACGACCGAGCGGCAGATCCTCGCCGGCAACCGGCTGCTCGCGGGCGGCACGTTCGCGGCACGCGCCACCTTCACGAACACGAAGACCGGCTCGCCGGTCGCCGGGTGCAAGGAGACGTTCGCGATCGAGCGGGACGGCAAGCGGCTCGCCGCCGCGGAAGGCACGAGCGACGCGCTCGGTGCCGCGGAGGTCCGGCTTCGCGTCCCGGAGGACGCGACCCCCGGGCCCGCGGAGCTGGTGGCCGGGAGCGACCGCTTCCCCGTGACGATCGCGCGCGAGGTGCGCCTCTCCGTCGTCACCGATCGCGGCCTCTACCGGCCGGACGACACCGTCCACGTCCGCGTCCTCGGCCACAGGTTCCCGAGCGGCGCGCCCGCGGGCGGCGAGACGGTCGTGCTGCGCCACTCGACGCCGCGCGATACCGACGCCGAGCGGAAGATCGCGCTGTCGGGGAAGGGCATCGGGTCCTGGAGCCTCGCGCTCGCGGATGCGCCCGTCGGGACGCACACGATCCTCGCCGAGGCGGAGGGCGCGAGGGTCTCGATCCGATTCGACGTGCGCGCGTTCGAGACGCCGCGGTTCCTGCTCACGCTCGATCCGCCCGAGATCGCGCTCCATCCCGGCGAGGCGGCGCCCGTGACGCTCCGCGCGCGCTACGTGGACGGGTCGCCGCTCGCCCACGGCGAGGTCGTCGTCTACGACTCGGCGGAGCCGAGCCGGGGATCCACGGACGCGCAGGGCCTGTTCCGGTTCACCCTGAAGGCGCGGCCGGGCGACGCGAGCCGCGGCGCCTCCATGCGCGTGCGCGACGCGGACGGCCGCACCGCGCAGGCGTCGCTGCGCGTGGCGATCACGGACCCCGTGCGCGTGCTGTCGATCGAGCCGCTCGGGGACCTCGTCCTCGGATCGCCGTGCGCGTTCCGTGTTGTCACCGAGGGCGCGACGTCGGCGACGCTTTCCGTCGGCGGCGGCGAGCCGACGCCCCTCGCGCTCGACGCCCATGGGGCGGCCGTGTTCGAGGCGACGCCCCCGGGCGACGAGATCTCGCTGCGCGTCGCGGCCGGCGGCGCCTCGTGCGCCCGCACGTTCCGGGCCTTCGTCCCGCGCGAGGGGCAGCCGGTCGTCCGGCCCGCGCGGCGCGACGCGACCGTCGGCGAGACGCTCGCGGTCGAGGTCTCCGGTCCCCCGGGCCCCCTCCACCTCGACGTCTCGCGCGGCGAAACGCTCCTCCGCGCGCTCACCGGCAGCGGGCCGCTCGCCCGGTTCGACCTCGATCTCGACGAGGCGGTCGCGGGCGTCCTCACGCTCCACGGCTACGCCGGCGACCTCGGCACGCGGGCGCAGGTGCTCGTGCGGCGCGGGCGCATGCTCGACGTCGAGGCGCGGCCCGACCGCGACGCGTACCGCCCGCGCGAGACCGCGTCGGTCGACGTCGCCGTGCGCGACCGCGAGGGGCGCCCCGCGCCCGCCGCCCTCGGCTACTGGGCCGTCGACGGCGCCGTCCTCGCGCTGCGCGGGTGGCCGACGGGCCGCGAGACGGTCTTCGACGTGCTGCCGGGCCGGCCGGAGCCGGGCGACGATCTCGCCGCGGCCGCGGAATCGGGCGGCTCCGCGCTCTTCTGGGCGCTGGGCCCGATCGAGGCGGACGGGAAGGAGCCGCACCGCATCCGGCACCGGCAGGGGCCGGACCGCGAGAGGGCGGCAAAGCAGCGCGCGCAGGGGGTCCTCGACGCGCACGTCGCGCGCCTGCGCGCCGCGTACGTCGCGCTCTGGAAGGACATCCCGCTCGCGGAGGTGCGCGCGTTCGCCAACTTCCGGCAGCAGCTCCGCTGGCTCGTCGCGACCGGCAGGCTCGACCCCGCGCTCCTCGTCGATCCCTGGGGCGAGCCGCTCGCGACGTGGCAGGAGGTGCCGTGGGGGCAGCTCACGTGGACGTCGGAGGGCCCGGCCGGCACGGCCGCGCTCTCGGTCGCGTGGGACCTCGAGGAGCTCTGGTACGAGACGCCGGCGCGCATCCTCGCGCTCTTCGAGGCGGCGCGCGAGTCGATCGCCGAGGACCGCTACGACGCCCCCTTCACGGGCCCCTCGACCAACTCGGCGATCGGCCTCGGAGGCGGCGCGGGCGGCGGCCGATTCGGCCGCGGCGGCAGGCGCAACCTCAAGGCCGGCGGCGGCGCGGGGCTCGTCACGGACGAGATCACGCTGCGACGCGACTTCGCGCCGACGCTCGTCTTCGTCCCCGAGGCGCTCACCGACGAGGAGGGCCGAGCGCGCCTGAGCGTCCCGCTCGCCGACTCGATCACGACGTGGGGGATGCGGATCGTCGCGTCCGCGGACGACGGCGCCGTGGGCGTCGGCCACGCGGACCTCCGCGTGACGCAGCCGCTCTCCGTCGAGCCGTGGGTGCCGTCGCACCTGACCGTCGGCGACGAGCTCGACCTGCCCGTCGCGCTGCGCAACGGCGCCGACGCGAAGGTGACCGTGAAGGTCCGCCTCGAGAGCTCTCCGGGGATCGACATCCTGGGGGGTCCGGGGGCGGAGGTCGAGGTCCTTCCCGGGGGCACCGGCGCGCACACCTTCCGGATCCGCGCGTCGGCGCCGGGGCGCGCCGCCGTGCGCGTGTTCGCGGAGGCGGGCACGGAGCGCGACGCGGTCGAGCGCGCGATCACCGTGCGCCCGTACGCCCGCGAGGTGAGGGACGCGCGCTCCTTCGTCCTCAAGGCCGGCAGCGTGGCGCCGTCGGTCGGCGACCGCGGCGCGCTGCGTCTCGACCTCTACCCGAGCGCCGTCGCGGACACGGTCGCGGGCTTCGAGGCGCTCGTCCGGGAGCCGCACGGCTGCTTCGAGCAGACCTCCTCGACCGTCTACCCGATGACGCTCGCGCTGTCCTACCTGCGCCGGACGCGGCAGAGCGCGCCCGAGGTCGAGGAGAGGGCGTCGCGTTACCTGGCGCAGGGCTACGCGCGTCTCCTGGGCTACGAGGTGGAGGAGGAGCCGGGCGGCTTCTCGCTCTTCGGGCAGGCGCCCGCGAGCGTCTTCCTCTCGGCCTATGGGCTCATGGAGTTCACGGATCTCCGCGACGTCTTCCCCGTCGACCCGGAGCTCGCGCCGCGCGTGACCCGCTTCCTCGCGTCGCAGCAGCGGCAGGACGGCTCGTGGGACGGCGACTTCGCGCTGACGGCCTACGTCGCGTGGGCGCTGTCCGTCGCGGGCACGCCGTCGCCGGGGGCGCTCCTTTGGCTCGACGCGCGCGCGGGCGAGGTGAAGGACCCCTACCGCCTCGCGCTCGCGGCCCTCGCGTTCCTCGCGACCGACCCGTCGCGGGGCGCGGCGTTCGCCGCGCGGGCGCGCGACGCGAAGGGCCCCGTGGACGCGACGCTCGTCGGCGCGCGCGGCCGGTCGCGCGACGCCGAGACGCTCGCGCTCGTCCTCCAGGCGCTCCTTCCGACCGGCGCGCCCGAGTGCGGCTCGCTGCTCGAGGGACTCGTCTCCATGCGCACGGCCTCGGGCAGCTTCGGCACGACGCAGGCGACGGTCCAGGCGCTCCGCGCGCTGCTCGCCGCGGAGACGGGGGCCTCGCCCGCCGCCGGGCGCGTCGAGGTGAGGGAGCGGGAGACGCTCCTCGCGACGCGCGACCTCGAGGCGGACGCGATGGAGCCCGTTCGCCTCGACCTCGGCGAGCGGCCAAGGGGCCCCCTCAGAATCACGCTCGAGGGCGAGCGCCGGCTCCGCGGCATGCTCACGCGCACCACGTGGGAGCCGTGGGCGGGCCCGTCGGCTCCCGGCCGCGTCGCGCTGGAGGTGCGCTATCCCGAGGGCGCGGTCGCCGTCGGGCGCCCGCACCGCCTTGAGGTCGTGATCACGAACCCTTCCGCGAGGCGGGCCACGCTGGTCACGGCGGAGATCGGGCTCCCGCCCGGCTGCGACGCCGAGGCGTCGGAGGTCGAGGGGAAGGGCGCGCTCAGGATCGAGCGCGGCGAGACCGCCATGGTGCTCTACCTGCCCGACCTCGAGCCGCGCGCGCGGCTCGTCTTCGGGGTCCGCTTCACCCCCCGCTACCGCCTCGCCGTCCGCACCGCGCCGAGCAGGGCCTACGAGTACTACACGCCCGAGGAGGCCGCGGTCGTGCCGCCGGCGCTCGTGCGCGCGGAGTAGCACCCGTTCCCGGGCCGTAACGGCGGGAGCCTGCGGATCGCTGTTTCTCGCCGCGGCACCCCGTTCGCTCTTGCGCGCGGCATGCGGTGGTTCCTCGCGCTCCTCCTCCTTCCCCTTCTCGCGACCGCGGCCGCCGCGCACGGCGGCTCGTTCGGCCACGGCCCGCCCGTCATCGTCGAGCGCGGCATCCCTTGCGACTGCGGGCTCATCGAGTGCGCGAAATGCGCGGACGAGGCGCTCCGCCGGGGCGACGACGTGCGCGTCTCGTCGCCGATCGTGACGGAGGTGAAGCGATGGGGAGACGTCGCGCGGTGCCGCGTCGCGGTCGATCTCGAGGCCGTGACCGATCGCGGGATGTTCGAGGCTTACGCGCGGGTCGAGCCGGGGCCGGTCTTCGCGGCCGTCGCCGGGAGCCTCCGGAACGGCGAGGAGGCGCTCTCCGCGGAGCTGAAGCCGGGCGCGGAGGCGCGCGGGCGGTACCTCTACGCGCGGCGTCTCTTCAACCTCGATCCGATGCTCGTGCTCCGTCGCGCGCCGGGCCGCGTCGACCTGCGCGTCTACCCCTTGAAGAGGGGGACGGTCGCGACGGCCGTTCTGGAAGGCTACGTGCTCGTGGACCGAAGGAGCTCGCTCTACGCGAGGCTCTATCGGACGGGTGACCGCGTGCTCGCGGTCGTGCCGCTCGCGACGGACACGCGCCGCGGGGAGGCGGCACTCGTCGACGAACGTTGCGGGCGGTCGCTGCACTTCCTCGCGGCGGAGCAGTGCCGCGAGCGATTCAAGGGCCAGATGGTCGAGGAGGTGCCGTTCGTGCCGGCGCTCGAGAGCGCGATCACGGGGAGGGGCGGCCGCGCGGCGTCGTCGGAGACGGCTCTCGTGGCGATCGCCGCCGCGAGCCCCGCGCCGCCGTTCATCGGGCCGGACCGCGTGCGGAAGGGCCGCTCGTATCCCGGGGAGGTCCCCCCGGGCCTCCGCGAGCCGAGCGATCCCGAGCCGCCGCCGCCCGCGGACCGCGAGCAGGCGGGCTCCGCGCCGGCGGTCGATCCTTCGTGGCCGCCGCCCCCGGTCGATCCCCCCGCGCCGCCGAGGGCCGTCACCGCACGGTGAGCGTCAGCCCGATCGGCGATCCGTCGCCCGACGCGGTCACCCCCGCGAAGCTCGGCCGCGGCCGCGCGAGCGTCGCACGCGCGGCAGCACGACTCCGGCGTCGCCGTCCGCGAGCGCCGTCGCGGGCACGACGGTCACGCGGCCGGAGAGGCTATAGCGTCGCGAGCCGGGGTAGAGGACGGTCAAGTGGTCGAGCCGAAGGTCCGCGAGAGCGGTCCTCATGGAGGGCGTGACTCGCGGCGCATCCTGATGCTTGACCTCCACGCCGTACCTGCGCGCTCCCTTGAACAGGAGCAGGTCGAGCTCGGCGCCTTGGTGAGTCGCCCAGAAGTAGGCCTCGTCCGGCTGCGCGAGCTTGAGCGTCTCCTCGACGATATACCCCTCCCAGGAGCTGCCCAGCTTCGGGTGACGCTGGAGGGTTCGCTCGTCGCGGATCCCGAGGAGCTGATGGAGCAGGCCGGTGTCCCGAACGTACACCTTCGGCGACTTCACTTGCCGTTTGCTCAGGTTCTCGTGCCATGGCTGGAGCTGCCGGACCAGGAAGAGCGCCGTCATGAGGTCGAGGTAGTGCCGGATCGTGGGCTGGCTGACGCCAAGCGATCGTGCGGGATCGGCAGCGTTCCACACGCTCCCGTGGCTGTGCGCCAACATGGACCAGAAGCGGTGAAGGGCCGGCGCGGGCACCCGGATCCCGAGCTGAGGGAGGTCGCGCTCGAGCACGGTCTGGACGAGCTGCTGCCGCCAGCGGAAGCTGTCCGCCTCGGTCCGCGCGAGATAGGACGGGGGGAATCCCCCTCGGCGCCAATGCCGTCCCATGGCGTGCGAGCCCACCTCGTCCAGCCGCAAGCCGGCGAGGGTGACCGTCTCGATCCGCCCGGCCAGCGTCTCCGAGGACTGCCGGAGCAGCGCGGGGGATGCGCTGCCAAGGACCAGGAAGCGGGCGGGAAGGGGGCGCCGGTCGGCCAGCACGCGAAGCACGGGGAAGAGGTCCGGCCTGCGTTGGATCTCGTCGATGACCACGAGTCCGCGCAATGGCCGCAGTGCTGTCATCGGTTCGTCCAGAAGCGCAACGCTGGCGGGATCCTCGAGGTCGAAGTACCGCGGGGAGTCGTGCGGAACGAGCCACCGGGCAGCCGTGGTCTTTCCCGACTGCCGCGGGCCGATCAGGGCGACCACGGGGTTGCGGCGAAGCGCCGCGCGGAGGCTTGAGACGAGGTGAGGCCGCTCGACCATGTTCCGGATGGTATCATGAAAATCGAAAGATAACATTTAGATTTTCATGGTATGCGCGCCGTCGGGCGTCCCGCGAGGTCAGCGCAGCGTGAGAGAGAGATCGATCAGGGAGCCGTCGCCCGACGCGGTCACCGGGACGGAGCCCGATTGCGCGCCTGCGAGGATCGCGCACAGCTTCGCTTCGCCGGGCGGGAGGTAGAGGTCGGGGCCCGCGTAGCCATCGCGCCAGCGCTGCGCCCACGCGTGGTTCGACGGCGCGTCCCAGCGCTGGATGATGCCCGACGCGCCGCCCGCCGGGTTCACGATGAGGTCGTACCCGCGGGCCTCGCGACCCTCGGCGTCACGCACGTGGAGGCGTACCGGGTTGCCCCTGAGCTCGAGCCGCACGCGGATCTCCTCGGCCCCGGCGGGCAGCGTGAAGGGGGTCCGGGGGCCGGCCTCGGGGCACCACCAGTTCCCGACGTCGCCGTGCCCGGCCGCGAGCGCCTTGTAGGCGCCGGGCGGCAGCCGGATCGGGTCGGTCGCGACGCCCTTCTCGAACCGGAGGACCGCGGTCCCGCGCGTCGCGCTCGTCCCCTCGTCGATCGAGACCTGGAGCAGGCCCTCGAAGGGCCGGTTCGAGCCCGCGAAGAACGCCTCCATCCGCACGGCGCCCGGGGCGCCCGGCTGCTTCGCCTCCATCGCCGCGACGATCCTCGTTTCCCCGGGCCCCTTCGCGATCACCTCCTGCCGGCACGCGGCGTAGCCGGGGGCGGTGCAGAAGAGCCGCTGGGGAGGGAACCTCCGGACATCCCACTCGAGCTCTGCGCGGGACCGCACGACCGCGAACGTGATCCGCGTGGTCGCCGTCTCCGGATCGAAACCCTGCGACGCGGGATCGAGCAGGGACTCGCCGCGCGCGAGGTCGCCGGGCATCGGGTGGACGAGCAGCGCCGCGGCCGGCCTCGACAGGCTCGCTTGGACGCAGCGGATCGGCTCGCCGGTCGCCTTGTCGCGGTGCTCCACGACCAGCGTGTGCGTCGGCCACATTTTCAGCTGCGCGTCCGTGGCGCCCGCCTCGATCCGCGGGGGCTCGCTCCACTTGGGGAAGCACCACTGCGCCTTGGCCGCGCGGACAACGTACGTGCCCGCATGAAGGCCCTCGATCCGGAACGTGCCGTCGGGCCCGGTCCGCGTGGCGCCGCCCTCCGCGAGCGCGCCGACCGGCAGGCTCCGGTGGAGCCCCGGCCACGCGGTCTCGTTCCCCTCGCGGTGCGCCCAGACCGTCGCGTCGGGAAGGGGCGCGTTCTCGTCGTCGACGACGACGCCCGAGATCGAGAGGCCGCGGTCGAGGAGGATCTCCTCCGCCGGCGTCGGCTCGACCGCGGGCATGAAGCCAAGGGCGACGGCCTGCACGTGCGTGTCCCCGGGAGCGAGCGTGTCGAGCGCGAACCGGCCCTCCTCGTCCGTGACCGCGGAGCGCGCGAGTGGCACGGTGCGTTCGCGCAGCGGGTCACAGCCGAACACGCGCGCCCCCGCGACGGGGGTTCGCGTGGCCCGGTCGAGCACGGTCCCGGAGCGTGGCCGCTCGTCCGCGTCGGGCGCGTTGTCCGCCGCGACGGCATCGGCCGAGCCGACCTCTTCCTCCGCGCCGGCGCGTGCTTCCGCAGCGGACTCGGCCTCCGCGCGCGGCGTGTCGCGGCGCGCCGAGCGGGGGAGGAACACGACGAGGCCGACGAGCAGCGTGGCGATGGTGAGGACGGTGGCCGCGCGGCGCCGGGCATCCACGCATCCGAGGATACCCGAACCTGCGGCCTACGCGCCGACGATGCAGTTGCGGCCGCGCGCCTTGGCGCGGTAGAGGGCCTGGTCGGCCTTCTCGATCAGCTCCTCGCCGGTCGCGGCCTGGAGCGGCAGCGTCGCCACGCCGCCGCTGATCGTCAGCACGCGGCGCCTCCCCGTCGGGTCCTCGAACGAGAGCCCCGCCGCCTCGACGCCCTTCCGCGCGCGGTCGACGAAGCCGACGCCGTTGCCCTCCTTGCGGCTCGTCTCGGGCATGATCACCGCGAACTCCTCGCCGCCGTACCGGACGATGATGTCCGACTTGCGGAAGCTCTCGCGGAGGATCTGGGCGATCGTCGCGAGCGCGCGGTCGCCCGCCTGGTGGCCCATCGCGTCGTTGTAGAGCTTGAAGTGGTCGACGTCGATCATCGCGAGCGTGAGATCGTGCTTGTAGCGCTTCGCGCGCACGACCTCCATCGGGAGCACGCGCCGGAAGTGGCGCTTGTTGAAGAGCTGCGTCCCCTCGTCGATCGTCGCGAGCTCGTCCGCCGCCCGGAACTGGAGCGCGTTGGCGACGATCTGGCCCGCGAGGTCCGCGAACCCCTCCATGTAGGCCTTGTCCTCCTCCCCGAACGGCCCCTCCTCCAGCCGCTCGGTGACGCAGATCACGCCGACGACCTCCTGCCCGTGCACGAGGGGCACGATCATGTACGAGGACTGCCGGTAGACGCGCTCGGACGCGGCGCCGTCGCGGCCCGCCTCCCGGACGACGGTCACAGCCTTGGTCGCCGCCGCCTCCCCCGCGACCCCCTCCCCCAGGCGCAAAAGCGCCTTCTCGCGCACCTCGCGGTCGAGTCCCGCCGCCTCGACCGCCGTGAACACGTCGGGCTCCTCGCCCTTGAGGAAGAGCGAGACGCGAGCCGCGCGGAGCCTCGCCTTCACCACGGCGACGATGTGCTCGCCGAGCGAGCCGAGGTCGCTCGTGAACCGGTTGAGCCGCTGCGCGTCGTCGATGATCGCCGCGAGCCGGTCCGCCTTGCCGCCGAAGCTCCGCACCGCCTTCGCGGGCGGCGGCAGGACGGCGCGCGTCACGCGGCGCCAGAGCTCGTCCGGGTAGAACGGCCTCAGGAGCACCTCGTCCTGGTGGACGTAGCCCCTCGGCCGCGCCATCTCCCACTCGTCGGGCGTCATCGAGACGAGGACGGTGCGGTTGCCCGCCGCGCGCCGGAGCGCCGCGAGCGCGCGCTCGGGCGACGGCCGGAGCCCCTCGAACTCGACGATCGCCGCGCCGACGCCGGTCCTCTTGAGCGTCGCGATCGCCTCGTAGATCGACGACGCGTCGTGGACGATCGCGCCCCGGGACACGATGTCCTCGACTTCGTCGCGGTGACGGCCGACGTAGAGGATTTCGAACGTGTGGATCACGGGCGCGCCGCTCCCGCGGCGGGCGTAGCCCCGCCCGGGATAAGGGTTTGCGGTCGTGCCGCGCCCCGGTGCCTGTTCAGTAGCGCCGACATGGCGGTTCCTGAACGGAGAGGTGCTAGCGCCGTGCCCGAGAACTAGAGCGCCTCGAACTGCTGTACCAGATCGGGATGCCACTGCGTGCCCGCGCCCTTCTCGAGGATCGCGAGCGCCTCCTTCGCGGGGAGGCCCGAGCGGTACGGGCGGTCCGACGTGAGCGCGTCGTACGCGTCGCAGACCGAGAGGATCGCGGCGGGCCGCGGGATCTCCGCGCCCCGGAGGCCGTCCGGGTAGCCCGCGCCGTCCCAGCGCTCGTGGTGGTGGCGGACGATCGGGCGCGCGTCGGCGAGGAACTCGAGTGGCCGGAGGATCTGCTCGCCGATCACGGGGTGGGCCTTGATGACGTCGAACTCCTCGGTCGTGAGCTTCCCCGGCTTGTTGAGGATCTCCTCGGGCACCCCGATCTTCCCGATGTCGTGGAGCTTCGCGCCCGTCTCGAGGAGATCGAGCTCGCGCCGCGGGAGCGAGAGGTGCCTCGCGAAACGCACGGCGAGCTCGGCGACGCGGCGGCTGTGCCCCTTGTTGAAGCGGTCCTTCGCCTCGACCGCCTCGATCAGCGTCGCGACGATCCCGACGTAGGCGCGCCGCTGGTCGGCGCGGAGCCGGAGGTTCTCCTCGCGGGTCGCGGAGACCTCCTCCTTCCGCCGCCGACGCTCCTCGCGCGCGCGGAGCGCCTTGCCGATCGACTCGCGCACCTGCTCGAGGCCGAAGGGCTTCGAGATGTAGTCGGTGACGCCGGTGCGGAGCGCGCTGACCGCGGTGTCGGTCGAGGCGTACGCGGTCATGACGAGCGCGTCCACCTCCGGGTCCACGCCCTTCGCCTCGCGGATGAGCCGCATGCCGTCCATCCGGGGCATGCGGAGGTCGGTCATGAGGAGGTCGAAGCCCCCTTCGCGGAGGCGGGCGAGGGCCGCCTCGCCGTCGGTCACGTACTCCGCGTGGTGGCCGTCGCTCCGGAGGATGCCGGCGAGGAGCTGCGCGATCTGCTCCTCGTCGTCCACGACGAGGATCTTGGCGGGTGCGACCACAGCAAATAGAGATCGGCTGCGCCGGTTACCAGGCGTACGGTGCCAGGCTCCGGTAGCCTATGTATCCCCGGCGGGCCGAATCCGCCTGGCGAGCGCATTTCGGCGAAATTGTCAGTCGGTTGGTGCGGCACCGTACGCCACGCTACTCCTCCGCCAGCGGGGCCAGCGTCACCCGGCGGGTACCGGTCGTCGTCCGGAACCCCTCCGGCACCACCCGGACGCCGAAGAGCGGCTTGAGCCGCTTCGCCCGGCTCCCCTCGACCTCGAAGGTCATCCTCGCCCGCGGCTCCTCCACCCTGATCAGGAGGTTCATCCGGGGGCCCATCGCGAGGATCTCGATCGGCCGCCCCGGCAGCGGCCCCTCGAGCTCGACCGAGAGCCTCCGGCCGTCGAGCGCGAAGGAGAGCACCTTCACCGGATCCGGCGGGATCGCCCGGCCGGCGGCGACCGGCGGCTGCCCGGGCCGGAGGTGCTCGTCGAGGAAGTCGAGGACGACCTCCCGCCAGAACACCGGCGCCACGAGGTGCGACGAGAGATGCCCGCCGCCCGCGACCACGGTCTCGACGCACGGCGCCTTCTCCGCGATCGCGCAGGCCACGTCCTCCGGCGGGAAGATGAAGTCGTACTCCGGCAGGACGAGGAGCGTCGGCGTCTTCGCGAGCTTCAGGCTCTCGCGGACGTCCACGTCGCACTTCGGGTGGACGAGGAGCGTCGCGACGAAGCCCCCGAACCCCCCGAGCGAACCCCCGATGAACCGCTTGATCACCGTGCGCGGGTCGACCGGCCGGTCGAGGATCACGGCGCCGGGCGGGTTCTCGGCGTGGACGAGCTTCGTCGCCGCGACCGCGCCGATCGAGACGCCGACCACCCCCCCCGGCCCCCCCTTCCTCTCCTGCACCCACCGCACGAGCGCGAGCGCGTCGTCGTCGAGGTGCCGGCTCGTCCACCACTTCCCGGACGAGTACCCCGTCCCCCGGTAGTCGCAGCAGAGGACCGCGTACCCGCCGTCGTGGAGGATCTCGATGAACTGGATCACGCCGCGGATCCCCATCGCGGAGCCGTAGAGCAGCACGACGCCCGGCCCGTCCCGGTCCGCCCAGATGCCGCGGAGGGTCGTCTCGTCGTCCGCGGGCACGTCCACCCACACGTGCGGGATGCGCCAGCCCTCGGGCGGCGGCTTCTGCTTCGTCTTCGCGTGGATCGGCACGCCGAGGCAGCCGGCGCTCGCGAGGAGGGGGAGGAGGAGAACGAGCCCGCGCACCGCGCGATCATACAATCGGCGGGTGATGAGGCTTCTCGGGCTCCTCCTCGCGGGCGCGGCGCTCGCCGCGGAGCCGGGTTTCGACGACGTGTTCGACCCGTCGAAGTTCCCGGAGGGGGGCGAGCGCATGAACGCCCGCCGCGCGGCCTTCGAGGCGGCGGCGAAGGCGCGCGGCCCGGGCGCCGCGGTGACCGCGTTCCGGCGGGCGGAGGCCGCGATCCGGCAGGCGCGGGAACGCGTGGACGCGGACTACGCGCTCTACCGGAAGCTCTTCGACGATTGGTGGGCGTGGCGGCGGAAGCACGAGGCGGAGCACTGGAAGAGGTACGGGAAGCCGCCCGCGGACTACCCGGTCCCGCCGGGGCTGAACCGCGCGTTCCTCGACCAGGAGCTCGTGTTCAGGATCAGCCGGTCGCTCCTCCTCCAGGAGCGCGAGTTCCACGAGTGGGCGCTCGAGCGGACCGCGGAGCTGCTCCGCGAGAGCGACGGCCGGAAGGCGGTCGCGCGCGGGCTTTCGGACAAGGCGCCGGAGCAGCGGCTGCGGTGCGCGCGGCTCGCGGATCCGGCGGCGGCGGCCGCGGCGGCGCGGAGCGAGAGCCACCCGGGCGTGCTCGCGGCGCTCGCGGAGGCGGCGCCGGGCGAGCCGCTTCTCTCCCATCCGGCCTGGCCCGTGCGCGCGGGCGCGATCCGCGGGGCGAGAAAGCTCGGCACGCGCGAGGCGGCGGCCTGGCTCGTCGCGCGGCTCGGGGAGGAAGGCGGCGGCCGGCTCGTCGACGATCTCGTGGAGGCGCTCCGCCGGATGAGCGGCGCGGACATCGGGTGCGATCCCGCGGCGTGGCGCGCGTGGCTCGAGAAGCTGCCCGCCGACTGGAAGGGGAAGGGTGGGGGCGCGGGGGAGGGGCCGGCGCCCGGACCGCTCGACGTGCCGAAGGTGCCGGGCACGCATAGCGACGGGCCCGCGTCGTTCTTCGGCGTGCCGTCGTCGACGGGCGCGGCCGTGTACTGCGTGCAGGCCTCGGCGGGATGGGAGCAGGTCCGCGGCGAGGTGAAGAAGAGCGTCGTCACGCTCCCGGACGGCGCCATGTTCGGCGTCGTGGCGTACGACTCGCGGGCGCACCGCTTCAAGCCCTCGCTCGTGGCGAACAACCGCACCAACCGGGAAGCGCTCGCGCAGTGGATCGACAAGCTGGAGCCTGGCCGCGGCGCGGACCCCTGCGCGGGGATGATGGCCGCGCTCGCCCTCGCGGCGGGGAAGTCGAAGGTGCCGGAGGCGGACACGATCTTTTTCGTCTCGCTGACGAAGGCGCCCGAGGGCACGCTCTTCGAGGACCCCCGGCAGGTGGGGCAGGAGATCCGCGCGGCGAACGAACTCCTCGGGATCCGGATCCACTGCGTAGGCCCGTCGGACGGCAGCGACTCCTTCTACCTCCAGCACCTCGCCAACCAGTTCGGCGGCTTCCACGTGTCCCCCTGACTCGGCGCCAGTTGCGGCACGCGTGCCGCGGCCGACCGCCCGAAGTCCTGTGGAGCCAACGGATTACGGCCGCAGGGTGGCGTGAAGGTCACCGTCCGCGAAGGTGAGGGTTCCGTGCTGGCTCTCGAGGAGCACGCGGGCCCGGGCGAGGCCCGGGAGGACGTCGCGGGACTCCGACACGACGAACACCGAGTCGAGGAGCGCCGACACGTCCTCGCCCGCGAAGGCCTCGGGCGCCACCGGCACCCGCAGCGTGACGGCCTTCGCGTCCGCGGCGAGCTGCCCCCGGAGCCCCCTCTCCTTCGTCCTCGCGAGCACCGCCTCGCGCAGCGCCATGAGCGCCGCGGGGAACGTCACCGGATCGACGAGCGCCGTCACCGCCTCGCCCGGCTCCAGCTCGATCCCCGCCGCCTCGACGAGCGGCCGCACGTCGTGCGGCACGGGCTTCGACGCCGGGACCGCGCCGAACTCGCGCAGATGCCGCACGACCGCCTCGATCCGCGCCGTCTGCTCCGGGATCGCCTTCAGGAGCTCCTGCTTCGTCACCTTCTCCTTCATGAGCATGAGCGCGACGATCTGCAGCGGGTTGTTCACCGCGTGCGCGACCTCGCGCGCGAGGTGGCTGAGCGCGTAGTACGGGCCCGCGTCGCGCGGGAGCTGGCTGCGCACGAGCCCGACGACCTCGTCGCGGTAGAAGGGTTCGAGCACGTAACCGTCCGCGCCCTTCGAGAGCGCGCGCACGGCCATCTCGCGCCGCGGCCCCGGGAACGTCACGAGCACGCGCGGCGGCCGCTCCTCGCGCTTCAACGCCGGGATCAGGTCGAGCTCCGCCTCGTCCACGTCCGCGAGCCCGACGACGACCACGTCCGCCGGCGCGTCGACGAACCGGTCGATGCACGCGTACGTGGAATCGACGGCCTCCACGTCGAGCCCCTCGCGCGTGAGGAGGTCCGCGAGCAGCGCGCGCGTGCCCGCCGACTCGTGGACGAGGAGGATGCGACCGGTAGCCACGGAATACCCCTGCCGGAACGGCAAACGCCCGTGCCGAACCGACAGGCGCCCATAGACTACGGGAAAGGCCGCCTCCGGCCCGTGTTTTGGCACGGGAGGTGCGAACCCGTTGTCCATGCAATTCGACAGGTTCACCGTCAAGTCCCGCGAGGCCGTGAATTCCGCACGGGTGCTCGCCGAGAGGAGCGGCCACCAGGAGCTGCTGCCCGAGCACATGCTCTTCGCGCTCCTCGAGGACCGCGAGGGGATCGTGTCGAGCGTGCTCGAGCGCCTGGGCGCGAACACGACCGCGGTCCGGGCGGGCGCCACGACCGCGCTCGCGGGCGTGCCGAAGGTGACGGGAGGGGGCGCGGGGGAGGTGCGCCTGTCGCGCCGCCTCTCGCGCGTCCTCGACGAGGCCTTCGAGGCGGCGAAGCGGCTGACCGACGAGTACGTCTCCGTGGAGCACCTCCTGCTCGCGCTCCTCTCGGACAAGGAGACGAAGGACCTGCTCGGCAAGGCGGGCGTCACGGGGGAGGGCTTCCTCGCCGCGCTCAAGGAGATACGCGGCGCGCAGCGCGTGACCGACGACGAGCCGGAGTCGAAGTACAAGGTGCTCGAGCGCTACTGCCGCGACCTGACCGCGCTCGCGCGGCAGGGGAAGCTCGACCCCGTGATCGGTCGCGACGCCGAGATCCGCCGCGTGATGCAGGTGCTCTCGCGACGCACGAAGAACAACCCCGTGCTCCTCGGCGACCCGGGCGTGGGGAAGACCGCGATCGTCGAGGGGCTCGCCCGCCGGATCGTCGCGGGCGACGTGCCCGAGGGGCTCAAGGGGAAGCGCGTCCTCGCACTCGACATCGGCGCGCTCCTCGCCGGCACCAAGTACCGCGGCGAGTTCGAGGAGCGGCTGAAGGCGCTCCTGAAGGAGCTCCAGGCGGGCGCGGGCGACGTGGTCCTCTTCATCGACGAGCTGCACACGATCGTCGGCGCGGGGGCGACCGAGGGGGCTTCGGGGGCCGGCGACCTCATCAAGCCGCCGCTCGCGCGCGGCGAGCTCCACTGCATCGGCGCGACCACGCTCGACGAGTACCGGAAAAACGTCGAGAAGGACAAGGCGCTCGAGCGGAGGTTCCAGCCGATCTTCGTGAGCCAGCCGGGGGTCGAGGACACGATCGCGATCCTGCGCGGGTTGAAGGAGCGGTACGAGGTCCACCACCGCGTGCGGATCCAGGACGCGGCCCTCGTCGCGGCCGCGCGCCTCTCGAGCCGCTACATCTCCGACCGCTTCCAGCCGGACAAGTCGATCGACCTCGTCGACGAGGCCGCGAGCCGGCTCCGGATCGAGATCGACTCGATGCCCACGGAGCTCGACCAGGTCGTGCGGAAGATCCGCCAGCTCGAGGTCGAGCGCGCGGCGCTCCAGAAGGAGCAGGACCGCGGATCCAGGGAGCGGCTCGAGCAGCTCGAGAAGGAGCTTGCCGAGAACCAGGCGGAGGCGGACCGGCTCACGGCGCAGTGGAAGAAGGAGAAGGAGCAGATGCAGCGGGTGGGGGAGGTGAAGGAGAAGCTCGAGCGCGCCCGCGACGACGAGAAGCGGCACGAGCGCGAGGGCGACTTCGAGCGTGCCGCGCAGCTCCGCTACGACAGGGTGCCGGGCCTCGAGCGGGAGCTCCAGCGGCTCCAGGGCGAGATGGCGAGCGGCCCGCGGCTCCTGCGCGAGGAGATCACGCCGGAGGAGATCGCGGAGGTCGTCGGGAGCTGGACCGGGATCCCGGTCGCGAAGCTCATGGAGGGCGAGGTCGAGCGGCTGCAGAAGATGGAGGAGGCGCTCGGCCGCCGCGTCGTCGGGCAGGAGGAGGCGGTCCGCGCCGTCTCGGACTCGGTCCGTCGCGCGCGTGCCGGCCTCTCGGACCCCCGTCGCCCCCTCGGCGTCTTCCTCTTCCTCGGTCCCACGGGCGTCGGGAAGACGGAGCTTTCGAAGGCGCTCGCGGAGTTCCTCTTCGACGACGAGAACGCCGTCGTGCGCATCGACATGACCGAGTACGCGGAGAAGCACTCGGTCGCGCGGCTGATCGGCGCGCCGCCTGGGTACGTCGGCTACGAGGAGGGCGGGCAGCTGACCGAGCGCGTCCGCCGGCGTCCGCACAGCGTGATCCTCCTCGACGAGATCGAGAAGGCGCACCCCGAGGTGTTCAACGTGCTGCTCCAGCTGTTCGACGAGGGGCGGCTGACCGACGGGCAGGGGCGCACGGTCGACTTCCGGAACGCGGTGATCATCATGACGAGCAACCTCGGCTCGCAGCACATGGACGAGCCGGAGGACCGGATGCGCGCGCTCATGAAGGAGGCGCTGAAGCAGGCGTTCCGCCCGGAGCTCCTGAACCGGATCGACGAGGTGCTCGTCTTCCGGCGGCTCACGCAGGAGGAACTCGTGAGGATCGCGGGGATCCAGTTCGAGCAGCTCGCGAGGCGCCTCGCGGAGCGCGGAATCACGCTCGAGATCTCGGACCGGGCGAAGGAGTGGCTCGCGGAGCGCGGCTACGACCCCGCTTTCGGCGCGCGCCCGCTGAAGCGCCTCCTGCAGAAGGAGATCGAGAATCCGCTCGCGAAGGAGCTCCTCTCCGGCCACTTCGGGGAAGGCGACAGGGTGACGGTTGACCTGTCCGGGGACGGCAACTTCAAGTTCGACAAGGGATCATGAACGCCGGGTGCGCCGGCGCTGGCGCACCGCCTCCCTCCCCCGCGCCCCCTCCCTCCCCGTCTGCGCGCCGCGAATCGCGCCGAACGCGCCCCGTCTGGCGCGATCGCGCGCCCGCATGCGCGCCGCGTTGCGCGCCACGAGCCCGCGTTCGCGCGGCATCGCGCGCCCGCGTTCGCCGGGCCCCGCGCGCGCAAGTCCTGCCCGCGTGCGCGGTTGCGGCACCGCGAGCGTCCGCGGCACGCGAGGGCTCCGGGACTTGCGGGGGAGCGGCGCATGCCCGCGCCGAAGGACCCTCGCGACGAAGCCCTCCTCCGACACCTCGCCGCGCTGCGCCGGTGGTGCTCGCGGAGGAGCGGCGATCCCGACCTCGTGGACGACGTGCTCCAGGAGACCGCGCTCCACGCGCTCCGCCGGATGCCGCTGCTTCGTGAGCCCGAGCGCATGCGCGGCTGGCTCTTCCGCATCATGCAGCGCCGCCTCGCGGAGCTCTCGCGCGACCGGCCGCCGTGGCTCTCGCTGACGATCGACCCTGTCGTGCCGCCGCGCGTGCTTCCCGATCCGAAAGCGGTCCGCCTCATCCGGCACGCGCTCCGCAGCCTGCCGGCGCGGCTCCGCAAGCCCGTGCGCCTCCACTACCTCGAGGGCCAGCCGATCCGGGATGTGGCGGCTTCGCTCCGCACGTCGGTCAACAGCGTGAAGGCGCGCCTCTACCGCGCGCGCAGGAAGATCCGCGCGGTGAAGGACGGGGGCTCCGGGGGATGAGCTTCCTCGTCGCCGCCCTCCTCCTCGCGACGCCCGTCGAGGAGGCGCTCGCGAAGGCCGACGCGCTCGCGGCCGCCGCGAAAGCCGCGCCCGCGGACCGGCAGGCGAAGGCCGTCGACGAGGCGCTGGCCGCGTACGACCGCGTGATCGCGCTCCGGCCGAAGGACGAGAAGCTCGTGCCGCGCGTGCGCCGCCGCCGCGCGACGCTCCTCCGCTTCGCGGGGCGCCCGAAGGAGGCGCTCGCGGAGTACGACCGGATCCTCGACGGCCGCGCGCGGCGGAAGGACAAGGCGCGCGCGCTCCGCGACGGCGCGGCGCTCCTGGAGAAGGGAGGCGACTTCGCGGCGGCCGAGGCGCGGCTCGCGCGTGTCCTCGACGAGCACGGCGACGACATCCGCGAGTGCGCGGAGGCGGCGCTCGCGCGGGGCCGCGTGCTCGAGAAGATGGCGCGCCCGGCGGACGCCGCGAAGTGCTACCGCTTCGTCGTCGAGAAGTGCCGCGACGAGGCGGAGGCGGTCATCGCGTCGTACGACGCGCTGGCGCTCCTTGCGATCGCCCGGAAGGACTTCCCGGAGGCGCAGCGCTGGCTCCGCGGTTGCCGGCAACGGTTCGAGAAGCGCGCCACCCGAGGGGACCGCTACGGCGCGTTCGTGAGCCGTCTGCTCGCCGAGATGAAGGCGCCTCTCGAGCTCGCGAAGGCGATGGGCGCGGGGTGATCGCGGGAACCGCGAACGACCGCCGCACCGCGGTCGCCGCCCGGAGGCGGGGGCCATCGGGCGATGTGCTCCCGCGTTGGCCCGCCGCTTGCCGAAGAAGGGAGGAGAGGCTCCTTTTGGTGATTTTTCTCGCCGTATGACGATCCGCGCTTTCTCACGGGGCTGTGTTTGCGCCGTCCGGACGCGGAGATGGCTGTAGACTCCGAAGGCACCTTCCTCCCGCCGGAGGGACCTTCCTGAATGCTGCGACGACTGCTTTTCATCGTCCCCTGGTTCCTTTTCCCCGCGAGCACCGGCGGGCGCATCCGCACGTTGCAGATCCTCCGCGGTCTCAAGGGGGGCGCGTTCTCGGTCACGCTCGCGAGCCCGGCGCCGCGCGACGGCGCGAGGCGGTTCGCCTCGGAGCTGA
The DNA here is from genome assembly GCA_011525755.1 of Planctomycetaceae bacterium. Taxonomy (GTDB): domain Bacteria; phylum Planctomycetota; class PLA2; order PLA2; family PLA2; genus PLA2. Next base: position 24,222 of record WYBS01000111.1, read on the forward strand.
ACTCCATCTGCGACCGATTCGTCTCCTGGCCCTCCAAGCGCGCGGGCGTGTGGCGCAAGTGGCTCCGGATCGTCCACCTCGCGGGCCTCTTGCCGATGGCGGTCGAGTGCGACCGCTCCCTGAAGGGCGCGCGGGTCGTCGCGCAGCAGATCGACGCGAAACCGGATCTCGTGGTCGTGGACTTCCCGCACACCGCCGTTCTCCTGCCCCCGAGGCTCGAGGTCCCGTCTCTCATTTTCACGCACAACGTCGAGTCGGAGATCTACCGCCGCCAGGTCGCCGTGGCGGAGAATCCCGTCCTGCGGAGCATCTGGCGCGACCAGACGGCCAAGATGGAGCGCTACGAGCGGAACACGCTCACGCGCTTCGACAAGGTCGTCGCCGTGAGCGACCGTGACGCGAAGCAGTTCCGCGAGCGGTACGGCGTGAAGAACGTCGCCTCGATCCCCACGGGCGTCGATCTCGACTACTTCTCCTTCCACCCGCCCGAGCCGGAGCCCCGGGTCATCTTCTCCGGGTCGATGGACTGGCTTCCGAACGCCGACGGCATCGAGTGGCTCCTCAAGGACGTCTGGCCCTCGGTCACGAAGAAGGTTCCGCAGGCGTCCCTGACGGTCATCGGCCGGGATCCTCCCCCGCACCTCGTGCGCGCGGCGGAGGGGCGTTCGGTCCGGTTCACCGGCTTCGTCGACGACATCCGGCCGCACATACGCGGCGCCGCGGCTTCCGTGATCCCGCTGCGTATCGGCGGAGGCACGCGGATCAAGGCGTACGAGGCGATGGCGCAGGGCTGCCCGATCGTCTCCACGACGATCGGCATGGAAGGGCTCCCCGCCGAGCCGGGACACCACTACCTGCTCGCCGACCGGCCCGAGGAGTTCGCCGACGCGCTCGTGACGCTGCTCGCAGAGCCCGCCCGCGGAGCGCGCATGGCTGCAGACGCCCGGAACTTCGTCGAGGCGAGCTTCTCGAGCGCGCGTGTGGCCGCCGAGTTCGAGCGCATCTGCCTCGGTCTGCTCGACAGTCCGGTCTCGGTGTAGGGGGGGCTCGGGGGCGCCGCCTCCTGCAAGGACACCGAGGGGACCACGCGCGGATCGTTGCGGGGCGCCCCTCTGCCCCCGGAGCCCCCTTACACCCCGATCCCGTAGTAGGCGAGGCCGAAGGACTCGACGAAGCTCCGCTCCCAGATGTTCCTGCCGTCGAAGACGACCTTCGTCTTCATCAGGTCGCGGATCCGCTCGAAGTCCGGCGAGCGGTAGGCGTTCCACTCGGTGACGAGCAGGAGCCCGTCGGCGCCCTCGAGGATCGCGTAGGGGTCCTCGCCGTTCTCGACGCCCGTGACCCCGCGCGCGACGGGATCGTGCGCGCGCACGTGCGCGCCCGCCTGCGCGAGGCCCTTCGCGATCTCGATCGACGGCGCATCGCGGATGTCGTCGGTGCCCGGCTTGAACGCGAGGCCCCAGAGCGCGAAGGTCTTCCCCTTCACGTCGCCGCCGAAGTGCGACCTCACCTTCTCGACGAGCACGCGCTTCTGGTCGCGGTTGACCGCCGCGACCGCCTCGAGCACGCGCATGCGGATGCCCGCCTCCTCGCCCGTGTGCCGGAGCGCCATCAGGTCCTTCGGGAAGCAGGAGCCGCCGAAGCCGACGCCGGGGAAGAGGAAGTGCCCGCCGATGCGCACGTCCGCCGCCATGCCGTGGCGCACGTGGTTGACGTTCGCGCCGACGCGCTCGCAGAGAGATGCGACCTCGTTCATGAACGAGATGCGCGTCGCGAGCATGCAGTTCGACGCGTACTTCGTCATCTCGGCGCTCTCGACGTCCATCACGAGCAGCCGGTCGCTCCTGCGCATGTAGGGCGCGTAGAGCTGGCGCATCGTCTCGATCGCGTCGCTGTCCTCGGCTCCGACGATCACGCGGTCGGGCTTCATGAAGTCCTCGACGGCGGCACCCTCCTTCAGGAACTCCGGGTTCGAGACGACCGCGAAGGGGTGCTTCGTGGCGTCTGCGAGGATCCTCTTCACGCGCGCGCCGGTGCCGACGGGGACCGTGGACTTGTTCACGATGATCTTCCGGCCGTTCATCACGCGCGCGATGCCGCTCGCGACCTCGTCCACCTGCGAGAGGTCGGCGCTGCCGTCGGGCTGCGGCGGCGTGCCGACGGCGATGAAGACGATCCGTGCGGCGCGCACGGCCGCGTCGAAGTCGGTCGTGAACTCGAGCCGCCGCGCCTTGACGTTCGTCGCGACGACGCCGTCGAGGCCGGGCTCGTGGATCGGGATCACGCCGCGCCGGAGCGCCTCGATCTTGCCCGCGTCCTTGTCGACGCAGGTGACGTGGTTGCCGGTCTCCGCGAGGCAGGCGCCGGTGACGAGGCCCACGTATCCGGTCCCGATGACGGTGATGCGCATGATGCAAGAGGATAGCCGCCGTCCCTACACTACACAGGAAGGGCGGGGTTCCCGCCTTCGCTCCTTCGGGACTCGCCGGGCAGCGGGGCCGGCGCCCGCCCATCGATGCCGCGTGGTAGAAAGGCGCCGGATGGGCGGTTAGCTCAACCGGCTAGAGCGCCTGCCTTACACGCAGGAGGTTGGGGGTTCGAGTCCCTCACCGCCCACC
>WYBS01000014.1 GCA_011525755.1 Planctomycetaceae bacterium
CCCCTCCTCCGCGCGCACCTCCTCCCCCTCCTCCTCGCGGCGCTCGCCTTCGCGGGCGGGACCGAGCGGGTCGTCGTCGTGCTCACGAACGACGTCCATGGCCAGATGGACCCGCTGCCGCCGTCGCCGCTCCGGCCCTTCCTCCGGACGCAGGAGGCGGGCGGCTACGCGCACCTGGCCACGATGGTCCGCGCGGCGCGGCGCGAGGCGGCCGAGGCGAAGGCGCACTTCGTCCTCCTCGACGCGGGCGACATCTTCCAGGGAACGCCGATCGGCAACGAGACGCGCGGCGAGGCCGTGATCGAGGCGATGAACGCGCTCGACTTCGACGCGATGGCCTTGGGCAACCACGAGTTCGACTTCGGCGTCGGGAACCTCGTCGGCCTCGTGCGCCGCGCGAGGTTCCCGGTGCTCGCGGCGAACATCGACGGGCTCCGCGACGTGAAGCCGTACGTCGTCCTCGCGCCGCCGCGCGTGCCCTGCCGGATCGCGGTGATCGGCCTCATCACGCCCGAGACGCCCTACATCACGGGCCCGGGCGCGACGAAGGGCGTCCGCTTCTCCGACCCCGTGGCCGCGACGCGCGCGCTGATGAAGGAGGTCGAGGCCGACCTCTACGTCCTCCTGACGCACATCGGCCGCGACGCCGACCTGAAGCTCGCCGCGGAGGTCAAGGGGATCGCGCTCGTCTGCGGCGGCCACTCGCACACGCCCACGGTCGAGAAGGTCGGGGAGACGCTCGTCCTCCAGACGCACACGCGCGGCCTCTCGATCGGCCGCGCGGATCTCGCGCTCGACCGCGACGGCTGGAAGGTCCGCGAGAGTAAAGGGCAGCTGATCCCCGTCGACCCGCGCTCGGCGCCCGCGGACCCGGCGGTGACGGATGTCATACGAAAATACGGCAAGGACCTCGACGCGCGGCTGAAGGAGGTCGTGGGAGAGCTCGCCGCCCCCGCGCGGCGCGACGACGGCACCGCGGGCAACTGGATGAGCGACGTGATCCGCGCCGTCGGGAAGGCGGAGATCGCGTTCACGAACCGCGGCGGGATCCGCTGCGACCTCGAGAAGGGGAAGGTGACGCGCGAGGACTGCTACCGGCTGATGCCCTTCGACAACGACGTCGTGTCGATGGACCTGACCGGCGCGGAGATCCGGGAGCTCCTCGACCGCCACTTCGGGAACGCGGCGAGCCCGTACCGCCTCGAGTGGAGCGGGCTCGTCGTGGACGTGGAGGGGGCTCCGGGGGACTACCGGGTGGTCGCGGTCGAGGCCGCAAGAAAGCCCCTCGACCCCGCGCGCACCTACCGCGTGGCGACGAACAGCTTCCTCGCGGCCGGCGGCGACGGATTCGGGACCTTCCGGCGCGGGAAAAACCCCGCGAACGCGGGCGTCGTCATCCGCGACGCGCTCGCGAAGGACCTCCTCGACCGCTCGCCGGTCATGCCGCCGGCGGAACCCCGCGTCCGCGTGCTCGAGTCCGCCCGGTAGGGCTACCCCTCGAGCTTCGCGTCGAGGGTGATCTTCGTCTTGAAGAGCATCGAGACGGGGCAGCCCGTCTCCGCCGCCTTGGCGGCCTTCTGGAACGCCTCCGCGGACGCGCCGGGCACGCTCGCCACGACCACGAGGTGCGACGAGGTCACGCGGAAGCCCGTCTCGCCCTTGTCGAGGGAGATCGTGGCGGTCGTCTTCAGGGTCTTCGGCGTGAGGTTCGCCTTCCCGAGCTCCGCCGAGAGCGCCATCGTGAAGCAGCCGGCGTGGGCCGCCGCGAGGAGCTCCTCGGGGTTCGTGCCCTTGCCGCTCTCGAACCGCGCCGCGAAGGAGTAGGGGGTGCCGCCGAGGACGCCGCTCGCGGTCGAGAGGGTGCCCTTGCCCGTCCTGAGGTCGCCGTCCCACTGCGCCGATGCCGTCCGCTTCATCTGTCGCCTCGCCTTCCCGGCCGATGGGCCGAGCGCACACTGTCCTGCCGCGGGACGGCATGTCAAGGCGCCCCCCCGCGCCCCCCCCATTCCGCCTTCAGGCGCGTCGTGTTGAAACGGCCGGGGAAAAGCGCGTGGGCGCCGGCGACCCCGGGTGATACGGTTCCCGCGGGACGAGACGGAATGAGCGTGTCGGGCGGCATCGAGCACGGCGAGCTCCTGACGGCGCTCCGGCTGCTGAGCCGGGGGCGCCCGACGGGCGCGCTCCTCGTATCCACGAGCTTCGCCAACGCCGCGGTCGGCTTCGAGAACGGCGAGATCGTCTCGGCCAGCTCGACGATGGCGGGGAAGCTCGGCGATGTCCTCGTCGACAAGGGGCTCGTGAGGCGCGACAAGCTCGACGCCGCGCTCTGGGTGCAGCGCCAGGACAAGGAGTGGCGCCCGCTCGGCCGCGTGCTCGTCGACGTGAAGGTGCTGCCGGAGGACGTGGTCGCCCTCGCCCTCGAGGCGCACATCGTCCGCGTCCTCGACGACATCCTCCGCTGGGATCACGGCACGTTCCGGTTCGAGGAACGCCCCCCGGCGGGCGGCAACCCGGTGCGCCCCGCGTGCGGCGACCTCGGGAAGCTCGAGCTGAAGGTCGCGGTGCTCCGGCAGAAGGATCCCGGCGTCCCGGCGGCGTGATCCCGCGTAGAATCGCGGGCGTGCGGCGCGCCTCCATCGCGGCGATCGCGCTCGTGGCACTTTTGCTCCTCGTTCCGCGGCACCGCGACTCGAAGCGCAGCGTGCGCAGCGGGCCCCCGCCCCGCGCGCTGCCCGAGCTGCCCGCCGCCGGGCCCGAAGGGGAGCCGCCCCCGTCCGGGGAAGGCGCGCCCGCGACGGCGGCCCGGATCATGGCCGGCGGCGTCGTGACCGACGCGCGCGGCAATCCGTGCGCGGGGATCCGCCTCCTCGCGCTCCCGGCGGACCTAAGGGCGCCCGCGGACGCCTGCACGCCGCCGGGCGAGGATCCGGCCGCGCCGTTCGCGTTCTGCGACGCGGAGGGCGCGTTCGCGTTCCTCGACCTGCCCGAGGGGGAGCACCTGCTGGTCGTCGACGACAGCAGATGGACGCTCGCGGAGCCCCTCCGCTTCCGCGCCGGCGAGAAGGGCCTGCGCGTCGTGGCGAGCGCGACGTGGTCGCCGGAGGTCCATGCGCGCGACCTCGCGACCCGGGAACGCGTGCCGCGCTTTTTCGTGCGCTACCGGTGGCCCCCGGACGCGCCCGAGGAGCGCCTTGGGGAGGGGATCGACGGCGTCTTCCGCGTCCGGCTTCCGAGGACCGATCTCGCGCCCTTTGTCGCGTGCGCGATCGAGGCCCCGGGATACAGGGAGGCGCGCGCCTCCCTGTCGCCCGCGGAGACGGTCACGTGGCTTCTCGCGTTCGCGGAGCCGAGGCTCACGCTGCGGGTGCTCTTCGAGGACGGCGAGCCGTGCGAGGAGGAAGCGGATGTGGTCCTCAAGCGATGGGGAGGCAGCGTGACGCTCCCGGCGGAGCGCGCGGGCCCGGGGCGCTACCGCATCGCCGTCCCGCCCGGGTCGTGGGAGGTCGAGTTCCGCCCGGAGAAGCACTGGGGCGAGCCGTGCGAGGCGTCCTTCGACCTCGCGGAGGGCGAGCCCAGGGAGATCTTCCTGAAGCTCGCGCGGGGCGGGAACGTCGTGGTGAAGCGGGAGCCGTGGGACGGGAGGCCGTGGCTCCTGCGCGTCGTGGGCGAGAGCAGCATGACCGTCCTGCACGTCACGGATCCGGTCTGGGAGGCCCGTCATATGCGGCCCGGGCGGTACGCCTTCTCGACGACGCTCGACTGGAGGAGCCTCGACGTGCAAGGGCAGCGCGAGGTCGAGGTGGCGACCGGCTCGCGCCACGAGCTGACGATCGAGTAGGGGTCCGGGGAGCCCGGCCCCCCGCGCCCCCCCGCCTCCCACCGTCCCGGAACGGGACGCCGAACGGCACTAAGGTGCCTCCCCCCGAAGGTCGATACCAGAGGGACGACCCGGGTCACGGCATCGGTGCCCGGACGTGGATTGCGTGCATGCCCCATCTGGATATCGGGACGGCGACTTGGGCGCTCGTGGGCGCGGCGGTCTTGGGACCGATCGTGGCGGTGCTTCTTGCCGTCCGCGACCGGCAGCGCGTCGTGTCGCGCCTCGGCAACCTCGAGGACGTGCTCCGGCGCCTCCGCGCCTCGGAGCCGGGCGGCAACTTCGACGACCGGCCCGAGGAGAGCTCGCTCCAGCTTTCGCGCGAGCGCGTGATCCTCCAGAACCTCCTCGACCGCTTCCCCGAGGTCACGCAGAAGTTCGTCACCGTCGACACCATCGAGGCGCTCGGCGCCTGCCTCCTCTCCGCGTTCGAGCGCGTCCTCGAGTGCGAGTTCGGCGTCGCGTTCGTCGCCGAGGGGGACCGGCTCAGGAACATCGCGCAGATGGGGATGGACGAGGGCGAGTGCTACCCCGGCATGACGATCGACATGGGGAAGGGGCCGATCGGCTACGCGGCCCAGAAGTGCCTGATCCTCCGCCCCGACGACTTCAAGGCGCTCGACGACGAGGACCACGCGAACGTCGAGAACTACCGCTCCTTCCGGCGCGAGTTCGACTTCTACGTCCCGCTCGTCCACCACGGCAAGGCGCTCGGCTGCGTCGCCGCGGGCGGCATGAAGCGCGTGGTGCAGAAGGCGCACTCGGTCTCCATGGCGCTCGCGAACCTCGGCGCGCTCGTGATCACGAACATCCAGCGCGCGGCCGAGATCCGCGTGCTGAGCGAGACCGACCCGCTCACGCGCCTCTCGAACCGCCGCCACTGCTACGCCCAGCTCGAGCAGCGGCTGCGGGACCGCAACACGTCGCCCTTCGCCGTCTTCCTGATGGACATCGACCACTTCAAGTCCATCAACGACAAGCACGGCCACGCGGTCGGCGACAGCGTCCTCGTCGCGGTGGCGGACCACGCGCGCAGGTTCGTCCACCCCGCGGAGGGCGAGTTCGTCTGCCGGTTCGGCGGCGAGGAGTTCCTCTGCGTCGTGAACCTCGAGGACCTCCCGTCGCTCGCCGCCCGGCTCGAATCGTTCCGGGAGGGCGTGGCCCAGCTCCGCGTCCATCCGGACGACAGCACTCCGCTCACCGTCCGGGTCAGCGGCGGCGTCTCCTTCTGCCCCGCGGAATGCGAAGACGCCGACTCCCTCATCCGCCTCGCCGACGATCGCCTCTACGCGGCCAAGGAATCGGGCCGCAACCGCATCTGCTTCGAGGCGAGCGCGCGCGAGGTCCTGCGGTGAGCGAGGGCTTCCCGCCGCGGCGCCTGGTCGCCGGCCTCTTCGGCACGCTCAAGCTGATGCAGCTCTACGGGCGCCGCCACGTCGCCACCACCGGCGCGGTCTGCAGCCTCGCGGAGGCGGTCCGGGAGGCGGCGGCCGAGGACGGCGAGGCGCGCGTCGCCGCCCGCGGCCGCCGGCTCCAGGTGAACGGCCAGACGATGCGGGCACGCGAATGCGGCGCGCTCGCGCTCGGGTATCTCGCCGCGGAATGGGGCAAGCGCGGCATCGACCAGGTCCGCTTCCAGCGCGAGACGACGGCCGAGGATCTCGAGACCTTCATCGCGGCATTCCTCGACGTCGACGTGACCCGACCCGAGCCCGCCGGGCGCCTTGCCGAGGCGCTCTCGGCCGCCAAGGTCACAGGGATCATGGTCCAGCGGCTCGCCCCCGAGGAGCGCGAGCCGGTGCTCCTCGAGGAGCGGCGCGAGAGCGTCATGCGCGCCTACCTCCGCGGCCTCCGCGCCTTCAAGGAGGTCCTCAGATGCGACGGGCTGCGCGACCGCAGCAGGCTGCGCCGGGCCCGCCGCGCCGTCCAGGGCGTCGTGGACAGCTTCCTCGAGGACGAGTCGGCGGTCCTCGCGCTCGCGCAGATCCGCAGCTTCGACGTGAAGCTCTTCCACCACAGCCTGAACACGTGCGTCTACGCGATCCTCATCGGCCAGCGGCTCCGGTTCTCGCGCCGGCAGCTCTCCGAGCTGGGGCTCGCGGCGCTCTTCCACGACGTCGGCAAGACGGCGCCGAGGGGGGGGGCGCCCGAGGAGGAGGAGCGCGCCCACCCCGCCCGCGGCGCGCGCATGCTTCTCGAGGAGGGCACGAGCCACGAGGGGATGCTCAAGGCCGCGATCGCCGCCTACGAGCACCACGCGGGCGCCGACCGGAGCGGGTTCCCGAGGATCCCGCACGAGCCCCACCTCGTGTCGCGGGTCGTCGCGGTCGCCGACGCCTACGACTCGCTGACGGCCCCCCCGGGCCCCCACGCCCCCCTCACCCCCCCCGATGCGCTCGCCCGGATGCTCGCGCGGAAGGACCTGGACCGGCTCCTCGTGAAGGTCCTCGTGAACGCGATGGGCATCTACCCCGTCGGCTCCCTCGTCGAGCTGACGACGGGGGAGACGGCGATCGTGCAGGCCCCGCCCGCGCCGGAGGCGCTCGATCGCCCGCGCGTGAAGGTGGTGAGGCGCGGGGCGGGGGCGCTCGAGCCCGACGCCGTGGTGGAGCTCGCCGCCGCGGACGGGCCGCGGATCGCGCGCGCGGTGCCCGCGGCGGCGGTCTTCCGCAGCGTGCTCGAACACGTCTCGGCGCTGTAGCCCGCCTTCCGCGCGCGGACGCGAGCTTCGGCGTGGTGATAGGCTCGCCGTCCCATGCGGAGGAAGCCCCTCACGGCCAGGACGGCCGACCGGTACGAGCTCTACGAGCGGACGGTCCAGGATCCCGACGCGGAGTGCGACCTGATCGAGCAGGTCTGGGACGAGCTCAAGGGGCGGACGCCGCGCTCGCTGCGCGAGGACTTCTGCGGGACCGCCGTCACCGCCATCGCGTGGGTCCGGAGGCGCCCGAGGAACCGCGCGATCGCGATCGACCTCTCGCCGGAGGTGCTCGCGATCGCGGAGGAGCGCGTCCGCAAGAGGCTCAGGCCCGCGGCGCGCCGCCGGATCCAGCTCGTGCGAGGGGACGTGCTCAAGATCCGGACCCGCCCCGTGGACACGATCGCGGCGAGCAACTTCAGCTACTTCACCTTCAAGACGCGCCCGCTCCTCCGCCGCTACTTCCGCGCCTGCCACCGGGCGCTCGCGAGGGGCGGGATGCTGCTCCTCGACGCCTACGGCGGCAGCGACGCGTGGCGCGAGATCCGGGAGCCGAGGAAGGAGAAGGGGTTCACGTACGTCTGGGACCAGCACCACGTGAACCCGGTCACGGCCCACGTGACGAATCACATCCACTTCCGCTTCCCCGACGGGTCGAGGCTCCGGCAGGCGTTCACCTACGACTGGCGCCTCTGGACGCTCCCGGAGCTCCGGGAGCTTCTCGACGAGGCGGGGTTCCGGAAGGTCACCGTCTACTGGGAAGGCACCGACCGGAAGGGCGAGGGGAACGGCGTGTTCTCGCCGACGGAGCGGGGCGAGGCGTGCGAGGGCTGGATCGCCTACCTCGCGGCGGAGAAGTGATGCTCGAGAGGTTCGTCGGCACCTGGCGCGCGAGCGAGACGCTCCACCCGTCGCCGTGGAACCCGGCGCCCCGGTCCAAGGAGGCGACGCTTCTGGCCCGCCTCGCGTTCGGGGGGACGACGCTTTTCCAGGAGTACCGGCGCGACGACTACGAGGGCATGGGCGTGATGACGGCGTTCGGCGACGCGATCACGCTTTGGTGGTTCGACGCGCTCGGGCCGCCCGAGCCGGCGAAGGGAGGGGTCCGAGGGGAGGGGATCGTGCTCGAGGGGACGAGCCCGCTCGGCCGCGCGCGCTACACCTACGCGTTCGTCCGCGACGGGGAATTCACGTTCCGGACCGAGTACTCGAAGGACGGGAAGGACTGGCGCTGCTACCTCGACGCACGATACGCGCGGCTGTCCCCCGGAGCCCCCCCGGATCGCCCCTGAGAGAAAGGCGGGGGCAGGCACACCCTGCCCCCTCTCGGCCAGGAGCCGGTCCCGACATAGCTCCGTGGCCTCGGTCTCTTGTCTCGTCTAGCGGCTCGCGAACGGGGTCGCGAAGCCGGAAAGTTCGGGGAACGTGACGCACACGCCGTCGCGCGCGGCGGCGCGGATCGCGCGGATCTCGGCGAGGACGCGCCGCAGCTCCGGCACGCGGCCGAGCGCCGCGACGACGTCCGTGGACATCTCGGCCTCGCCGTCGAACATCTCCTCGAGGAACTCGAGCGGGCCCTTCCGCTTCGGGTACTCGACGAGGTGGTAGTCCTTGCCGCGGGCGCCCGCGAGCCCGCCCTTCTCGCAGGCGAGCGCGACGGCGTCGTCGAGGCCGCCGAGGCGGTCCACGAGCCCCTTCGCGAGCGCGTCCCGTCCGGTCCAGACGCGGCCGCGCGCGACCGGCTCGATGTCGTTCACGGACCTGCCGCGGCCCGCGGCGACCTTGCCGAGGAAGAGGTCGTAGATCTCCTTCATGTGGGCGCGGATCATCTCCTTGCCGCCCTCGTCGAGCGCCTTCGACGTGAGCAGCGTCTCGGCGCGCCTGCCCCGCACGAGCCTCTCGGGCTTGATGCCGACCCACGGCCAGAAGGCGTCGCCGTTCATCATCATGCCGACCACGCCGATCGAGCCGGTGATCGTCTGCGGCTCGGCGACGATCGCGTGGCTGTTGCACGCGATGTAGTAGCCGCCGCTCGCCGCGACGTCCCCCATCGAGGCGATGACGGGCTTCTCCGCCTTGGCGCGCTCGATCGCGCGCCAGATCATGTCGGACGCGAGCGCCGAGCCGCCCGGGCTGTTGATGCGGAGGACGATCGCCTTCACGTCGGCGTTCTTGCGCGCCTTCTCGATCGCCTCGACGATCGTCTCGGAGCCCATCGCGGCGATGTTGCCCGACCAGTCGTACTGGCTCTTGCCGGAGACGATCCCGCCGGAGCAGTAGATGACCGCGAGCTTCGGCCCCTGGGGCTCCGACGGCTTCGCGAAGAGCGACGTCATCATGCTCGTGACGATCGCGAAGGGGTTCCCCTCGAGCTTCACCTCCTTCTTCCCGAACCGGTCCTTCTTCTTCATCAGGGTCTTGCCCGGGAAGTAGGCCTTGAGCCCGTCCTTGAACTGGTCCTCGTACTCGACGCGGTCGACGAGGCCGAGCGCCTTCGCGCGCGACGCCGAGAGGATCCCCTCGTCGATGGCGCCCCGCACGACGTCCTCCGGGAGGCCGCGCCCCTCCGCGATCGCCTTGACCATGCTCCCGTAGATCTCGTCGAGGAGCGGGTCGAGCGTCTCGCGCAGCTCCTTCGACATCGAGTCGCGCACGAGGCTCTCGCCGGCGGACTTGTACTCGCCGATGTGGATGACGTCGAAGCTCAGGTGGAGCTTGCCGAGGAGCTCCTTCATGTAGAGGTCCTCGATCGCCACGCCGGGCAGGTAGACGGAGCCCGACTCCGGGATCGAGATGCGGTCCGCGACCGACGCGAGCACCATGTCGGGCGGCGTGAGGTTCTCCTTGTAGACGAAGACCTTCTTGCCCGCCTGCCGGACGCCCTTCAGCGCCTCGCGGATCTCGAGAAGCCGCGCCCAGCCGACGCCGTAGTCGGCGAGCTTCAGCGACACCGCATCGACGTCCGGGTCGGCCGCCACGTCCTTCAGGTACTTGAGGAACCCGTAGTGGTTGAGCTTCGGCTTGCCGAAGGGCATCGGCGGGAAGGGGTCCTCGCTCCCCTCGAGGTGGATCTTCACCTCCTCGATCCAGGCCTTCTCCTCCTTCGGCGCCTCCTTCGGCGCCTCCTTCGCGGGCCCCTGCGTCGGGGCCTCCGCCTTCGGCGCCTCCTGCGCTAAGGACGGCAGGGCGAGGAAGAGGACGGAGAGGGCGGGCAGGAATCGCTTCATCGTCTCGGAACCTCCGGAGCAAGTCTCCCATCACACACGGCGTGCCGCGCGGGTCGGCGGCGGGGAGGCCGTCTCACGGCGCGCCCGGTGTACGGAATCCTTACGATGGTGCCGGTTTCCGCCGTCGCTGGCGGGGCGCCTTGGGGGCTGGTAGCTTGCGCCCATGCCGTACGAAGCCCCCGATTTCTACGGGATCGACGAGCTCCTGACCGAGGATGAGCGGATGATCCGCGACGCGGTCCGGGGGTGGGTCGAGGACCGGGTCCTGCCCGTCATCTCCGAGCACTACCTCAACGGCACGTTCCCGACGGACCTGATCCCGGAGATGGCGGAGCTCGGGCTCCTCGGCGCGGGGATCGACGGGTACGGCTGCCCCGGCCTCGGCGCCGTGGCCTACGGACTCATCCTCCAGGAGCTCGAGCGGGGCGACAGCGGCATCCGCTCGTTCGCTTCGGTGCAGGGATCGCTCGTGATGTGGCCCATCCGCCACTACGGATCCGAGGAGCAGCGGAAGCGCTGGCTGCCGGCGCTCCACAAGGGCGAGGCGATCGGCTGCTTCGGCCTCACCGAGCCCGACCACGGCTCCGATCCCGGCGGCATGGAGACGCGCGCCGTGAAGCAGGGCGACCGCTACGTCCTGAACGGCGCGAAGATGTGGATCACGAACGGCTCGATGGCCGACGTGGCGGTCGTCTGGGCGAAGCTCGACGGGGTGGTCCGCGGGTTCCTCGTCGAGAAGGGCACGCCGGGGTTCCTCCAGAGGTCGATGGGGAAGAAGTTCTCCCTCCGCGCCTCCGACACGTCGGAGCTCGTCCTGCAGGACGTCGCGGTTCCGCTCGGCAATCTCATGCCGGGTGTGGAGGGGCTCCGGGGACCGCTCAACTGCCTCACGCAGGCGCGCGCCGGGATCGCCTGGGGCGTGTGCGGGGCCGCGATGGCCTGCTACGACGAGGCGCGCCGCTACGCGCTCCAGCGGACCCAGTTCGGGAAGCCGATCGGCCAGTTCCAGATCATCCAGGGGAAGCTGGTGGAGGCGCTCGCCGAGATCACGAAGATGCAGCTGCTGAACCTGCGGATGGGGCGCATCAAGGAGGGCGGCAAGGTCACGCCGCAGCAGGTGTCCTTGGCGAAGCGGAACGGGTGCCACTTCGCGCTCGAGATCGCGCGGACGTGCCGCCAGATCCTCGGGGCCAACGGGATCACGGCGGAATACCAGGTGATGCGCCACATGTGCAACCTCGAGTCGGTGATCACCTACGAGGGCACGCACGACATCCACACGCTGATCCTCGGCCACGCGATCACCGGCCTCGACGCCTTCCGGTAGTAGCCTTGTCCCTCACGGATTGTTAAGACGCAAGTCGTTTGCAGGAATTGACTTGCGGCGAAGGGGCGCGGCATCCGTGCCGCACTTTGGGGCCCTCCCCCACCCCCCTCCCGTTCACTCCGCCGCCGGATTTCCGATAAGGAACCGGGGGAGAATGCCGCAACTCGGCATCTACAGCGAGCACGAGGTCAAAGGGGCGAAGGACCTCGTCAGGGAGCTGATCCGCGTCGTCCGCGCCTGCCGTCTCTACGCGCAGGACCACCCCGCGCTCCAGGAGATGTCGGCGACGCTCCGCCGGCGCTGGGACGAGGCCACGGCGAGGGGCCCCATCGCGCTCCGCTTCACGGACCGCAAGGTCCTTCTCGAGGAGGAGCCCGTCCACCAGGTCCCCGGCAACATGCACGAGGTGATCCCGTCCGTCCTCTACGAGCACGGGGTCGTCGGCCTCGTGCTCCAGCCGGGGCTCGAGGCGGACGAGACGCGGCGCCTCGCTGTCGCGCTCTCCTCGGACCCGGGGAGCGGCGCCGACTACCCGTCGCTCCTCTGGGAGGCGGACCTCACGCACGTGCAGGTGCTCATCGATCTCGACGAGGCGGACGAGGACCCGATCTCGACGCCAAGCGACTTCGCGCAGCAGGTGATGAAGCTCGGCGACAGCAGCGACGCATCCCCCGACGGCGAGTACGCCGACGCGCGCCTCGCCCCCACGCCCCCCCCGCCCCCCTGCCACCTCCCCCTCGAGGCCGGCGAGGAGTCCCGGCTCGATGGCATCCTCGGGGACGAGCGGTACATCGGGACCGTCAGCCACGCCCTCCGCGTCGTGCACGCCATGGCCGCGGAGCGTGTCTCGCCCGACGAGGCGGGGCAACTTGAGAGGATCCTCGGGGATCTCGTCGGCGCGGTCCTCGCCTCCGGCGACCTCGCGGCGGCGACCGAGGCTGCGGCCCGCGCGCGCTCGCTCGCGGGGTCGGCGGCCCCCCTCGAGATGCGCGCGGGCGAGCTCACGCTCTCGCTGCTCCTCGCCCCCTCCAACCTCCGGACCTTCCTCCGCACGCTCGACGAGCAGGGCCAGCTCGACGCGCGCGCGCTCGGCGGGCTCCTCGTCGAGCTCGGCGGCCCGTCGGCGCCGACCGTCGCCGCATGGCTCCTCGAGACGAAGTTCCCGGCGGCCGTGCAGGACGCGATGCGCGTCTACCGCGAGGCGGCGGCCCAGGCGCTCGCGCCGCTCTACGCGAGCGGCGGCGCGGGGCGCGAGCGGGCGGGCGGGGCGCTCCTCGAGCTCGGCACGGACGACGCGCTGTCGGCGCTCGCCGCGGGGTTCCGGGAGATGCCGGAGGAGACGCGGCTGCGGCTGATCCACCATGCAGGGCGGAGCCGCGACGCGGCGCTCCGGCGCGTCCTCCTCGACGCGCTCGACGACCCGACGGAGGCCGTGCGGCGCGCGGCGATCGGCGCGGTGAAGCGGCAGGACGCGCCGCGCCTCGCGCCGTTCGCGAAGGACATCCTCGAGCGCGGCGTGCTCGAGACGCGCTATCGCGCCGAGATCGAGGACTTCTTCGAGATGCTCTCGCGCGCGGGCGACGCCTCGGTGGCACGGCTGCTCGCCGACCACTGCCTCCCCCGCGGTTTCCGCCTCGGCTTCCTCCGCCTCTCGCCGGTGCAGCAGCTCTGCGCGCGGGCGCTGCGGAGGATGCGCGCGCCCGACGCCCGCCGGGTGGTCGACGAGCTGCGGGGGCGCGCGCCGCGCGCGGTGCGGGAGATCCTCGACGACCCGCTGGGGGGATAGATGGCGCGGCGCTCGTGGAGGAGGCGCGCGAAGGGGGCCCGGCCGCGGTTGCTCGGCCCGTCGGGCGCCCGGATCGAGCTCGCCGCCGGCCGCGACTACGTCCTCGGGCGGGGCCGCGACTGCGACATCATCCTCGACGACCTCCTCAGCTCGCGCCACCACGCGCGTCTCTCGGTCGCGACGCGGATCGCGATCCGCGACCTCGAGAGCCGCAACGGGACGTTCGTGGACGACGCGCGCATCGAGGAGGAGACGCCGCTCGCGCACGGCAGCCGGATCCGCGTCGGCGCGAGCGTCTACCTGCTGAGCACGGCCGCGGCGGGGGCGGACGCGGTCGCGGACACCGGCACGGTCGCGCTCGAGCAGATGACGCTCGGCAGCGGCATCGACGAGGGGATCCTGCGCTCCGTGCGCGACGAGCGGTCGCACGGCGGCCTCGCGGGCCAGCTCGATGCGTTCGGCCTCGTGGACATCCTCCAGGGGCTCCTCCAGGCGGGGCGAGGCGGCACGCTGCACGTGGCGTTGCCCTCGGGCCACGCGCGCGTGGAGGTGCGCCGCGGCGAGGTGCACGACGCGTCGTGCGGGGATGCGCGCGGCCTCGACGCGCTCGTGGCGCTCGCGCGGGAGAAGGTGGGCGTCTTCTGGCTCGCGGAAGGCGAGCAGGAGTGCGAACGGACGATCAGGGAGCCCACGGGCCGCCTGCTCTACGTCCTCTGCCGGTCGCTCGAGTAGCCGCCGGCGAGGGGATGGGAGGGGGCCCGGGGGAGGGCCGCGGCGCGGAACGGGTTCCGCGGTCCGGACGCCGCGGGGGCGGGTTTCCGGCCGTGGCCGCACGTGACCCTCCTGAGGATAAGTGCGTCAGCGCTGCCGCACCCTGGCCGCCGTAAACGCAGCGCGCCCGCGGACTTGCGGGCGCGCTGCAGGTCAATGGTCAACCGTTGACGTGGCTAGTCGAACTCCTCGTCCTCGGGCGTCGGCTGCTCGGGCGGCGGCGCCTCGCCCGCGGCGCCCGCGCCCATCGCCGCCTCGGCGATCTTCATCGCCTCCTTCACCGGCCAGTCGCCGCGCCACCGGACGTTGCCGTCCGGGAAGGTCACGGCCGTCGAGAGCGCGAAGACGTCCGGGACGTTCTGGATGACCGCCCCGATCTCGGGGGGCATCCCGAACATCTGGAACATCATCGCCATCGGCTTCAGCGCGCCGAGGTTGAACGTGAACCCGAGGTTGTGGCCGCGCCCGAGGCGCGCCATGGACGCGATGTGCGGGTGCTCCGCGTCCTTCTCGCCCCGGCTCACCTTGTCGAGGAGCGCCTTGATGTCGTCCTCCGCGGTGGGCGACATCGCGACGACGAGCAGGTCCTTCGTCGCGGCCATGTAGCCCTGCATCGAAGCCATGAACATCGCCATCTGCGGGTCGTCCGACGTCATGCCGATGCGGTGGAGCTCCGTCTCGCCGTGCTTCGCGACGCTCTTCTCGAGCGAGTACGCGAGCGGGATGCCGACCTTTCGGAGCGCCTCGTTCGACTTCGCCATGTCGAGCTTGGCGAAGATCGCGCTGGCGTCGGTGCCGGGCTTGAGCTCCACGAGCGACACCGCGCCGCCCGACATCATGCTCATCGTCATGGCCGTCGCGGTGCGGCCGGTGCGGGCCTCGTCGAACGCCGCGCCGACCGACATGAGCTGCATGATGGCCGCCGCGACGTCGCCGCCGCCCGCCGCCTCGAGCAGATCCTTCATCTCCTTCGTCGGCCAGTCGGCGTTCATGCACGCCGTGATCGTCATGAACGCCTCCTTGGGCAGGTAGGCGGCGAGGTCCGCCGACCCGGGCGCGCCCGCCCGCTTCAGGAGGCCGCGGAGGCCGGAGCCCTCCTGCACCGCCAGGAACCCCTCGGTCTCGAGGCGCTCGCCGGTCCACGTGAGGCCGTAGTCGAGCGACTCGAGGCTCAGGACGCCGTTCTTGACCGACGTCACGAGCGGGAGGATCAGGGCGCGGGCCTGCTCGGGGACGGCGCCCTGCGCGGCGACGCCCATCGCGGCCTCGGTCGCGGCCTGCTCGATGTCCTCCTTGTGCTTCGCGATGATGTCGCCGAGATAGACATGGACCACCGCGTCGCCGTCGACGCGGAAGATCGTCGGGGTGCCGCGAGCCTCGGCGTCGAGGAGGCCCGCCTCCGCGGCCACGATCGCGCCGCCGCGAAGGATCGCGAACGCGCCTTCGCGCAGCTCCTTCTTGCCCTCCCACGCCGCGCCCGCCGCGGGGTGGAGGATGACGACGGGATCCTCGCCCTCCGTCATGCCGACGTACATCGGCTTCTTCGTGTCCACGATCTCCGCGTTCAGGCCGGAAAGCGTGAAGAGGAAGGTGGACGCGGGCATCTGCTCGAGCGGCGCGACCTGCGCGCCGAGCCCGAGCGCCTTGAGCATGGGGACCCACTCCTTGACGATCGCGTCGATGCGTTCGAAGGACGCGACCTTGAAGGCGACGGGCGTGCCTTTCGGCAGCTGCGCCGTCGCGGCGTCCCCCTCCTGCGCCCGGGCCATGGGCAGAAGGAGGGCAAGGAGGAGCGTTGCGGACAGGATTCGCATGGAGGGAGTTCCTTAAGGGGACCGAGACCGGAAGAAAAGGATACCCCGCGAATGCAAGGGATATTCGCGGCCCCGGATCCCCGCGGGCGCCGGCCGCCGGAGGGGCTGCCCCCCGGCCCCCCTCGTTCCGACCCGGGACGGCGCCCTATTTCGCGGGAGCCTTCGCCTCCTTCTTCCTCGGCGCCACGGACCAGTAGGTCCCGCCGTTCTCGGCGGCAAGCTGCCGGAGGAAGCCGGAGTTGTGGTCGGCGCCGATCCCGATCGTGTGGATCGCGACCCGGCGGAGGGCGTTCCACTCGCGCGCCGCCTGGAGCGTCCGCTCCGGGTCCTCCGTCGCCCCCTTGGCGTCGGTCGGCGCGCCGTCCGTGAGCAGGTAGATCGCGTCCGCCTTCGCGGGGCCCGGCGGCTCCTCGGGATGCACGCCCGCGAGCCGCAGCGCGAGGTCGAGCGCCTCGTAGATGTTCGTCTGGCCCTCCGCGCCCATCGAGGCGATCGCCTCCCCGAGCGCCGCGTGGCGTTCCGGCGCCGCGGCCTCGAGCTTCCCGCCGAGGATCGCCTCCGCGTGGTCCGAGTAGGCGACGACCGTGTAGCGCGCGTCGCGGCGGAGCGACTTCGCGGCGCGAAGGAGCTCGCGGGTCGCGGCGTCGAAGCGCGAGTCCTCGTCGTCGCGCGCGGCGACGGCGCCGCCGCCCACGTAGCGCGGGTTCTCCATCGAGACGATCATCGAGCCGGAGCGGTCGAGGACGTAGATGATCCGCTCCTCGACCTGCGGGATGCCGTAGAAGTTGCCCTGGTCGGTCTTCGCGGGCGCCGCCTTGCCGAGGCCCAGGGGCGCCTTGCCGGCCATCACGTCCTCCTCGTGGTCGCGCCACCACTTCTGCCAGATGCGCGCATCGTCGCCGGGGTTCTCGCCCGTGAGGATGCGGAGCGCGTCGAGGATCTCGCGCTGCGTGCGCGAGCGGTCGGGCTCCCGGAGCGCCTGCCGGACGAGCGCGGCCACGCCCTCGGGCAGCGCCGCCCTCGCGGTCGCGCGCGCGGCGGCCGCGCGCACGGCGGCGTTGCGGTCCCCTAGTCGCTTCAGCACCGACGGGAGGCCGGGCGCCCCGATCCTTCCTCCCTGCGACGCGACGGCGTCCAGCAGGGCGACCGCCTGCCCGGGATCGCGCGTCTTCTCGAGCGCGCCGAGCACCGACGCCATGCCGCCGTCGGACGCGGCGACCCGCTCCGCCGCCGCGCGCAGGAGCGCCGCCGACCTCGCGCGCGAGAGCCCCTTCTCCGCGAGCCACTCGAGCGTAAAGGGCGCCTTCCACCCGCGCACCCCCTGGAGGATCGCGGCGCGCTCCAGCTCGAGCCCGCCGAGGCGCCCGTCCAGCTGCGTCTCGCGCGCCTCGAGGGCGCGGAGCGCCTCGCCGTCGACCTTCTGCGGCTCCTCCCGGGCGCGCACGCGCATCGCCCGCGCCTTGCCGCGCGCCTCGTGGAGCTCGCGCCTGAGCCGCGCGGTCTCCTCCTCAAGCCGCTCCCAGACCGTGAAGAGGAGGTCCGCCGCCTCGGGCATGTCCGCGGCCGCGAGCTCGAGGAGCGCGGCGCGGCGCTCCGCCAAGGGCGCGCCGTCCCGGTACGCCGCCTGGAAACGCTGCTCCGCCTCGGCCCAGTCGGCCGCGACGGCGGGGGGAAGAGGGAGGAGCGCGAGGAGGGAGAGCGCGAGGACGCGGGCCGCGGCGATCCGGACGGGCCCGCGCATCGGCTACTTCCGCCGCTCGACGAACCGGCCGCCGTTCTGCGCCGCGAGCGTCTTCAGGAAGTACGTGCCCACGGCCTCCGTGTCGACCGCGATCGTGTGGATGACGATCCCCGCGTCCCGGTTCCACTGCCGGACCGCCTCGAGGATGATCTCGGGGTCCATCGGCTGCGCGTCGTCCATCTTGTTGTCCGTCGGGCCGCCGTCGGAGAGGAGGAAGATCGTGTCGACCTTCAAGCCCTCCTTCGGCTTCGCCGCGGCGCCGGCCTCGGTCACGCCGGCGAGCAGGAACGCCTCGCGCAGCGCGCCGAGCGTGTAGGTCGTGCCGCTCGCGACGACGGCCTCGAGGTCGGTGCGGAGGGCCTCCTTCGCGGCCGGGGTCGCCTTCTCCATGTCGTGCCGCCACGTCCGCACGGCCTGGTTGAAGAAGATCACGCTGAAGAGCTTGTCCTGCGGGAGGTTGCTCACCGAGCGCTTGAGCTCGTTCTTCGCGACCTCCATGCGCGTCTTGCCCTCCACCGGGATCTCCGATTCCTTCCTGCCGGTGATCGGGCCCTTCGTCAGCTGCTCCACCTCCTCGTTCATGCTTCCCGAGATGTCGATGATGAAGCAGATCCGCTCCGACTGGGTCGGGATGCCGTAGAACTGCGCGACCTCCTTCGCGCGGGACGCCGGGTCCCCCGCGCCCCCCCCTTTCGCGGGCTCCCGCGGGAGCTGCTTCCCCACGGACGCCCACCACCGCGCCCACGTGTCGGCGAACCCCATGTCCTCCCCCGTGAGCGACTTGAGCGCGTTGTTGATGTCGTCCTTGAGACGCCCCTTCTCCTTCGCCATCATCTCGATGAGGAGCGAGACGCCTTCGGGCGAGCGGGTCGCCGTGAGCGCCTGGACGACCGCGGCGCGGACGCGCCAGTCCTCGTCCTTCGCGGACGCCTGGAGGAGCGTGAACGCCTCCTCGCGGCGGAAGGCGCCGAGCGCGCGCGCCACCGCGACGCGCACCGCGGGCTCGGCGTCCTTCTGCAGCTTCTTCAGCGAAGCGAGCGCCTTCGACGACGTCTTCTCGTCGGCCATCGCCGCGTGCCACTGCGCGCAGGCGCGCGCGAGGAGCTGCCGCACGTAGGAGGAGGGGTGCCGCTCGAGGAACGAGAAGGCCGCCTGGATCGTCCGCGCCTCGCGGTAGCCCGCGAGGCCCTTGACGAGGACCTCCTCCGACGCGCGCGCGCGGCGGAACTCCGCCTCGAGCTTCTCGAGCGCCCTCGTGTGGTGGTTCCGGAGCCCGATCTCCTGCTCGGACAGGGCGCGGCGGCGCTTCAGCGGGTCGAGCTTGCCCTGCCGCTCCGCGATCTTGCTCTCGAGCTGGTCGAGGTAGGCGCCGTACCTGGACGCGATCTCGCCGAGCGTCGTGACGGCCTCCGGCTGGTCCCAGCCGCCGAGCGCCTTGAACCACGTGTCGCGCTGGCCGGCGTCGAGCTGGTCGAAGTAGGCGGCCGTGAGGCCGTCGCGGGCCTCGACCCACGCGGGGCGGCCGTCCGCCACGGCCGGGAGCACGAGAAGGAAGAGGGCGAGAAGGCGGGGGACCATCCAGAGATTCTAGCGCGGGCCCGGGCCGCGCAGGACCCCTGCGGGCGCGAATGGAGGGGGCTCCGGGGGACGCCCCCTTCGCGGGCCTCGGCGCGCCGCGCCCTACGGGCGCGTGAACGACATGGAGAATCCGAGCCCGCCCGAGACGCAGAGGGTCGCGAGGCCGCGCCTCGCGCCGCGGCTCCGCATGGCGTGGAGGAGCGTCACGGCGATCCTCGTGCCCGTGCAGCCGATCGGATGGCCGAGCGCGATGGCGCCGCCGTTCACGTTGAGGCGCTTCGGGTCGATCGGGAGGTCCGCGAGGCACGCGAGCACCTGCGCCGCGAACGCCTCGTTCAGCTCGACGAGGTCGAAGGCGTCGAGCTCCTGCCCCGTGCGCGCGAGGAGCTTCCTCGTCGCGGGCACGGGGCCGATGCCCATGATCCGCGGATCGACGCCCGCGCTGTCGTAGTCCTCGACGAACGCGAGCGGCTCGAGCCCCGCCTTCGCGAGGAGCGACTCCGCGACGAGCAGCGTCGCCGCCGCGCCGTCGGTGATCCCCGAGCTGTTGCCCGCGTGCACCGTGCCGCCCTTCTTGAAGACCGGAGGGAGCTTCGCGAGCTGCTCCATCGTCGTGTCGGGCCGCGGGTGCTCGTCGGCCGAGACGAGCGTCTTCGCGTCGACCTGCACGGGGACGATCTCGGCCTCGAACGCGCCCGCGGCGATCGCCTTCGCCGCCTTCCGCTGCGACTCGAGCGCGTACCCGTCCTGCACGTCCCGCGGGATCTTGTACTGCTCCGCGAGCGTCTCCGCGGTCGCGCCCATGAGCTGGTCCGCGAGCCGGCACTGGAAGCCGTCCTCGTACATGCCGTCGAGGAGTTTCCCGTGTCCGAGCCGGTAGCCCGTGCGCATCCGCTTGAGCATGAAGGGCACCTGGCTCATCGACTCGACGCCGCCCGCGACGATCGCCTTCGCCCGGCCGAGACGGATCAGGTCGAACCCCATCGCCATCGCCTTCAGCCCGGAAGCGCACGCCATGTTGACCGTGTGCGCGGGCACGGTCTCCGGGATGCCGGCGCGGAATGCGATCTGGCGCGCGGGGTTCGGTCCCTGCCCGGCCTGCCGCGCGCAGCCGAGGATCACCTCGTCGATCGGCACGTCGATCCCCTGGAGGAGCGGCTTCACGACGGCTGCGCCGAGCTCGGCGACGGAGAGCGGGGAGATGCCCCCGAGGTACTTCCCGATCGGGGTGCGCAGCGCGCGGACGACGGCGACGCGTTCCATGCCGTGAATCGTATCCCCGCGGGCAACGGTTGTTCCGGGGGCTATGATCGCCCCCCGTGAAAAAGCTCCTCGTCGCAAGCGTGATCGCCCTCGTGCTTGTCGGCGGCCTCGGCATCTACTCCCTCCGCGTGCTCGGCGAGGCCGCTCGCCGCGCCGAGGACCTCGAGAAGGCGCGCGAGGCCGCCTCGAAGGCGCTCCTCGAGACGGACGGCCTCTTCCCGCATAGCGGCCCCGCCCGCCTCGACCCGGTACGGTTCCCGGTCTGGCTCGAGGTGCGTGCCGAGGTGGCGCGCCGCGTGGTCGAGCGGCTCGGGAAGCCATCCTCGAACGACTTCCACACGAAGGAGACGGTGAACGATCTCCTGAGAGGGCTCCGCGAGGAGCTCATCGAGCGCGAGATGGGCCTTGCCGAGTACCGCGCGACGGCGCGGCGCTGGCGGCAGCTGCTCGCGCTGCCGGAGTTCGAGGAGCTCCAGGCGGCATGGAGGAAGCGGACGGCGACGCCGAAGCTCCCGGCGGGGATCGCGCTCCCGACGCCGGCAAAGGACGCCGACGAGAAGGAGATCGAGCAGGTCCGCCGTTACGAGCGGCTGCTCGAGGCGTCAATGGACGCGGACCTCATGGATCCCGTGCTCGACGGGATCGGGAAGGGGCCCGGGGAAGGGTAGCGGCACAATGCGCCCGCGTGCGCCGCTGGGACGCACGCGGAGACGCCGAGCGACGAGCTAGCCGCAGCCGCAGCCCTCGTCCTTGGGCTCCTCCTTCTCGTCCGCGGACTCCTTCTCGTCCGCGGGCTTCTCTTCGGCCGGCTTTGGCTCCTCCGCGGGCTTCTTCTCGCCCTCGGGCTTTTCCTCCGCGGGCTTCCCCTCGTCTCCCGGAAGGGGGATCACGTCGCCCTCCTCCCCTTCCCCGGGCCCCTTCTCCTCCTCCTTGGCCTTCGCCTGGAGCTCGGAGAGATCCTTCCGGAGCGAGCTCGCCGTGTAATCGCGGACGAGGAAGACGTAGGCCCCGCGCGCCTTCTCCTCGGGATCGTCGATGTGCTGCGGATCGACGCGGACCGCGTAGTAGTCCTCGGACTTCATCTCGTCCGAGTAGCTGTCGTAGCGCGACCGCGTGACCTTGTTGCCGACCTCGACGGTTCGCGTGAAGGTCGTCCACTCCTCCTTCGGCTCCTCGCCCTCCTTCTTCTCCTCGCCCTCCTTGGGCGCGGGCTTTGGGGCCTTCTTCCGGAGCGTCATGAGGAGCGTGATCTCGGGATTGTCGAGGCCGTACTCCTCCTTCACGTCGTCGTACCTGCCGACCACCTCGAAGAGGGAGAGCCGGCGGACGACGGAGAGGATGCCGTCCGCCACGTCGGCGTCGGCGGGGACGGGCTCCTTCCCCTCCTCGACCAGGTTCCACTTGTCCTCCGCCTCCCTCGCGACCCTCGCGTCGTAGTGGTCCTTGCGGTGGAGCCGGATCTCCTGCACCTCGGCGCTGCCGAGGTCCCAGATCTCGGAGTCGACCCACTTGCGCGACATCTCCTGCACATAGGCGTCCCACTCGAAGCCGGACGCGCGCGCGTGCGGATCGAGGGCGTCGCGGTCGTGCTCGAGCAGCGTCGTCGTGCGGTAGATCGCGTCCTCGTCCGCCTTGCGGATGAAGAACTCGTGGTACCCCTGCTTCGGCTGCTTGCCGACGTAGAACTCGGCCATCGGCTGCCCGGCGCGGAGCACGCGGACGAGGCGGCCGTTCTTCTCGTCGGTGTGCGTGCGCTCGCGGAGGTCGGCGCTCGTGCCGACCGGGTTGTCCTTGCGGAGGCTCGCGACGCCTTCGAGGAAGCGGTCGACCGCCTCGCGCTTCACCGCATAGCCGCCGAGCGAGACGAACGACCACGGGGCACCCTCGGGGCGCGCGATCGTCCACTTGGTGCCCGCGGCGCCGCCCGAGATCTCGATCGCGTCCGCGCCCTCGCGGTTGAACTGCGGGAAGAGGCGCGGCACCGGCCCCGTGGGCTTGTCGGTGGCCCAGTCGCGTCCGACGAGCCAGAGGCCCACGGCGACGGCGAGCGCGCAGAGGAGGATGATGTTGCCGCGGCTCACGAGTCGGTCCCTCCTTCCGCGAGGCTCTGGGGGGGCTTCGGGGGCGGGAGGACCGCCTTGCCGCCCCGGTTGGCCGCGCGGAGAATCCAGATCACGGCGCCGCAGAGCCAGATGACGAAGACCGGGCCGATGACGTTCAGCCAGCGCTCGCGCTTCTCCCGCGCCTTCTGCATCTCGGCCGCCTCGTCGATCCGCTTGCGGAACGTGGCCTCCTCCATCTCGCCCTTCTCCACCTGCTCGCTCCAGTCCTTGATGTCCTCCTGGAGCTTCTCGTCCTTCAGCGCGCGGTTCGTGTAGCGCTTCGCGCGGAGCGCGATCAGCTCCGACGAGCCGGAAAGCCAGTTGACGAGGTTCAGGGCGAGCGACGCGGTGACCTCGGAGCGCTCGTCGGAGCCGCCGAGCGCCATGTCCGAGATGAAGACCGCGTTCCCGACGACGACGAGCTGGGTCTCGGGGCTCTTCTTCACGACCTCGGGCCCCGTGGGCTTGGCCGCCTCGTCCGCGGGCTTTTCCTCCGCGGGCTTCTCCTCGGCCGGCTTCTCGCCTTCGGCGGGCTTCTCCTCGCCCTCGGGCGTGCCCTCATCCCCTTCCCCGGGCCCCTTCCCCTCGGGCGGCTTCGTGGCGAGCGACGGCGGGACGGGCCGCTCGGCGAAATAGGAGCCGAAGCTGCCGTCGAGGGCGACCGCCAGGGGGCTCGCCTGGAGGTCGCTCCGCGAGGGGCCGTCGGTCTCGGCCGAGAGATTCCGCATGTCGACGCGGCGCAGGTCCTTCCAGCGCCACGACTCGTCGGCGTGGGAGCGGACGAGGACCGTCGCGTGCCTCCCCTCGAGGCGGTTCTCGAGGATGTCGACCGGGTGGGCCCAGAAGAGGTCGATCGCCCGGAGCTTCTGGACCGCGGGGTTGTCCTGGTCGATCGAGTCCTCGAGGCCGATGACCGGCCAGAACCAGTTCTTCACGAGGACCCGCATCGGGATGTCCCCGAGGTTGGTCTTCATCGTGCGCTCGACCGGGATCTCGTTCGCGTTGGCGATCTGGAGGACGAACTCGTTGGGGACGCGGAGGCCCATGTGCTCGAGCCACCCCTCGAGGCCCGTCTTGAAGGGCTGGTACGAGAAGCTCCGGTCCCACGGCTGCTGGTCGAGCACGCCCTGCGTGAGGAAGCAGAGGACGCGGCCGCCCTTCATCAGGTACTGGTCGAGGCGGAAGAGCGCGACGTCGGTCATCTCGCGCGGACGGATGACGAGGAGGAGCGGCACCTTCGCGGGATCGAGATCCTCGCGGTCGAGGTCCACGTCCTGGACCTCGTAGCCCGCGCCGAGCTTCGCGCGGATCTCGTTGAACTCGGGACGCGGCTGCTGCATCCCCATCATCGGGTTGCCGCCCCCCTCGCGCTCGAGGTAGCCGGTGATCCCGATCTTCGTCTTCTCGTGGGAGAGCTCGTAGATCTTGCCCGAGATCTCGCTCTCGAGGACGGAGAGGCCCTCGTAGCCCTGCGGGTAGCGCTCCGCGATGTTGATCACGTGCGGCGCGCGGTCGCCGTAGATGAGGACGATCGCGCCGTAGACCTGCTGCCAGGAGGCGCCGGTCGCCTCGCGCACGGCGATCTGGCTCTCCTGCACGCCGTAGTTCTTGGCCTCGTCGCGCGCGGACAAGCTCTCGAGCGGGTCGTAGCGCTCGACCTTGATCTTGCCGTTGCTGTGCGCCTCGTACTCCGCGAGGACGTCGAAGACCTGCCGCTGCATCGGGACGATCCACTCCGGGATCCGGCCGCTGAAGTAGGCCCGGATCGTCAGCGGATCGGGGAGCGACGCGGCGATCCTGTGGCTCGCCGGGGAGATCGAGAAGCGGTTGTCCTCGGTCACGTCCCAGCGCGCGACCCAGTTCTGCACGGCGAGCATCGCGAAGACGAGGACGAGAAGGAGGAGGACCGTCCGGATGACGACCTTCGAGACGAGGTACTGGTAGAACTGCCGTTCGCGCGCCATCGCTACCTCCACCTCCGCAGGTCGATCGCGCGGACGTTCAGATAGAGGAAGAACCCCGTCATCGCGATGAAGTAGAAGACGTCGCGGATGTCGATCACGCCGCGGCCGATCGACTGGTACCGCGTGGTCGGGCTGACCGCGCGGGCGAACCCCGCCATCCAGCCGCCCGGCGTGAACTCGTCGGTGACGATCGGGTGCCCGATGAGCACGAGCGCGAGGAGCACGATCGCGCCGAGGAGGAACGACACGATCTGGTCCTGCGTGAACGACGAGAGGAACATCCCGACGGCGATGAACGTCGCGCCGAGGAAGATGGAGCCCAGGTAGCCGCCGATCGCGGGGCCCCAGTCGAGCGGGCCGAACGAGTCCACCGTCACCGGGACGTAGAGGGTCATCAACGCGCAGAGCATGACGAGCACGAGGCCCGCGAGGAACTTCGCGAGCACGATGTGCCAGGTCTCGATCGGGGAGGTGAGCAGGAACTCGATCGTGCCCTGCTTCCGCTCCTCGGCCCACATCCGCATCGTGAGGCCGGGGATCACGACCGCGAACGCGATCGGGAAGAGGCCGAAGAAGCCGTCCATCGTCGCCTGCGAGACCGCGAAGAAGTCGCGGAAGAAGAAGAAGTTGACGAAGACGACGAAGACCGAGAGGAACGTGTAGGCGATCGGCGAGAGGAAGATCTGCCGGATCTCCTTCCACGCGAGGACGAAGACGCTACGCATCGGTTCCCCCCGTCCCGGGCGCGACCGCCTGCGCGTGCCCCGGCGCGTTTCCCCCCGCGCCCCCCTTCGTCAACGCGTGGAATGCCTGCTCCAGGCTCCCGTGGTCGCGCCGCAGCTCGCCGGCGCGCGTGTCCGCGACGATCTGCCCCTCGTTCACGATGATCACGTGGTCCGACAGCGCGTCGACCTCCTGGAGGATGTGCGTCGAGAGGATGATCGTCTTCACCTGCGCGAAGCGGCGAATGAGCGCGCGCACGTCGAGGATCTGGTTCGGATCGAGGCCCGCCGTGGGCTCGTCGAGGATGAGCACCTCGGGGTCGTGCAGGATCGCCTGCGCGAACCCGACGCGCTGCTTCTGGCCGCGCGAGAGGACGCCGATCGGACGCTTCCAGAACGACTCGAGGTGGCACATCTCCGCGACCCAGCCGAGGCGGCCGGGCCGATCGGACGCCGGGACGCCGCGCAGCCGCGCCGTGAACGAGAGGAACTCGTTCACCTGCATGTCGTAGTAGAGCGGCGTCGTCTCCGGCAGGTAGCCGATCCGCCGGCGCACCTCGAGCGGGTGCTCGACGACGTCGGTGCCGGCGACCGTCGCATTGCCCGCCGACGGCGAGATGTACCCGGTGAGGATCTTCATCGTCGTCGACTTGCCGGCGCCGTTGGGCCCGAGGAAGGCGAGGATCTCGCCCTTGGGCACGGTGAACGTCACGTCCCGGAGCGCCGGGAAATCGCCATAGAACTTCGTGAGCCCCGATACCTCGATCATGGAACCTCCCGCAACTCCCTACCTATACGCGGGCGGCGCGCCCCGGAGCCAAGAAGGCCCCCGGGGCGCGCGCTGGTGGACCTGAGGAGATTCGAACTCCTGACCTCTTCATTGCGAACGAAGCGCTCTCCCAGCTGAGCTACAGGCCCGTCTCGAAGCCCCACAGTATAGCGGCCGTCCGCCGGTCCGGAAAAAGTGCGCGCGGCGGGGGAGAATAGGTGTTAGGCATGCGCCGCGCGGCCACCCTCCTCCTCGCCTCCCTCGCCCTCGGACAGGAGGCGGACGGCCCCGCGGAGAGCCGCCTCGACGAGGCCAACCGGAAGGCGGCCTCGGAGGTCCGGCGGACCTTCGCCCGCGAGGGGAAGCAGCTCACGACGCTCATGAAGGGGCTCCGCAAGGAGGACCTGATCGTCGTCGGGGGGCTCTTCGACTTCGTCCAGGAGGTCCTCACCGCCCACCGGATCGAGCATACGGTGATCACCCCCGCGGAACTCGAGCATGTGGCGATCGAGGACCCTTGGCGGAAGGTCTTCCTCCTGAACTGCCACCTGATCGACCGCCGGTTCCCGGCGTCGGAGCCCGCGCGCCCCCGTGCCTCCGAGGACGAGGCCCAGGCGACGCTCAAGCGAGTGCTCGACGAGGCAGGGCTCAAGGACGACACCTCGCCGGGCAAGGCGATCCGCGAGCGCTTCGGCGAGGTGAGGCACTTCGCCGGCAGCGACTACACGGAAAAGGGGCTCGCGCGCCTCGGCGCCGCGATCCGCGAGGGAGCCTGGGCGATGTCGACGGACTGGGCCGTCCTCGTCTGGGAGAAGGCGCTGCCCGGGACGATCCGCTGGACGGGGCGCACGACCTTCGAGGAGACGGTCGAGGTGAGGCCCGCGCTCGCGGGCCGGCGCGACCCGCTGCTCGAAGGGGTGTTCCCGGAGCCGAAGGCGCGCTGGTGGATCGAGACCGAGTCCTATCTCTTCGCGGTCGAGGGGCGGCATCGGATGCTCGTGGACAGCCAGCAGCTCGGCGCGCGCTACGGCGGGAACCGGAACGTCGTCGTCCTCGCCGAGGCCGGGAAGGGGCGCGTCCTCCATGCGCTCGCGCACGCCTGCCTCGTGCGCGGGACCGAGAAGGACCTCTCCGCCATGCAGCGGCTCCTCGTGAACCTGCTGCTCGCCAAGTCGCTCGAGAACTGGAAGAGACGGCCGCCGGAGGGGGACTAGGGCGCACTATGCACTATGCATAGTGCATAGTACGCTGCGCACCGGCGGCGCGCGGCTGCAGCGGCGGGCCGGGCGCGACGGCGGGCCGATCACGGGACCGGCGCCGCGGGGGGCTCGACGCGCACCTCCATCACCCGGTTGTCCTCGACGATGGCGGCGACGAGCCTCACCTGGGCCTCGGTGATCACGTCGTCCTTCCTGGGCACGCGGCCGAGGCTCTCGGCGAAGAAACCGCCGAGCGTCCGGGCCTCCTCGGCCGGCAGGTCGAGCCTGAGCCGCTCGTTCACCGCCCGCACGCTGACGTCGCCGCGCACGGCCCACGCGCCGCCCGGAAGCTCGCGGAACGGAGGGACCTCCTCCACGTCGTGCTCGTCGCGGATCTCCCCCACCAGCTCCTCGAGCACGTCCTCGAGCGTGACGATGCCCTCCGTCCCGCCGTACTCGTCCTTGACCATCGCCAGGTGGACGCCGCTGCGTCGCATCTGCGCGAGGAGCTTCCAGAGAGGGAGCGTCGCCGGGACCCGCAGCGCCTCCCGCACGGCACGGCGCGCCGTCCAGCCCTCCTGCTCCTTGGGGCCGAGCCGCAGGAGGTCCTTGGCCGCGAGATAGCCGAGCTCCGCGTCGAGCGATCCGTCCGTGACCACGAGGCGCGAGTAGTGCTCCTTCCGGAAGACCTCGAGGCACTCGGCGTACGTCGCGTTGGCGCCCACCCCCACCACGTCCACGCGAGGGACGAGGATGTCCCCCGCGGTCTTCCACTCGAGCGAGAGGCCCCCCTCGAGAACCCGGCCCAACGTGCGGTCGAGCATGCCGGCGCGCACGCCCTCGGCCACGGCGGCGCGCACCTCGGCGAGCCCGATCTCCCGCCGGCCGCGCAGGATCGTGCTCAGCGGCCGCGTGAGCGCCTCGAGGGGCCACACGGCGGGCGCCAGGACGCGCAGGACAAGGGCGAGGGGCCTCGACGTGAAGGTCGCGAACCGGATGGGCCGTGCCGCGGCCATCGTCTTGGGCAGGAACTCGCCGAACAGCACGAGGACGGGCGTGCTCACGAGCGTCGCGACGGCAGCCCCGGCGCTCTGGCTGCCGTACATCTCCGTGAAGTACGCCCCCATGACGACGGCGCCGAGGATGTTCACGATGTTGTTGCCGACGAGGATGCCGGCGAGAAGGCGCCGGGGGTCCTCGACGAGGGCGAGGATGCGGCGCGCGGCGACATCACCCTCGCCGGCAAGGTGGCGCAGCCGGAGGCGGTTGGCCCCGATGAGCGCGGTCTCGGACCCGGAGAAGAAGGCGCTTATGACGAGGCAGGCGAGAAAGATCGCGATTTCCGGCGGCATGGGGCCATTGTGCGGCCGGAGCGCCCTCGCGGCGAAGGGATTTCGAGGGGGTGCGGGGGGCCGGGGTCCGGCTATTCCGCGCGCGCCGTGTGCGCGCCGAGCAGCTTCGCGAGCTTGTCCTTGTACCGGTCGGACTTCCCGAGCCAGTCGAACCGGCACGCGATCTCGGTGCCGGCGGGGTCCTCCCGCACGCGCAGCACCTCGCCGAGGAAGTAGAGCGGCTCCTCGTAGCCCGGGACGGTGATCTCGACCGCGAGGTGGTCGCCCACCTGCGCGTGGGTATCGGGGCTCACGAAGCAGATGCCGCCGAGGCTCACGTCGTTCGTGAAGCCCGGCACCTCGCGCCCCTGGCCGCCGCAGATCCCGAAGCGGACCTTGTACGAGGCGCTCAGGCGAGGGTAGTCACGCCGGTCGAGAGCCGGCTCGGTTTCCTTCGGCGACCCCACGCTTCCCTTATCGGCTGAATCCGCGCCCGGTAGAATCCCTTCGGTGCTTCCGGCGCTTCTTGCCCTGATCCTCCTGCCGGAGGCCTCCCCCGAGGAGGCGGAAGCCAAGGCGTCCCAGGCACTTACGGACGGCGACCTGGCCGGGGCCCTCGACGCCTACGAGGAGGCGATCCGGCTCGCGACGGACACGCCGAATAAGCTCCGGTTGCGCGACCGGTACATCGCGGCGGGTTGGGCCGAGCCGCGCCCCCTGAACCCGGCCGAGGAGACCCAGGTCGCCGTCTACGTCCGCGAGGAGAAGATCCGCGTCTTCGGCGCGGCCGCGGACCGTTTCGAGGGCGAGGACCGGATCCAGGCGGCGATCCTCCTCCGGACCGTGCTCGCGGACCTCCTCGGCGGCGAGTCCACGGACCGCGGGAAGGCGGAGATCGCAAAGGCGCGTGCGCTCGTCCGGAGGCTGACCGAGGGCCCGACCGCGGAGGACATCGAGCAGGTCGAGAAGATCCAGCGCGCCCACAAGAGCGGCGAGGGGCTCCTCAAGGCGGCGGCGAAGCTCCTCGAGGAGCGGCGCTACCGCGCGGTCGTGCGCCTCTGCCAGGAGATGATGTTCGGGAGCTTCGACCAGGGGATCCAGAACCGCGCGCTCGCGCTCCGGAAGGAGGCCGAGGACACGGCGTCGGCCGACCTCCCCGCCGCCGACAAGGAGGCGGTCCGGAAGGTGCTCGAGGACGAGCGGTTCGAGCGGCTCGACGTCGCGCGGTCCCGCCACTTCCTCTTCCTCGGGCCGCAGGAGTTCGTGACGTCGATCCCGCCGGCCGAGCGCACGCTCCTCGACCTCGCCTACATCTTCCAGTCCGACCTCGCGGCGCAGCCGCTCACGCACGACGGGGTCCGGATCTGCGTCTACTACCAGGAGACGTTCGACTTCGGCGGCGGGCTCGCCGGCGGGAAGCTGATCCGGATCGGCAACCGCGCCATCGGCCGCCCCGTCGCGGGCATGCTCCACTACCACGAGCTCGGCCACTGCATCTTCGGCCGCGGCTGGCTGCACGACGGGTTCACCGAGGGGCTCGCGGACTTCGCCGCGGGCCTCTCGCTCGATCTCCTCGGCGACACGGCGAACGCACAGCGGTTCATCAACGACGCGCGGGACCAGTTCGTCCGCTTCTACCTCGGCCGGGACGTCCGCTACTTCGACATCCAGCCCTACCGCCCGTCGGCCGGCTTCCTCTTCAGCTTCCTGCCGCCCGGCGACGCGCCGTTCGACTGGGCCCCCTACCGGCGCGTCTTCCACCGCATGCGCGACGCGCAGTTCGGCTCGTGGCCGGAGCAGGAGCACCAGCTCATGCGGTACTTCGGCTACCTCCTCGCCGGCGAGTACGGCAAGGACGCGCTCGAGCAGCTCGGCGAGTGGGGCTGGCCGGTGTCGCGCGGCGACTTCGCGCGCGTGCCCGGCGAGGCGGACGGGCTCCTCTCCGACGCGAAGCGGGCGGACTTCCTCGTCGACCGCGACGCGGCGCAGGCGGAGGAGATGGCGCGGGGCGTGCTCGACGCGGGCGCGACCGGCGCCGTCGCCGCGCGGGCGCGGTTCGTGCTGCTCCGCCTCGCCGTGCTCCGGGGCGACGACGCCGAGGCGGAGACGCGGCGCAAGGATCTCGGGATCGTCGACTCCTTCCTCCTGCTCGGCCCCTACCACGCGCGGGGCCGGACGGCGCACGTGGTCTTTCCCCCGGAGATCCGCGTGGATCCGTCGAGACCCCTGACGGTCGGCTCCGAGACGGCCTCGTGGAAGCCGGGGAAGGTCGAGGCGACCGGCTACGTGAACCTCCGCGACCAGGGCTTCGCCTACCCGGAGAACGCGTGCGCCTTCGCGCTCGCCTACCTGCACGCCGACGCTGCGACGCCGGTCCGCGTCTGGACCGGCAGCGACGACGGCCACACGCTCTACCTGAACGGCGAGCTGCTCGAGAAACGCGCGACGAGCCGCGGGTTCCGCTTCGACGACGACTTCGCGGACGGGCAGCTCCGCGCCGGCTGGAACCGGCTCCTCCTCAAGGTGCACAACGGGAACGGCGCATGGGGATTCCTCGCGCGCGTCACCGACCGGGACGGGAGGGCGATCCCGGGGCTCCGCGTGACCGCCGAGGACAAGGAGGCGTCCGTCGCGGGACTCGCGGCGCCGAAGACGAAGCCGGTCCCGATCGTCGCGGACGATTTCAAGGGGCTCACCCCGGCGCGCTGGCGCACGACGGTCGGGAGCTTCGACACGCAGAACGGGATGCTCCGCCCGCGCGGCACCGCGAAGACGGGCCTGTGGGAGAGGTTCCGCGTCGACCCGGACCATCCGAAGGACGGCCCGGCGAACATCGCCTGGCTGATCGACCCCGAGCTCCCGCGCGCCGACTCGTTCGACCTCGATCTCGTCGTCGCGGCGCCGGGCAAGGACGCGCTCCCGGCGAAGTTCGGGCTCTCGATCGACGGCGAGAACGAGAACGACGCGCAGTCGGGGCACACGTTCGTGATCGACGTGGACGACAGGAAGCTCCGCTGCCACTGGTACCGCTACGACCAGCTGCTCTACCTGCAGCCCGGCGCGGAGGTGAAGCCCGCGGAGGAGTACCGGGTGCGGCTGCGCCGCGTCGGGCGCAAGTGGTGGCTCTCCGTGAACGACGTCCCGCTCTTCGACGAGGTGGACGCGCCGCGGCTGCCGGCGTCGGGGTTCGGCATCCTCGCATGGGGCGCGGCGCCCTCCTTCGCGTCGTATCGGCTCGCCCGCCTCGACCTGTCGCGGTAGGGCGGGGCGCAGGGGGTCCGGGGGCGCGGCGCGGCGCTCCGGCCCCCCGGCCCCCCCCGATTCAAGGCGCGAGAGGCCGCCGGTCGATAGGAAGCCGGAGGATTCCTTGCGGAGGGCTACGCTCCTTCTCGCCCTCGGGCTTTTCGCATGCGGCGACCCCGGGCTCCGGGACCGGTCGCTCATGGCCAAGGTCTCCGACGACCGGGGCGGGTATCTCCGCCCCCGGCTCGCCGGCGCCAGGCGGACGGGCCCCGCCCAGACCTCCGTCATCGGCCTCGCGCCGGACCAGCTCGCGCAGTACTACCCGGACGACCCGGAGCTCATCGTGCGCTTCAGGGATGTCGACTCCGTCGGCCGCGAGGCGGCGGCGGAGCTCGAGCGGATCCGGAAGGCGCTCCCCGGGCTCGCGCTGCCGCCGGGATCGCCCGCGGACCTCCTGCGCCGTGCGCTGCAGCTTCCCGACGCGGTGCTCATCGATCCGGTGCGCCCGTTCGCGCTCGTGCGCACGGGTGCCGGCTGGGCGGCGATCCTCCCGACGCAGAGCAACGAGAAGGCGCCCGCCCGCCTGCGCCAGCTCGACGCCGTGTACTGCATCGCGGGCAGCCCCGCGGTCGTGCAGTCCTACCGCGCGGGCTTCCGGAAGGGCTTCTACCTGCCCGGCGACGTGAGCGTCATCGCGACGCCGGATGCGTTCCGGAACCTCGGGCCCTCGCTCGCCGCGGCCCTCTCCCCGTTGGGCGTCAAGGCCGCGGCGCTCGACGGCGCCGTCTTCCCCTGCCCGCCGGACATCGAGCGGATCGACCTCGCGGTGCGGCTCCAGGACGGCCTCCTGCGGGTCGACCTGCGCGCGGCGCCGGACCGGGACAGCCCGACCGCCGCCTACCTCGACCGGCTGCGGCCGCGGCCCTCCGGCTCGGTGCGCTGGCTCCCCTCGCGCGGGACGGCGTACGTCGAGTGCGTGAGCCCGCCGCTCGAGTGGGAAGCGCTCCTTGGAGCGCTCCTCCGCGGCGACGTGCCGCCCTCGGGCGCCGGCGAGGAGCGGCTGCTCTTCTCCATCCGCCGCCTCCTCGCCGCGCTCGGCCGCGACGCCTCGCTCGTCCTGCACTTCGCGCCCCGCGCGGCCGGCAGCATCCTGCTCGTCGGGGAGACCGACGATCCGGCCGCGACCGAGGCTTTCCTCGACTCCGCGGACCTGCAGGCGCTCCTCGCGCGCGCGGCGGGCCCGGACGGGACGCTCGCGTGGCAGCCGAACGCGTTCGAGTTCAAGGGCGTGAACGTCGGGATGATCCAGGGCAACCTGAGCCACACGAGCCTCCTCGACTGGCGCCGCAGCGGCAACGTGCTGCTCTCCACGTTCGCCGTCCTCTCGAGCGGCCCGGTCGTCGCCTACGTCGCGATCGTCGGCGACAAGGTGTGCGTCGCCGTCGGCCCCAAGTCCCGGGCGGACATGGAGCTGCTCGTCGAGCACGTGCAGCGCGGCGCTCCCGTGGACAACGAGCACGTGACCGAGGTCACGACGCTCTTCCCGCAGCGCCTCGCGGCGGCCTCCGGCGACCTCGGCGCGATCTTCGACCGCTGCGTCGAGGCGGCGCCCTACTGGCGCGAGGGCTGGGCGGGGCTGCGGACCGCGGCGCTCCGCTCCCCCATCCCGGGCTCCGCCGCCGTGACGGTCGAGGGCGGCGCCCTGCGCGTCGCGGTGAACCTCCGCCCCGCGCTGCTCGCGGACGCGCTCGCACGCCTGCGCCGCCACCTCGGGACGAAGTAGCCCACCGCGCGCGCCCGGGGTTGCTATCCTGCTGCCCCATGAGGGCTTCCGGGGAGACCGAGGCCCGTGGGCGGCCGGGGCCCGCGGGGCGCCGCTTGCGAATCCTCCCGCTCCTCGCCTGCCTGCTCGCCGCCTGCGGGGACGATGCCGGGACCGCGACGCCCCCCGCGCCCCCCGCGGGCATCGCCTCCGACTTCGCCCGCTGGCCGGCGGACACGACGGTCCTCCTGCGCCTCCCGCCGCCCGCGCGCGTCGCCGAGGCGCCGGACGGGGCAACGGCTCTCCTCCGCGCGCTCGGCCGCGAGCCGTCGGAGCTCCAGACGTTCCTCTTCGGCGTGGCGTCGCCCGAGGGCCTCGCCCAGAGAGCCCCCCCCTATGCCGCCCTCACGGCGTCGGGCGGCTGGATGCGCGTGCTCATGGCATCCGACATGGCCGCGCTCCGCCGCTCGTTCGAGGGTGCCCTCGGCGACGTCGTTGCGCAGGAGACGGACGGCCTCCTCGTGCTCTTCCGCGGCACGCTGCCCGGCGAGGGGAGCGAGTCGGCGCTGCCGGCGGGCGACCTCGCGATCCGCGTGCGCCACCACCCGCTCCTCGCGGCGTTCGCGGAGCCGGGCGACGTCCTCGAGGCGGGCATGGACCTCGGCGGCGCGGGCTTCGACCTGCGCGCGCGCCTCGTGCCCCTCCCCGGCTCCCCCACGCTCGACCTCCTCGCGCGCGCCGTGCCCGGCGAGGGCGGGCTCGTCGACTACCTCCCGCCGAGCACCTTCCTGCGGATCGAGGCGACGCTGCCTGCCGTCTTCGGGGCGGCGGGCCTCGCGAAGCGGCTCGCCCGTCATCTCGGCTGCGCCGAGGCGAAGGACAGGGTGATTCTCGAGCGGCTCCTCCGCGAGGCGCTCACCGGCGCGGATCCCGCGACGGGCCTCGCGATCGGCGTCGAGGCGCGCGGCGGCGGGCTCTCGCTCGTGGTCGCGGCGCGCGATGCGCCGGGCGCCCCGTCGCCGATCCTCGGCAAGCTCCGCTCCGAGGAGCGCTCCTCCTTCGGCGCGGTCGTCCTCGACCGCCGCGACTCCCCCGCGGGCCGGGGCTGGCTCGCGTGGGTGCCGCAGGCGGCGCCGCAGCTCGACGACCTGCCCGAGTGCCTCTGGAGCACCGTGGACCTGCTCTCGGACGAGTCCAAGGGCCTCCCGGTCGCGTACGCGGGGTTCGACGGCTGGTCCGTCGTCGCGATCGGCCCCCGCGCCGATGCGCTCGCCGTCGCGACGAAGGCGCGCCTCGCGGGCGGCTCCTCCCGCACGCCGGGCGCGGCCGAGCTGCTCCGGCTGCGCGGGAGCCGCGACGGGGAGTACGTGATCGGCGTCGTCGTCGAGCCGGCGGCCCTGGACCTTCCGGCGGCCGACCTGGGGGCGCTCGTCGCCTCGCTGGGCGGAGTCGAGGGGGCGCGGGGGACGGCGGTCTTCGCGGCGGCGGGATTCCGGGCGGACGGCGCGCTGGAGATCGTCGCCCGCGGGCTCTACTGACCCGCTCGCCCGACGCGGCGCCGGCGGAGGCGGGCCCCCCCTATTCGATGTCCGTCTCGCCCTCGGCCGGGGGCTCGCGGTCGATCTGCGCGCTCGCGCGGAAGTGCTCGTCGAGCTTGCCGAACTGCTCCATGAAGTGGTCCCCGATCCCGAGCGCGCGCGAGAGCATCGCGTCGTAGACGAGGTAGAGCGCGAGGAAGCAGTCCTCGAACCGGCCCATGAAGTCGCGCGCGGCGATCGGGAACGGGTAGCGCGGCTCGAACACCGCGAGCCAGCCCTCGCCCGAGGCGCGCGAGCTCGCGATCATCCCCTTGAGCGAGAGGAGGCGCGACTCCGTCGGCCCGTCGACGCCGAGGCGGACGAACGTGAGGATCGCGTCGATCTGCTCCTTGTAGGCATCGTAGACCTGCTGGAGGAGATCGAGCTCCTCGAGACGGCCCACGTGCAGCTCGAGGCCGAGCCCCTCGCGGTCGCAGAAGAACGAGAGGTCGAACTCGGCGACGTGGCGGCCGCGGCCGCTGCTCGAGCGAAGGTGCGGGAAGCCGGGGCCCTTCACCTCGTTCGGGCGCAGGCCGTAGAGCGCGCAGCGGAGCCGCTCCGCGTCGCCCTCGCTCCGCTTCGGGTCGCGGAAGAGCTTCGAGAAGGTGAACGGATCGGTCTCGTACACATCCGACACGACCTCGAGGCATCCGCTGATCAGCGTGCGGAGCTTCGGATGGATGTGCGTGCGGATCAGGCGGAACCGGAAGTCGAGGTCCTCCTCGGCGAAGATGTCCTCGTAGTACTCCGGGAAGACGACGTCGTCGTACCTCTCACCATCCGACATGTCGTGGTGCATTCTAGGGGTGCCGGGGGGTCACTCCTAGCTTCGTCGTCACGGCCCCGCGGCTTGAGCGTCGACCTCGACGTAACCGTCGATCGCCGCGGGCGTTCCGTCGTCGTCGACCCCGACGAGGAACCCGATCCGCCCGTTCGCGGTCTCGACCGTCACGGGCATGTCTCCGCGACGGAGGACGCCTCGTTCGTCTGCCGCGAGGGGGAGCAGGAGATGCTCGCCGTCAGGGAGCGATCGCCCGTCCGGGAGGACGAGCCGCGCGGGCGCGAGCAATTCCGGAACCTCGAGGCGGAGGGGAAGTGCGGGGAGGAGGAGGCAGCCGCGCGGGAGGTCCGCGGTCACGCGGATGCCTTCGGCGTCGAGGAAGACGTAGGCGACGGTCGCGGGGTCCGGCGGCCGCCCCGCCTCGTAGAGAGCGACCCCGGCGTAGGGGAAGCGGCAGGAGAGGCGCCCCGCGGGATCCCGCCAGACCGCGGAGATCGACTTGAGGTCGGGCGAGACGACGATCTCCTCGAGCGTGCCGGAGTCCGCGCGGAGCTCCGGCGGCTTGTCGGGATCCGCGCCGCCGAGGCGCCGGAACCGGACGCGCACGCCGCCCGCCTCGGGCGCCGCGGAGATCTCCGCGTCCGCCGGGCGCGTGCCGGTGCACGCCGCGAGAATCGGGAGAAGTGCCAACGCCGCGCGCACGACGGAGAGGCTATCATGGTCGCGACCGCGACCCGCGCCCCGGAGCGTACATGCGCACTCCCGCCGACCGGCTGCAGCAGATCGAGAACCTCCTCGACGTGATCGGGCATCTCGAGCTCGAGCCGCAGGCGTCGGTCCAGCTCGAGTCCGACCTGCTCATGGCCTACTCGCTCGTGCAGATCGAGAAGCACCTGGCCGAGATCAAGGAGCGGCACGGTAACCCGCTCGGCTTCCCGCAGCGGTCGTAGCGGGAGCGCCGCCTCAAAGCGCAAACGCGCGAGGCCGGGCCCCGGCTTCCCGGAACCCGGCCTCTCGGCGAGCCGCGACGCCTACGCGTCGAAGTACATCGTGAACTCGTGCGGGTGCGGGCGGAGCGCGATCGCGTCCACCTCGTTCTCGCGCTTGTAGGAGATCCATGCCTCGATGAGGTCCATCGTGAACACGTCCCCGCGGAGGAGGAAGTCGTGGTCCCGCTCCAGCGCGCCGAGCGCGGCCGTGAGGCTCCCGGGCGCCGAGGGAATCTCCTTCAGGATCTCCGGCGGCAGGTCGTAGATGTTCTTGTCCATCGGGCTGCCGGGGCTGATCTTGTTCTGGATCCCGTCGAGCCCCGCCATCATGATCGCCGCGAAGGCGAGGTAGGGGTTGCAGGACGGGTCGGGGCAGCGGAACTCGAACCGCTTCGCCTTCGGCGACGGGCTGTAGGTCGGGATGCGGATCGCGGCTGACCGGTTGCGCGAGCTGTAGGCGAGGTTGACCGGGGCCTCGTAGCCCGGCACGAGCCGGCGGTAGCTGTTCGTCGTCGGATTCGTGAACGCGAGGAGCGACGGCGCGTGGCGGAGGATCCCGCCGATCGCCCAGAGCGCCTCCTGCGAGAGGTTCGCGTAGCCGTCGCCGAAGAAGAGGTTCTTGTCGCCCTTCCAGAGGCTGAAGTGGCAGTGCATGCCCGAGCCGTTGTCGCCGTAGAGCGGCTTCGGCATGAACGTCGCCGTCATCCCGCGCTGGCGCGCGACGTTCTTCACGATGTATTTGTACTTCATCATCTTGTCCGCCATCTGCACGAGCGGACTGAAGCGCATGTCGATCTCGCACTGGCCGGCGGTCGCGACCTCGTGGTGCTGCGCCTCGACCTCGATCCCCGCCTCGATCATCGTGAGCATCATCGCGGCGCGGATGTCCTGGAGCTGGTCGTTCGGCGGGACGGGGAAGTAGCCGGCCTTCGGGCCGATCTTGTAGCCGAGGTTCCTCCCGTCCTCCGCGCGGCCGGTGTTCCAGTGCCCCTCGCGGCTGTCGATCCGGTAGGAGGCGTGGTTGATGCCGCCCTCGTAGCTGATGTGGTCGAAGAGGAAGAACTCCGCCTCGGGACCGAAGAAGGCGGTGTCCGCGATCCCGGTGGACTTGAGGTAGGCCTCGGCGTTCCGGGCGATGTTCCGCGGCGCGCGCTCGTAGGGCTGCCGCGTGATGCAGTCGAGCACGTTGCAGCTGATCACGAGCGTCGGGTGCTCGAAGAAGGGATCGATCCAGGCCGTGGTCGGGTCGGGGACGACGATCATGTCGCTCTGGTCGATCGTCTTCCATCCACGGATCGACGAGCCGTCGAATCCGAGCCCGTCCTCGAACGTGTCCACGCTGACCGCCTCGATCGGCACCGAGAAGTGCTGCCACGTCCCGAGGAGATCGGCGAAGCGCAGATCGACCGACTTCACACCCTTTTCGCGCGCGAGCGCCAGCACATCCGACGGAGTCATCTTGGTTTCACCTCAGATCGCATCCGGCCCGCGCTCGCCCGTGCGAATGCGGACCACATCCAGGAGTTCCGTGAGAAAGATCTTCCCGAAGCCGGAGGCCTCTTCCGCGGAGAGCTGGCCCGCGCGCGTGATCGCGTCGACGGTCGGTTTCACGAAGTTCTCGTTGACCGCGATCTCGAGCCTTACCTTCGGAGCCAGTTCCGGGCCGCCGGGGCCGCGGAACACCCCGCGGCACTCGGTGACCGTCATCCGGAAGACCTCGGCTTCGCCGAGCGCCGCCGCGACTGCATCGAGCCGCTCGGGTGCGAGGACCGCCGTGACGAGTTTCACCGGGCCCTATCCTCGCCCACGGCGCGGCCGAAGCCAGCGCCGCGAAAAGCCGGTGTCCAGCTTCGATGCGGCATCTATCTCCTTACCCGGAGAGAGCTTACGACTCCCCTCCCCCCATGAACCGGGTCAATCGGGGCATGAAAACGGCGCAAAGCCCGGCTGGCGGGGATGCTACGATCCCGCCCCGATGCGGCGGCGGGTACTCGGCATGATCCTCGCGGGGGGTCGGGGGGAGCGGCTGAAGCCGCTCACGCTCTACCGCTCGAAGCCGGCCGTCCCCTTCGGGGGCATCTACCGGATCATCGATTTCGTCCTCTCCAACTTCATCAACTCGGGGATCAAGTCGATCTACGTCCTCACCCAGTTCAAGAGCCAGTCCCTCGCGGAGCACATCGAGCGCGCGTGGGGCGGCACGAACCGGCGCGCGGACAACTTCATCATCTCCGTGCCCGCGCAGATGCAGACGCCAGGCGAGGTCTGGTACGAGGGGACCGCCGACGCGATCTGGCAGAACATGAACCTGATCCACGACACGGCGCCCGACCTCGTCTGCATCTTCGGCGGCGACCACATCTACTTCATGGACATCTCGCAGATGATGCGGGAGCACCTCGGCCGCGCCGCGGACGTGACGATCGCGGCGATCCCCGTGCCCCGGGAGGAGGCCGACCGCTTCGGCGTCATCGAGGCGGCGCCGGACGGCAGGGTGAAGGCCTTCCACGAGAAGGTGAAGGACGCGCCCACCCTCCCCTCGGACCCCTCCCGGTGCTACGCCAGCATGGGGAACTACGTCTTCAGCCGGAAGATCCTCGAGGAGATGCTCGCGCGCGACGCGAGGGATGCCGACTCGAGCCACGACTTCGGCCGCGACATCCTGCCGCGGATGGTCAAGGAGGGGCGCGCGATCTTCGCCTACGACTTCGCGTCGAACCGGGTCCCGGGGCAGGAGGGGCGGCCGAACACGTACTGGCGCGACGTCGGGACGGTCGAGGCGTACTACGAGGCGTGCCTCGACCTCAAGCAGGTCGTGCCGCAGCTCGACCTGTACAACCGCGACTGGCCGATCAACACGAACGCGTCGAGCGCCCCGCCGGCGAAGTTCGTCGCCGGCGCGACGGGGACGAGCGGCGAGGCGTACCAGAGCATCCTCGGCTCGGGCTGCATCCTCTCCAGCGGCATCGTCAAGGACAGCGTCCTCGGCCGGAACATCCGCATCCACAGCGGCGTCGAGGTCACGGATTCGGTCCTCTTCGACGGCGTCGTGGTCGAGCGGAACTGCAAGGTGCGCCGCGCGATCATCGACAAGGACGTCCGGCTTCCGTCGGGCACGCACGTGGGCCTCGACGCCGACGCGGACCGCGCGCGCGGATGGACGGTCACCGAGACCGGCATCACGGTCGTCCCGAAGCAGCCTTCGGTGAGGCCGATCACGACGATGGACCTCTGAGACTGAGGGGAGGGGGTCCCGCCTCCGCCAAGGCCTCGGCGGGCAAGCCGGGGGCGCGACGCGTGCGATAGGATGCGCCCCGGATGGTCTCCGCCGCGGGCTGGCAGTCGCTCCGTTCGAGATGGCGGAACGCGTTCCGCACGCCCGAGGAGCTCGCGGCGAGGAACCTCGCGCGGTTCCGGCAGCGGCTCGCGTGGACGGCGGAGCGCTCCCCCCGCTACGGCGACATCTGCCGCGAGCGCGGGATCGATCCCCGCGTCGCGCGCCCGGAGGATCTGCCGGTCCTCACGAAGCGGGAGCTGATCGCGGACTTCGACCGGATCTGCACGCGGCCGGAGGTGCGGAAGGCGGGGGTGCACGCGTTCCTCGGCGGATCGCGCGACCCGAAGGAGCTCTTCCTCGGCCGGTACCACGTCGTCCACTCCTCGGGCACCTCCGGCGAGGTGTGCGCGGTCGCCTACAACCGGCGCGAGTGGATGTTCTCGACCGCGCACTTCACGCGCGTCGCCCGGCCCGGCCTCGCGCGCCGGCTCGCGTTCGTCGGCGCGGCGAACGGCCACTTCGCCGCGGTGGCGCTCGCGACCGCGCCGGTCTCGCGGGTCGCGAGCCTCCTCTACCGGACGCGCGCGTTCCACGTGAACCTCCCGATGCCGGAGATCCTCCGCGGGCTCGAGGCGTTCGACCCGAGGGTGCTCGTCGGGTACGCGGGCGCGCTGCGCATGCTCGCCGAGGCGAAGCGAAGAGGCGAGGTGCGGCTCCGCCCGCGGGTCATCGTGAGCAGCGGCGAGGTGCTGCTCCCCGCGGACCGCGCGCTGCTGAAGGAGACCTTCGACGTGCCGGTCCGCAACCTCTACGCGTCGACGGAGCACCTCTACATGGCCGTGGATCTCCCGGAGCGGGAGGGCGAGGGGATGTACCTGCTCGAGGACGACCTGATCTTCGAGCTCAGGGACGACTGCACGCTCGTCACGAACCTCTTCAACCGGACGGTACCGCTCTTCCGCTACCGGATGGACGACGTGCTGCGGCCGGCGGGGCGGTGCGCCGGGCCGTACCGGGTCGTCGAGACGCTCGTCGGCCGGCGCGAGCACGCGCCCGTCTTCGTGAACGCGAAGGGCGTGAGGGACTCGATCCACCCGATCGTGCTCGCGGAGTTCTACGTGAAGGGGGTGAAGGCCTTCCAGTTCCGGCTGACGGGCGATGAGTCGTTCCGATTCCTCTGGCAGGCGGAGGAGGGGGTCGACGCGGGGGAGGTGGAGGAGGCGGCCAGGGCGCGCCTGCGCGTGCTCCTCGAGGAGAAGGGCATGGGGAACGTGCGACTCACGCTCGAGCGCGTGCCCGCGCTCATGCCCGACCCGGAGACGGGCAAGTTCCGCCTGGTCGTGCCGGCGTAGGCCGGGGGCGCGGACCGGGGGTCAACCGGGGACCTCTACGGCCGCCCCGATGGCCGCGCGGCGAGAACGACGCGGGCGCAGACGTAGCCCACACCCGCGCCGGCGACCACGTCGCTGAGGAAGTGCTCGCCCACGAGCACGCGCGACGCCGCCGTCCCGCACGCGAGGAGATAGAACCACCACCGCCCGCGCGGGAAGGCGCGGCCGAGCACGGTCAGCACCGCGAACGCGAGCGACGTGTGGCCCGACGGCAGCGCGAGGTCCTCATGCGGGCCCGAGAACGGCGGGCGGAAGAGCGCGGACCCGTCGTTTCGCGGCCGGCCGTCGACGATCTTCATCGAGCCTCCCCTCGCGACGAGGCGCTCGAGGTCCGCGGGCGCGAGCTCGGCGGCGGGCCGGAGCTTCCCGATCGCGGGCTTCAGGAGCCCCTGCCCGACGAGCAGCTCCAGGAGGACGGCGCCCCAGAGGACGAGGACCTGCGCGCGCCGCCCCGGCGCGAGCAGGAGCATCGTGACCCCGACGAGCAGCGCGAACCAGCTCTCCCCCATCCG
The DNA here is from genome assembly GCA_011525755.1 of Planctomycetaceae bacterium. Classification (GTDB taxonomy): domain Bacteria; phylum Planctomycetota; class PLA2; order PLA2; family PLA2; genus PLA2. Next base: position 41,702 of record WYBS01000014.1, read on the forward strand.
CTCGAAGAGCGAGAGCAGGTCCTCGATCGCGTGCGCGCGGCTCCCGCGCGGCCGGCCGGCGGCGAGGTAGACGCGCCGGTCTATAAGAAACGAGCCGGCGAGGAGCGCCGCCCACGCAACGGCCCCCGCACCCCCTCGGACTCGCTTCACGCCGGCCAGAGGCCGACCGAGGCGCCGGTCCAGTCGAGGTCCTTGTTGAAGTTCACGCCCATCATCTTCCCGCGGGAGAGGCGGAGGAGGCTCATGAGGAGCGTCATCGAATCCTCCCCCTCCGGGCGCACGAACATCATCCGGACCTCGGCCTTCACGTCGTCGCCCTTGACGCTCCGGAACGCGGTCGCGTACTCGACCTTCTCCTGGAGGATCCACCTGTCGCGCTCGGCCGCGGGGATCGCCTCGACGTCCGCGGCGGTCGGCTCGACATTCACGCCGCCGCCCGCGAAGGAGTAGAGCGGCTTCAGCACGTACCGCGAGAGGTCCTCGGGCACGCCGGCGCCCACGAGCCGCGTCTTCGGCACCGCCCAGTGGTCGAGCGAGAGCATCGACCGCTTCGACCAGAGGAAGTACCACGCGGGATGCGGGACCCACTCGACCTCGAGGTCCTCGTGGAACGCGAACGTGCGCGGGAGCTTCGACTTCTCGAGCTCGTCGAAGACGACGCGCTGGAAGACGCGCTTCACGGGGATCCTCTTCCCGTCCTTCACGCGGATGAGCCGGCGCCCCTCGCGCTGGATCGAGCTCAGGCAGACGGGCTCCACCCCCCACCATCGCTGCGTCGCGCGGAAGTCCGGGTAGGTCTTCTGCGTGTCGGGGTCCAGGTCGAGGAGGATCACCTCCGCGGGGTCGTGCTCCGCGAGCAGCGTCTCGCGGATGAGCGCCATCGCGCGCACGCGCTCGAAACCGCCGAAGAACATCCGCCACTTGTCGGGCATGCCCTTTACCGCCGAGAGGTGCTCGGCCCAGACCTCCGAGAGGAGGATCTGGAAGCCGTAGAGCGACGGGAACCCCTGGAGCTCGACCAGCCGCGGGCCGAACGACCCGTCCTCCTCGCGCACGATCGCGAAGTCCACCTGCGCCACCTGCGGCAGCGCGTCGCGCCGCGGCGCGCGGTAGGCCAAGGGGACGGCGTCCTCCTGCGCGGCGATCCAGCGCGGGTTCGAGAGCTGCGCGACGATCTCGGTCGCCGCGCGCGAGAAGCGCTCGCGGAAGTCCGCGGGGAAGAAGATCGGCGTCTCGGCGACGCGGAAGGGGACGCGGCAGGCGAGGCGGCGCTCGAGGTCCTCGCGCACCTTGCGGTAGAGGTCCTCGGTCCAGGTCGCGTTGAACTGCTCGCGCAGGACGGGGTCCATCGCGCACCTCCTACGCGGGGCGACTCGGGGGGGTTCCGGGGGCCTCCCCCAATCAGACCTCCCCGTTGAGGTACTTCCCGCGCTTCATGATCGGGACGCCGTCGAACCAGACGTCGAAGTCCCGGCCGACGACGTCGATGTGCGTCTCCGAGGTCCAGTCGGCGCCCGTGTGCTCGCTGTAGGGGTGGCCGAACGCGATGTGGACGCCCGGGATCTTCTCGTCCTGGAGCATGTTCCCGATCACGTCGCGCACGGCCGTGTTCGTGCCGAGCGCGAACTCGCCGACGCGGTTGCCGTTCTCCGCATGCGAGACGTACTTGCGGAAGTCCTCGAGCGCCTCCTCGTTGTCGCACTCGAGGTCCACGATGCGGCTGTCCGCGATCGTGATCCTGAGCGGGTTCCGCCGCATGTCGCCGTGCTTCGGCGCGAGCCACGTCCCGAGCGAGCCGTCCACGACGTAGACGCCGTCCACGCGGGCGGGCGCCGTGAAGGTCTCGCCGCCGGGCAGGTTGCCCCACTTCTCGGGCGAGATGATCCCCGGGGTCGGGATCCACTTGAGCTTCCGGTCGAAGGTGGCCTTGATCGCCGTCCCCGCCGGGGTCTCGCAGGTGATCTCCTTCGCCTCCTTCGCCTTCTCCCACACGCGGCGGGTGAGCCTCTCCACCTCGCGGAAGTCGGCGCGCATCCCCTCGAGCATGATCCGGTAGGTGATCCCGACCATGTGGCCGTGGCGCATCCTCTTCCGGGTGACGATCGAGGTCATGGCGCGCCGCATGGCGAGCTCGCCGGGCTGGGCGGACGCGGTGAAGAGGGAGACGTCGGCCCACTCGAGGGCCTTCTCCATCTCCATCGGGAGGTGCCGGAGCGGCCGCGGCTCCATGTCCTCGAGGACGACGGCCCGGAACTCGCCGGCGGCCCGGGACAGCTGGGCGGCGAGCGCGGCGGCGATCTCCAGCGACCCGCGGTCGGCGACGAGGACCGCGCGCTCGTCCTTCTGCACCCCGAGGCAGGTCCGGACGGCGTTCCGCGCGCCCTCCTCGAGGAGGGGATCGTAGGAAAGTTCGAGGAGCTCGCTCTTCACGCTGAAGACTATATCCCTCGGGCCCCCGGTCCCCCACACTTCCGGCTTCCGGGGCGGCTCGGACGGGTCCGAGAAGACCGGGACCGGACGGATCCGGGACGGCCCATGAAGCCCGCCCTAGATCCCCGGAAGACCGTGTTCCGTCTCCTTCACGATGTAGTCGACGACCTTCTTCAGGTCGTTGCCGTCCCGGTAGACGTGGAGCTGGCGATCCGCGCCGGTGCCCCGGGCCACGATCTCCCTCAGGTAGCCGAGCTCCGACCGGACGCCCAGGTCGTCCACGACCTCGTCGACGAAGTCGAGGATCTCCGCGATGAGCTGGGGCGTGTCGAACTCCTGCATCTTGCCGAGATCGATGAGCTTGCCGGAGACCCCCCAGCGCGCCGCGCGCCACCGGTTCTCCTGGATGAGCGAGCGCCGGTGGAGGCGGAAGGAGAGGTTCCGATGGTGGAGGCAGTAGAGCTTCGCGATGAGCGCCTGGCAGAGCGCGGCGATCGCGACCGTCTCGTCCACGCGCATCGGCATGTCGCAGCAGCGGAACTCGATCGTGGGGTAGCGCCAGTGGGGCCGGATGTCCCACCAGATCATCTTCCCGTCCTGGATCGAGTTGGTGCGGATCAGGTCGCGAACCAGCTCCTCGTACTCGCCGAAACTCCGGAACGCGTCCGGGATCCCCGTGCGCGGGAACTTCTCGAACACCTTCACCCGGTAGGACTTCCATCCCGTCTCGCGGCCCGTCCAGAAGGGCGAGTTGACCGAGAGCGCGAGGATGTGCGGCACGAAGTACCGCGCCATGTTGAAGATGTGGATCAGCGTCTCCTTGTCCTCGATCCCCACGTGGATGTGGAGGCCGAAGATCAGGTTGGCGCGCGCGACGACCTGGAGGTCGTCGAGTATCTTGTTGTATCGCTCGTTCTCGGTGGTGGCGACGTCCGCCCAGTGCGTGAACGGGTGCGTGCCCGCGGCGCCGATCCGGAGACCGTGCTCGCGCGCCACCTTGCAGATCTGCGCGCGCGTGCGGGTCACCTCGCGGCGCACCTCGGCGATGTCGCGGCAGACCTGCGAGCCGATCTCGACGACGCTCTGGTGCAGCTCGCGACGCAGCTTGTCGTGCAGCTCCACCTCGCCCGCCGCGAACATCTGCGAGATGTGGGAGCGGAGCTCCCGCGTCTCCGGGTCGATGACCTGGAGCTCCTCCTCGATGCCGAGCGTGAAGTTCGGCAGCCTCACGGGGCGCGCTCCGGCCAGTTGCCCGTCATCTCGAGCTTGCGCGGCTCCTTCACCTTCCGGATGAGGAAGTCGGCCGACTTGTCGAGGATCCACTGGAAGTTCGCCTCGCCCACGCTCGGGGACGCGGCGTCGGGGCACGGGTTCGTGAAGTCGATCGCGTACGGGATCCCGTCGCGCACCGCCAGCTCGACCGTGTTGAAGTCGTAGCCGAGCGCCTTGCAGAGCGCCCTGCAGTCGCGGTCCATGCGCGTCTTGAGCGCCTTCTCGATCGGCGGCGCGTTGCGTACGTACCGCTCGTGGAAGGGCGCCTTCGGGTCGTACCGCATGAGGTGCACGTGCTCGCGGCCGAGGACGTAGCAGCGATAGTACTCCTCGAAGACGATCTCCTCCTGCGCCATCATGCAGAGGTCGCCCGTCTGCTCGTACGAGTGGAAGAACTCGTCGGGGTTGGCGCAGCGGTAGACGTTCTTCCATCCGCCGCCGTAGGCCGGCTTCAGGTAGATCGGGAACTTCAGGTAGTCGAACACCTCCTCCCACTCGAGGGGGAAGCGGAGGTTGCTGAACGACGTGCCCTCGGTGCCCGGCGGGTGGCTCTTGTGCGGCAGGAGCACGGTGCGCGGCACCGCGACCCCGGCCTGGTCGGCGACGATCGTCCCGAAGTACTTGTCGTCGGCGGAGAACCAGTAGGGGTTGTTGACGACGTGCGCGCCCTGGTCCGCCGCCTGCTTCAGCAGCGTGCGGTAGAAGGGGACCTCGTGGCTGATCCGGTCGAGGATCAGGTCGTACGGGAGCTTCCGGTCGATGCGCAGCGCGCCGACGACGAGCGGCTCGCACACCACCTCGCCCTTGCTTCTCCGGTTGATCTCCTGGGCAAGGGCGCCGGGAAACTCGCGCTCCATGCCGTACAGGAGGCCGATTCTCTTCGCCATAAGGCCCTCCGTGGGCGCGAATCCTATCAAAAGCGAAAGGGGGAGGGGCCCGGGGAACCCCCGCCGGGACCGCTGCCCGCTTCCCTTTCCTCCCCTTGTCGAGGAGACTTGGCGCGATGGAGCGCCACTACGACACGTTCAAGTCGCGAAACCTCGGCGGCCGGACGATCGAGTACCTCTGGTTCGGCCGGTCGGGCCGCCCCCTGGTGATGTTTCCCACCTCGGGGGGCAGGTTCCACGAGAACGAGGACCGGAACCTCGTCGGTTCGCTCGCGGACTACGTGGACGAGGGGCGGCTCCAGGTCTGCTGCATCGACGCGTTCAACGACGAGACATGGAACAACAGCCGCCTCCACCCCGCCGAGCGGGTGCAGCGGCACGACCTCTTCGACCGGTACCTCAGCGAGGAGCTGTTCCCGATGGTCGCGGCGCGCGCGGGGCGCGGCGACACGGCGGTCTACGGCGCGTCGATGGGCGGCTACCACGCGGTGAACTTCGCGGCGCGGCACCCGGAGCAGGTGAAGCGGTGCATCGCGCTGTCGGGGCTCTTCGACAACCGGCGGATGCTCGACGGCCACTGGGACGACCTCTGCTACTACCACTGCCCGACGTGTTTCATCCCGAACATGGACGAGGGCTGGGCGCGCAGGCTCGCGCAGGTGGAGTGGGTGATCGCGACGGGCGAGACGGACAGCCTCGTGAACGAGACGCGCACCTTCACGCACATCCTCCGGTCGAAGGGGATCCCCGTGCACTGCGAGGTGTGGCCCGGGGTGTTCGGCCACGACTGGCCGTTCTGGAAGGAACACCTCCGGCGCTTCCTGCCGTAGCCGCCGCGCCCTCGAGCCCGCGGTCCTAACCCGGATTATTCACGAGTCTCGCGGTTCTGGGCGGTCCATCCTGCCGATCTCTGCGTCGCTCCTCCTCGCAGGCTCCGTTGGAGCCAGCTTCGTCGTCGCTCCTTGATCTCGACCGGCTGTC
>WYBS01000112.1 GCA_011525755.1 Planctomycetaceae bacterium
AAAGACGGCGAGATCTGGGAGACCCTCGGCGACAACGACGTGCGGCGCGCGACCGCCGCCGACGCCGGCGACACGGCCGATACGCGCGCGGATGGCCGCGACGGGGCGGACCATCTCTCCGAGCCCGCGCCGCCTGCGTATGGCCTCGGCTCCGGGCGACGCCATGCACCGACGAAGAGGGAGGTGCCTATCGCGAGCGCCGCCTGAGGCGTGACAATCGGGCCCTTCAGGCCCGTCCACGGAGTCGATCCGCGCGAAGTGGACCGGGTGTCGCGGCCCGCCACGATGCTGACGGCGCGCCGCCCGACGGCGGGCGCCCGCCTCACGCCGCGGCCGCCTGGCTCAGGCCGGCCGCGGCGCCCTCGTGCCCGCGAGCGCACGCAGCCGCCGGATCCGCTCCTCGATCGGGGGGTGCGACGCGAACGGCGTGTTCCAGTTCTGGTGGAGGTGGAACGGGTTCACGATGAACAGGTGCTGCGTGCCGCGGTTCGCGGTCTCGAGACGGACGCCCGCCCCGCCGAGCTTCTCGAGCGCGTCGGCCAAGGCGCCCGGATTCCTCGTCATCGCGGCGCCCGTCGCGTCCGCGAGGTACTCCCGCTGCCGCGACACCGCGAACTGGATCATCATGGCGAAGAGCGGCGCGAGGATCGCGCAGAGGATCGCGATGAGGATCACGATCCCCTCCCCCTTGCCCCCTCCCTTCCTGCCGCCGCCGAGCCGGCGGAACCGCATGCTGCGCAGGTACCAGTCCGAGAGGATCGCCACGCTGCCGACGATCACCGCCATGAGGATCATCACGCGGGTGTCGTAGTTCCCGATGTGCGCCATCTCGTGCGCCACGACCCCCTGGAGCTCCTCGCGCGTGAGCCGCTCCCGGAGGCCTCGCGTGACCGCGACGACCGCCACCTCGGGCTTGATCCCCGCGGCGAACGCGTTCATCGCGCCGGTCTCGATCATGTAGACCTTCGGCTTCGGGAGCCCCGACGCGATCGCCATCTCCTCGACGACGTTCACGAGCTCCCGGTCCTCGTCGCGCGAGACCTCCCTCGCCCCCGCCGTGGCGAGGACGATCGAGCTCCCCTGGAACCACGCGATGAGGGCGAGGACGAGGCCGATCACGGCCGCTGCGGCCATGCCCCCCCACGGCGTCACGCCGGAGGCCTTCCCGAGGATCCCTCCGAGCGCGACGAGGAACACGACCGCGCCGACGATCAGGACGACCGAGCGCCGCCGGTTCCGGTCGATGTGGTCGAAGAGGCCTAGGTCCATATCGGGCCGCTGCAGCCGACGGTCGGCTTCGCCGCCCGCGGCTGAGCGGCCGGTCTCCTCGGGATCAGAAACTCACCTTCGGGACCTCGCGCTGCGCCGCGTCCTCGAGCTCGAAGAACTCGAGCGGCGGGAAGTCGCCGAAGTTCTTGACGATGTTCGTCGGCACCTGCTCGAGCTTCGTGTTGTAGCGGCGGACCGAGTCGTTGTAGTGCTGGCGCGAGAACGCGATCCGGTTCTCGGTCGAGGTCAGCTCCTCCTGGAGCTTCAGCATGTTCTGGTTCGCCTTCAGGTCCGGGTACGCCTCCGACAGCGCGAAGAACTGGCGCAGCGCGCCCGTGAGCATGTTCTCCGCCGCGCCGAGCGCCGCGGGCCCCTTCGAGGGATCGGCCTGCACCGCGACCGCAGCGTTGCGCGCCTGGATGACGCGCTCCAGCGTCTCCCTCTCGTGCTTCATGTAGCCCTTCGCCGTCTCGACGAGGTTCGGCACGAGGTCGTGGCGGCGCTTCAGCTGGACGTCGATCTGCGCCCAGGCCTCCTTGCCGATGTTCTTCAGGCGGACGAGGCCGTTGTAGAGGCCGACGAACCAGACGGCGAGGACGGCGACCGCGATCAGCGCGATCCAGCCGGCGGAAAGGGCAAGCGGTGTCATGGGGGCAGTGTACCCAAACGGCCCCGAGGCTATTCGGGAGGGGCCCGGGGAACCCGCACGGCCCGGGGGGACCTCGACAGGCCGCTAGTCCGCGGAGCGGGGCTCGTGCTTCAGGCCGTGCGTGGTGATGAAGCCCTTGACGCTGCCGCGGTACTCCTTCGGCAGGACGCCGACCACGGAGTCCATGGCGCCCCAGAGCATCGGGCCGGACTTGCTCCGGCTGATCGACGCCTCGAGCTGGCCGCCGTCGGGCGCGAAGTAGACCACGGCGAGCAGGACGCCGGCGCAGATGAGGCCCGCCTTCGCGGCGCCGAAGAAGCCGCCGATGAGGCGGTCGTAGGCGCCGAGCTCGAGCTTCTCGAAGACCTTCCTCGCGATCCAGCCGCAGAAGGCGGCGAAGAGGACGGAGACGACGAGGATCACGCCGAAGGCGATCTCGCCGTTGTGGCCGGTCGCGACGTGGCGGTCAAGGACCTTGCGGAAACCGTCGTGGTAGCTTGCGGCGGCGTAGAGGCCCCCGAACAGCCCGGCGACCCCGGTGAACTGCGAGACGAACCCTCGCACGCACCCCAAGGCCAGACCGACCGCAAGAATACCGAGGACGAACGCGTCGATGACGCTCATGACCTCTCAGCCCGCCATCATTGTATCGGCTTCCTGACCCCCCGCGACTGAAGTGGGTTCCCCCCCGCCTCCCCCCTTCCTGCTCATGCTCCGGCGCGGCCTGCTCCGCCGATGCCCGGTCTGCGGCGAGGGCCGGATCTTCTCGAGCCTCTTCCGCCTGCACCGGGCCTGCCCGAAGTGCGGGTGGGTGATCGAGCGGGAGCCGGGCACGGTGACGGGGCCGATGTACCTCGTCTCGGTGCTCACGCTCCCGTTCGCCGCGCTGCTTTTCGCGGTCTTCTGGCTCTTCACGGACTGGTCGCCCGCGGTGCAGGTCGCGGTCGGGATCCCCGTGCTGATCCTCTTCTGCGCGTTCGCGCTCGTCGCGGCCAAGGGAGCCTGGACGGCGGTCGAGTACTTCACGGACGTTAGGTCCGGCGACGCGTTCCGCGAAGGCTACCGGGGGCGGGCGTTCCGCTCCCCCGACCGGCGGGATTCCTAGGGACCGGGGCGGTCGGCTACGAGGGGGGCCGGGGGCCGGACTCGAGGATCGACTCCGCGATGTGCCGGTAGAGCGAGGACCGGTAGACGATGCCCACGACCCGGCCGCCATCGACGACGGGCAAGCTCTTCACCTTGCGGCTCACGATCCGGTCGGCGGCTTCGAAGAGGTCGTCGCCGGGCGCGAGCGTCACGGGACCGCGCGTCATGACATCGCGCACCTTCACCTTGGCGGCCCACGCCGCGAGCGCGCGGTAGTCCTCCTTGCGGATGCGCCGCTGCTCGGCGGTCCGGTCCGCGAGGTCGCGCACGAAGTACGGGAAGAGGATCTCCCCCACGACGTCGGACTGCGTGAGCACGCCCGACAGGCTCTCGCCGCTATCGAGCACGACGACGCACTTGATCCCGATCTCGTCCTCGACGAGCGGACAGTCGCGCAGATGCCGCATGGCCTCGAGGAGGGTCGCATCCTCGTGCACCACCTCGAACTCGCGCGTCATGATGTCGGCGACGGTCACAGGTGTCTCCTTGCGAGTCGGCGGCCCCGCGGGCGGGGCCTTCGGGACGGCGGCTCTTCGCGTCATGCGGGGTCCCTATGCAACCGGAGGGCCGGACTCGAGAGGCAGGATGACGGTGAACGTGGAGCCCTTTGCGGGCTCGCTCTCCACCTCGACCCTCCCCCCGTGCTCCTCCACGATTTCCTTCGAGATGGTGAGCCCGTACCCCGTCCCCTTCTCCCCCTTCGTGGTGAAGAGGAGGTCGAAGATCCGGCCCATGTTCTCGGGGCGGATCCCTACCCCGTTGTCCCGGAAGCTCACGTGCAGCGTGGAATCCCGCGCGCGAGCCTCCACGACCAGCCTCCCCCCCTCGGGCATCGCGTCGCGCGCGTTCGCGATGAGGTTGAGGAAGACCTGGGAGAGGCGGCCGGCGTCGCCGCGCACCGTATAGCGGCCGGGCTCGCACGAGACGCTCATCTCGATGCCGTGCCGGTAGAGATCGTGGCGCATGAGAGCGTGCAGGTCGGCGACGATCGCGCAGGGATCGACGCCGGTCACGGGGCGGACGGCCGCGCGCGCGAAGCCGCGGAGCTGGCCGATGAGGTCGGTCGTGCGCCGCAGCGCGTCCCTCATGACGGCAGCGCCGCGCTGCAGCTCCTCCTTCCCGATCGCGTCGCCCTTGCCGAGACGCTGCAGCACCGCGTCGAGATACTGCGAGACGCCGGAGATCGGGTTCAGGATCTCGTGGACGATGATGGCAGTCAGCCTCCCGACGCCCGCCTGCACCTCCTGCTCCTTGAGCAGCTGGCGCATCCGACGGCGCTGGCTCAGATCCTGGAGATAGCCCGTGAACCCCACGTGCTCGCCGAGGTGGTCGTGCGTGACGACGCGCTCGTCGAACACCGGCAGCGGCGTGCCGTCCTTCCGTCGCGCCTCGCCCTCGCCGGCGGTGCGCCCCTCGTGCCGGCAGAGGTCGAGCCAGTAGAGCGCGTCGTACACCCCGCCATACACGTCGCTGATGCTGCGCCCGATCATCTCGCTCGACGTGTAGCCGAGCATCTGCTCCAGATGGCGGTTGAACGAGGTGATGCGGCCGGTCGCGTCGAGCGTGTAGATGCCGACCGGCACGGTCAGGTAGATCTGCCGGAGCTCCTCGGTGCGGCGGCGCACCTCGCGGTCGAGCTCCGCGTTGAGCGACTCGAGCCGCGTCTGGAGATCCTCGATCCGGAGCATCGCCTCGACGCGCGCGCGGAGCTCCTGCTGCGCGACCGGCTTCGTCACGTACTCGTCCCCGCCCGCGGCGAGCCCCTTCACGAGGCTCTGCGTGTCGCGATGGTGGCCCGTCACGAGGATGATCGGGATCGTGCGCGTCTCGTCGAGCGAGCGGAGCCGCCGGCACACCTCGAACCCGCTCATCCCGGGCATCTCCACGTCGAGGAGGATGCAGTTCGGCCGCCGCGCTCTCGCAAGCGCGATCGCCTCCTCGCCCCCCGCCGCCTCCGCTACGTCGTACCCGTCGAGCAGGAGGCGCAGCGAGTAGCGGCTGTCCGCGTTGTCGTCGACGATGAGGATGCGCTTCAAGGCCTACCGCGCCCCGCCGTAGGCGGAGCCCATGCGATTGTTCCACGGGGCGCGAGCGCCCGGGGCGGGGAAGTCCCCGCGGGATTTTACCCATGCGGGGACCCCCGGGGCGTAGACTCTCGGGACCAAGGGCGCTACTGCCCGAGCGCGCATAGGTACGCGGTTTGTGAGCCATGGCCAAGATGCGGAACGCCTCCGTCCTCGTCATCGACGACGATCCTGCTCTCCGGTTAGGCCTCGGCGAAACGCTCAGGACGCTCGGGTACCGGGTGGACGAGGCGGACAGCCTCGCCGCCGGGCGGGAGTGGCTCCGCCGGCCACCCCCGGCCGCCGTGCTTCTCGACCTCCAGCTCACGGACGGGCTCGGGCTCGAGCTGCTCCCCCACCTGAAGGACAGCTGGCCGGACGTGCCCGTGCTCATGATGACGGCGCACGGTTCGATCGACACCGCCGTCAAGGCGATGCAGCAGGGCGCCTACAGCTACCTCCAGAAGCCGCTGCACACCGAGGAGCTGAAGCTCGTGGTCGCGCAGGCGATCGAGAACACGAGGCTCCGCTGGCAGGCGGAGGACCGGCAGCGCCGCCGCGCCGAGGAGTTCAGCTTCGAGAAGATCGTGGCGCGAAGCACCGCGATGAAGCGCGTCCTCGACCAGGCGGGCAAGGTCGCCGAGTCCCCCGCCTCCACCGTGCTCCTCCTCGGGGAGAGCGGAACGGGCAAGGGGCTCGTGGCCCGCGCGATCCACTACGCGTCCGACCGCGCGGCGGCGCCTTTCCTGACCGTCACGTGCTCGGCCATCCCCGAGCCGCTGCTCGAGGCCGAGCTGCTCGGCCATGAGAAGGGCGCGTTCACCGACGCCAAGGCGCGCCGGCGGGGCGTGTTCGAGGCGGCGGACGGCGGGACGGTATTCCTCGACGAGATCGGGGACATGCCGCTCGCGCTGCAGGCGAAACTCCTCGGCGTCCTCGAGGATCGGTCCTTCAGCCGCATCGGCTCCACGGAGACGATCCAGGTGGACGTGCGGATCATCGCCGCGACGCACCGCGACCTCGACCGCCACGTCGCCGAGGGGCGGTTCCGCGAGGACCTCCTCTACCGCCTCCGCGTCGTGCCGATCGTCATCCCGCCGCTCCGCGAGCGCACGAGCGACATCCTCCCGCTCGCCGAGAGCTACGTGCACCACTTCAACCGCGAGTTCGGCCGCAACGTGGAGGGATTCTCGCCCGGCGCCGAGGAGATGCTCAAGGCCCATGCGTGGCCGGGCAACGTCCGCGAGCTCCGGAACGTGGTGGAACGCGCCCTCCTCTTCACGCGCCACCCGAGGCTGGAGACGGAGGACCTGATGCTCGACCCCGGCTACCGGCCGCGCGCACCCTCCGCCTCGGCGGCGCCCCAGGGCGGCGGCGCCGCCGCCGACGGGTTCACCCTGCCCGCGGACGGCGTGAAGCTCGACGAGCTCGAGAACGACCTCGTCCGGCAGGCGATGGAGCGCGCCCAGGGGAACAAGAGCCGCGCGGCCAAAATCCTCGGGATTTCGCGCGACCAGATCCGCTACCGCCTCGAGAAGATGGGCGAGGGCTAGCGCGCCGCGCCGCGAGTCCGGCGCACGTGCGGCGGCCGGCCGCCGGGGAAAAGGCCGCCATCCATCGGTTTTTCCGGTGTCGGGAACGGGCCCCGCGCGGCGCGGACGCGTGCTCCTCCGGCCTTTCGGCCGGCGCGGCGGCACGGATCGTGCATCGGTTCGGCGGGGGGGTCTACGTGTGTCCGCTCCAATCGATCGTCCTGGCCGGGGGATCCGGCCGGCGCCTCGCGTCGCTGACCGGGAGGCACCCGGGCCGCTCCCTGCCGAAGCAGTACTGCTCGTTCGGACGGCCTCACACGCTCCTCCAGGAGACGCTCGCTCGCCTCGCCCCCCTCACCCCCCCCGATCGCACCACGGTGGTGGTGCGCGATGAGCACCTCGCGGTCGCAAGCGAACAGCTCGCGGCCTTCGCGGGCGTCTCGATCCTCGGCCAGCCGTCGGATCGCGGTACCGGCTCGGGCCTCCTCCGTGGACTCGTGCACGCGTTCGGGATGGATCCTGACGCTCCCGTGCTCGTGACACCGGCCGACCACGGGATCCGGGATCACGACGCGTACGTCCGGGGGATCGTGACGGCGCGCGAAGCCTGCGATCTCGCCCACGCCATCCTCCTCGGTGTCGAGGCCGACGCGCCGCGCACGGACTACGGCTGGATCGCGCCCGGCGCCGAGATCGCGCCGGGGGTCCGGCGCATCGCGGCGTTCCTCGAGAAGCCCGCGCTGCCGGAGGCCGAGGCGCTCGCGGCGAGCGGCGGGCTCTTCAGCACGATGGTCCTCGTCGCGCGCACCCGGTCGCTGCTCCGCCTCTTCGAGCGCGCCCGACCCGGCCTCACGGCGCTCTTCGAGCCGCTCGCGACGCTGCCGCCCCTGTCGCGCGCGCTGCACCTGAAGCGCGTCTACGCGCTCCTCGGTCCGTGCGACTTCTCCCGGGACATCCTCGGCTCCGCGGAAGACCTCGCGGTCGTACGGTGGCCGGCGGACGTCGGCTGGACCGACCTCGGCACCCCGGAACGTCTCGCCGCGTGGCTCGGCTGCGACCGCTCAGACCTTGTGAGGCACGGGGCGCAGCTGCCCGTGGCGCTCGGCTGAGGCCGGAGCTCAGGCCGTCTTCGGGAAGACGAGGACAGCGGCCTTCGCCTTCCGCGCCAGGAACTCGGAGACGCTCCCGAGCATCATGCGGTCGAAGCCGCGCCGCCCATGCGTCCGGGCGACGATCACGTGCGGGGCGAGCTTCTTCTCGAGCTCGAGCAGGCCCTCGCCGGGCCGCCCCGTCGTCACCTCGACCGACCCCTTGAGGGACGGCTTCGCCGGCAACTGGCGGAGCCGCTGCGACGCGGCCTCGACAAGCCGCGGCACGTCGGGCTGCGGGAGCGCGAACTCGGAGCCGTACGCCGACGGCGAGTAGTACCAGGACTCGACCACGTGCGCGTTCACGATCTCGTCTCCGGACGTGAGGAGCTCCGCCGCGCGCTCCGCGAGCGGCGCCGGGTCGTCGATCAGGTCGTGGGCGACGAGCATGCGGAGCGGCTCGCCGGCCTGGGGCAGGGCCGCGCCCTTGGTCACGATCACGGGGACGCCGGCCATGCGCAGCGTGTGCTCGGCCACGCTCCCGAGAAGCATATGCGAGACGCCGGTCCGGCCCCGCGTCGCCATGCAGACGAGGGCGGGTCGCACGCGCCGGATGAGGTCGAGGACGCCGTCGCGGGCGTTCGGGGCGTCCGTCGTCTCCACCGCGAGCAGCCGCAGCTTGTCCACGTGCTTCTCCGCGAGCGCGCGCAGGGAGGCATCGTCGTCCTCCTTGACCCACTGGGCGAGCCGCTCGGCGCTCTCCTGCCCCCGGCTGAACTCGCGCAGGACGTCCGTGCGCGTGTGCACGAAGCCGACGACGACGCGCGCCTGCAGCCGGTGCGCGAGCGCGTTCGCCAGGTCCACGCCCGCGAGCGCGTTCGCAGAAAGGTCCGTGAGAGCCAGGACGCGGTCGATGCTGCTCATGGGGGACGATCCACCAAAGCGCGTGCCGCTCTCCTCGGCAAGGCGGGAGAGGGGCTCCGGGGAGAGGCGCGCGGGCTTTTCCGCAGCCGGTGAGGAGCGCGCACGCGGGTGCGGCACCGGCGGGTTTGGCAAACCGCGTGCTCCACGGGCGGCGGAAGGAGCTTCCCATGCCGCTTCTCGCGCGCGACGTGATGACGAAGGAGCTGATCACGGTGACGCCCGCGACCCCGCTGTCGGAGTTCGCCCGGATCTGCACGGAGGACGGGATCTCGGGCTGCCCGGTGACGCGCGCGGACGGCGCGCTCTGCGGGATCGTGAGCAAGACCGATCTCCTGAACCGCCTGCTCGACGAGCATCCGCGCCACGGCTCGACGCGCGAGTTCCCGGTGTGGGACGAGGACGTCCGCCAGGTCGGCGACATCATGACGGAGAACGTCCTCACGGTCGGGCCGACGACTCCGCTCGCGGAGATCGCGGAGCGGATGGCGCAGGACCGGATCCACCGCGTCGTGGTCATGGAGGGCGACAAGATGGTCGGGATCGTGACGTCGATCGACCTCCTGTCGCACTTCCCGCGCAAGGCGTAGCCCGCCGCAGCCCTGGCGAAGGCCCACGGAGGCGGATCACCTCGCGCCGGCGATGCGCGCGAGGGCCTGCTCGAGATCGGCGCGCTTCACCGGCTTGAGCAGGTACGCGGCGACCAGCAGCTCGTGGGCGCGCGTCCGGTGCGCCCGGTCCTGGTAGCCGGTGACGACGATCACGGGCGCCGCGCAGTCGGCCCTGATCGCCCGCACCGCGTCGAGGCCGTCCATGTCGGGCATCTTGATGTCGGTGATGATCGCGTCGGGCGAGACGCGCCGGCACACCTCGACGAGCCCGGCACCCGTCGATGCGATCCCGACGACGTCGTGCCCGAGGAGCGGGAGGATGCGCCCCAGGTACTCGCGCATGTCGGGCTCGTCGTCCGCGACCGCGATGCGGAGGCGCCTCACGCCGGCTGAGCCCCCGCCCTCGCCGACCCGTCCGCGGGCTGGGCGGGGCCGGCACCCCGCGGCACGACGAGCTCGATCGCCGCGCCGGAGAGCGGCCCCTTCACGAGCGCGACGCGCCCCCCGTGCGCATCGAGGATGCGCCGCACGATCGCCAGGCCGAGTCCCGTGCCCTGCGTCTTCGTGGTGAAGAAGGGCTGGAAGATGCGGTTCTCGTGCCCCGGCGGGAACCCCGGGCCGTCGTCGTTGACGAGCAACACGAGCGCGGGTCCGCCCTCGTGCTCCGCGGCCGTCGCGAGGATGGCGATCGTCCCTTCGTCGCCGCACGCGGCGATCGCGTTCTCGAAGAGGTTGCGGAAGACCTGGCCGAAGGCGAAGGGATCCACATCGCAGGTGAGATCGATTCCTTCGGTCCTGTCGTCGAGTTCGATGGAGCTCCCCTCGCGCCGGAGCGCGAGGTCGGCCCACGCGGCGCCCCACAGGCGGCGCAGGTCGCACGTGCGCCGCTCGAGCTGGATCGGCTTCGCGTAGCCGCGCACCTCCTCGTAGAGCTGTCCCAGATAGTCCTGCGCGGCCTGGATCCGCTTCGCATAGTCCAGCGCCTGCGGCCGATCCGCGATCTCGATCTCGAGCATCTCGAGGCAGGCCTGCATGCGCTGGAGCGCGTTCCGGCTCTCGTGGGCGAGGCCCGTGATCATCTGGCCGATGCCCGCGAGCCGCTCCGCCTGGAGCAGCTTCCCCTGCGCCTCGCGCAGGTCCGTGACGTCCTGGCCGACGGAGAGGAGCCCTGTCACGCGCCCCCCCTCGTCCTTCAACGTCTTCGCCCACCACGCGATCTCCCGCTCGTGGCCGTCCTTCGTGACGATCGCATTGATGTTCCCGCGGATCTCGAGCTCGCCGACGGCGCCGACGAACAGCCTGCGGATGCGGGCTGCGTCGCGCCCCGGCAGGAACGTCTGGAACCAGTCCCTGCCCTGCACCTCCTCGAGCCGGTAGCCGGAGAGCCGCTCCATGTACGGGTTGAAACGGACGATCCGCCCCTCGGGGTCGAGCACGAGCACGATCGTCTGGGCCGTCTGGATGAGGCTCTCGGCGAAGTCGCGCTCCCTGCGCAGCTCCTCCGCCGTCCTCCGGCGCGCGGTGATGTCGCGGAGGAACCCCGCGAAGACATGCCGCCCTTCGACCACGACCTCGCTGACGGCGAGGTCGATCGGGACGAGCGTTCCGTCCTTCCTTCTTCCCTCGACCTCCCGGCCGATGCCGATGATCTTCCTCTCCCCCGTCTCGAGGTAGCGCCGGATGTAGTCGTCGTGGGCTTCGTGGTGCGGTGCGGGCATGAGGATGCGGACGTTCTTGCCGAGGAGCTCGTCCACCTCGTAGCCGAAGAGCCTCGCCGCGGCCCGGTTCATCGTCTCGATCGTCCCGTGCTCGTCGATCGTGACGATGCCGTCGACCGCGGTGTCGAGGATCCCGCGCACCAGCTCGCGGTACCGCTCCTCGTTCCGCCGGGACGCCTCGACGTCCTCCCTCGCGCCCCCGCGGCGGCGGCGCGCGAGCAGCGCGCACGCGCCCGCGGCGACGAGCACCGCCGCGGAGGCGGCGACGGAGGAGGCGGGCGGCTTCAGGAAGAACACCGCGGCCGCGACGGCCAGCGCGAGGAGGAGGCAGAGCCACGCGTCGGGCCTCATGCGCGGGCGGATTCTACCGCCCCCCCGGCCCCCTCTGTTCCCCGCGGTTAGATTGTCCCGCCATGGCGGAGTGGCTCAGCGAGCACGAGATCGTCCTCTGGGGCCTGTTCGGCCTGTCGGCGGCGACGATCGTGCTGACGATCCTCCTCCTCCCCCTTCTCGTCGCCCGCATGCCAAGGGACCACTTCCTGCGGAAGCGGCCCCCGAGGGACAGCTGGCGCGGCCGCCACCCGGTGATCCGCTGGTCCCTGCGCATCCTCAGGAACGCCCTCGGCGCGGCACTCGTCCTCGTCGGCATCCCGCTCGTCCCCGCGCCGGGCCCGGGCATCGTCACGATCCTCGCGGGCCTCGCGCTCGTCGAGTTCCCGGGCAAGCGGAGGCTCGAGCTGCGCGTGGTCAGGATCCCCGGGGTGCTCGACTCCATCAACTGGTTGCGGCGCCGGGCGGGGGAGCCGCCACTCATGGTGGACGGGGTGGGGCCGGGGGAGGGGACGCGCGATCCGGCGCAGCCCCCGCCCTGAGCGCGCCTCCATCGCCCCGGGCAGGCAGGGCCCGCGGATTGCGGGAAGATGGGGTGGGAGGTGTATGCCATGAAGGCGAGGGACCTGATGACCCCGGACGTCGCGACGTGCCGGCCGGACGAGCCGATGGCGGCTGCGGCCCGCATCATGTGGGAGCGCGACTGCGGCATCGTGCCGGTCGTGGACGCCGAGGGGCGTCCGGTCGGCGTCGTGACCGACCGCGACCTGTGCATGGCCTCCTTCACGCGCAACGAGCCGCTCTCGCGGATGCCCGTGCGCGATGCGATGGCGAAGGAGGTGTTCTCGTGCCGCGAGGACGACGACGAGAGCGCGATCCACGACGCGATGCGCGGGCACAGGGTGCGCCGGATCGCGGTGGTCGACAAGGCCGGTCGCCTGCGCGGCGTCGTCTCGCTCAACGACCTCGTGCTGCACGCGGTCCGGAAGGGCGACACGGTGGACACGCGCACGAAACGGGAGATCGTCCGGACGGTCACGGAGATCTCGCGACACCGCGAGGTCGCCGCGGCGGTGTAGCCGTGGAGTCGCGCACCTTCGACCACGCGGCCGACATCGGCGTGCGGGGCGAGGGGAAGACGCTCGAGGAGGCCTTCGCCGGCGCCGCGCGGGCGATGTTCTCCGTGATGGTCGATCTCGCGGGGGTCGAGCCGCGTGAATCCGTCGCGATCTCCTGCGAGGCTTCCGACCTCGAACTGCTTCTCGTCCGATGGCTCAATGCGCTCCTCGCCGAGGCGGATCTGCGAGGCATGGTCTTTTGCGACTTCGACATGCGGCTCCGCGAGGGCGGGCTCGACGGCACCGCCCGCGGCGAGCGCTTCGACCCGGAGCGCCACGTGCCCGGCGTCGAGGTGAAGGGCGCGACGCTCACGGAGCTCAAGGTGGCGCGCGAGGGCGGCATCTGGCATGCCCAGACGGTGGTGGACGTATGAGAACCGACGACCTGATCCCCTTGGCCCCCGCGGTCAAGGAGATCGCGAGGCACGGCGACATGCGCGTGCCGGTGCGCTTCACCGGCGGCGACAAGCTGCTCGCCGACATGGACGAGAAGGTCCGCGAGCAGATCCTCAACGTCTCGCGGCTCCCGGGCATCGTCGGGTGCGCGTGCTGCATGCCCGACGCGCACTGGGGCTACGGCTTCCCGATCGGCGGCGTCGCGGCGTTCGACGCGGAGGAGGGCGGAGTCCTATCCGTCGGCGGCGTCGGCTTCGACATCTCGTGCGGCGTCCGGCTCTACCACACCGGGCTCACGGAGGCCGAGGTGCAGCCGCAGAAGGAGGCCATCGCGGACGATTTCTTCCGCACGGTGCCGAGCGGCGTCGGCTCGGAAGGGAAGATCCACCTCGACATCGAGGGGATCGAGGAGGTGCTGCGCGAGGGGGCGCGCTGGGCGGTCGCGAAAGGGTACGGCCCCGAGTCGGAGCTCGAGTACGTCGAGGAGCACGGCCGGATCGCGGGAGCCGACCCGGCGATGGTCTCGCACGTGGCGAAGCGCCGCCAGCGCGCGGAGATGGGGACGCTCGGCTCGGGCAACCACTACCTCGAGGTGCAGGTGGTCGAGCGCATCGAGGACGAGCCGGCCGCCCGCGCCTACGGCATCAAGGTCGGCGACGTGGTCGTGATGATCCACTGCGGCTCGCGCGCGCTCGGCCACCAGATCGGGACGGACTACCTCGTCACGCTGGCCGAGGCCGCGAAGCGGCACGGCATCTCCTATCCCGACCGCGAGCTCGCCTGCGCGCCGATCAACTCGCCCGAGGGGAGGCGCTACTACGCGGCCGTCTGCTGCGGCGTCAACTGCGCGCTCGCGAACCGCCAGGTGATCGGGGGCCTCGTGCGCCAGGTCCTCGAGCGGCGGTTCCCGGGGTCGAACCCACGGCTCATCTACGACGTCTCGCACAACACGTGCAAGCTCGAGGAGCACAAGGTGAACGGGCGCACGCGGCTGCTCCACGTCCACCGCAAGGGCGCCACTCGCGCGTGGGGCCCGGGGCACCCGGGGCTCGTGGAGCGTTACCGCGAGGTCGGGCAGCCGGTCTTCATCGGCGGCACGATGGGGACGCGGAGCTGGATCCTCCGCGGCACGACGCTCGCCGAGGAGCGGAGCTTCAGCTCGACCTGCCACGGCGCGGGCCGCGCGATGAGCCGCCGCGAGGCGATGCGGCGCTGGACGGCGGCGCAGGTGAAGCACGAGATGGAGGCGCGGGGGATCACGCTGCGCGCGGCGAGCCGCCGCGGCGTGGTCGAGGAGGCGCCGGGCGCCTACAAGGACGTGGAGAGCGTCGTCGACGGCGCCCACGCCGCGGGGATCTCCGCGAAAGTCGCCCGGCTCCGCCCCATCGCCTGCATCAAGGGTTGAGGGCGTTCGAGGTCTCCCCCCCTTGCCCCCCCCACCCCCCTGATCCCCCCGGCACGCCGCCTGCATGGTCCCCGGGCATGGGTCCTGCTGTGACGATCGGGCGGCCGTTCGGCATCCCCGTCCGCCTAGACGCGAGTTGGCTCATCGCGGTCGTCCTCATCAGCTGGTCGCTCGCCGCGGGCTTCTTCCCGGAGGCCCACCCCGCGCTCGACGCCTCCGCGCGATGGGCGACGGCGCTCGCCGGCGCGCTCGGGCTCTTCCTGTCGATCCTCCTCCACGAGTTCGCCCACGCGCTCGTCGCGAGGAGGTATGGCCTCCGCGTGGCGTCGGTGACGCTCTTCGTGTTCGGCGGCGTGGGCGACCTCCGCGACGAGCCCCCGACGCCCGCCGCCGAGTTCTGGATCGCCGTGGCCGGCCCCGCGCTGAGCGCGCTGCTCGCGCTCCTTCTCGCGATCCCGTTCGTCGCCGGGATCGCGCTCTTCCCCGCCGCGACCGCGCTCATGCACTGGCTGCTGCTCGCGAACACGCTCCTCGCAGCGTTCAACATGCTGCCCGCCTTCCCGCTCGACGGCGGCCGCGTGCTCCGCTCGTTCGTGTGGCGCGCGACCGGGAGCCTGCGCCGCGCGACCCGCGTGACCGCGGCCATGGGCAGGGGGCTCGGCTTGTGCCTCATGGTGTTCGGCGGGCTGCAGTTCCTCGCCGGGGCCTGGGTAGGCGCGCTCTGGTGCTTCTTCCTCGGCGCGTGGCTCCGCCAGGCGGCGGCGGGCTCCTACGAGCAGACGCTCCTCCGCGAGCTGCTCCGCGGCGAGCCCGTGCGCGCCTTCATGAAGCGCGATCCGGTCACGGTGGCGCCGGATGTCACCCTCGGCGCGTTCGTCCGGAACTACGTCTACCGCCACCGGTTCAAGATGTTCCCCGTCGAGGAGAAGGGGAGGCTCCTCGGATTCGTGACGCTCGCGGGGGTCGCGGGGATCCCGCCCGGGGACTGGGAGGGCCATCGCGTCGCGGAGTTCCTTACCCCGCTCACGGACGAGGCCTGCGTCGAGCCGGACGCGGATGTCCTCGACGCGATCGCCCGGATGAGCCGGACGGGCCGGAGCCGCCTCCTCGTGCGCGAGGACGGACGGCTCGTCGGCATCCTCGCGCTCAAGGACGTCCTCCGGTTCTTCGCCCTCAAGGTAGAGCTTGAGGGGGAGGCGGCGCGCCCCTAGCATGGGGGGGCGATGAAGAGCAAGGCGACGGCCAAGGACATCATGACGGCGGACCTGCTCACGGTCACGCCCGCGACGACGCTGACCCAGTTCGCGCGAATCCTCATGGAGGACGAGATCTCGGGCTGCCCGGTCGTGACCGTCGACGGCCGCCTCGTCGGGATCGCGGGAAAGACGGATCTCCTCGCGCGGCTGCTCGAGGGCCGCCACGACTTCGCCTCGAGCCCGGACTTCCGCGGCCTCCTCGGCCTCGGGGAGGAGGGGCTTGTGGCGGCGCCCGGATCCGCCCAGGACTCGGAGGAGGAGGTCTTCGGCACGGTCGAGGACATCATGGAGCAGAACCCGGTGACCGTGCTGCCCGACGCGTCCATCCTCGAGGTTGCGCGCGCGCTGGCCGAGAACCGGATCCATCGCGTGCTCGTGGTCGAGAAGGGGAAGCTGAAGGGCATCATCACGTCGCTCGATGTGATCGCCCACTTCGCGAGCGGCGACGAGTAGCAGCCCGCACCGCAAGGCGAGGAAAAGCGAGAGGGCGCCTCACCGTCGTGAGGTGCCCCCTCCCGGCGCGCATGCGCGCCGCGATGCGGCCCGGCCCCCGGAGCAGTCTCCCTCGGCCTTCCCTACTTGACCTTGACCTCGATCTTCCTCGCCTTCGCCTCCGCACGCTTCGGCAGCGTGATCGTGAGGATGCCGGCCTTGCTCGTCGCATCGACGTGCTCGGCATCGACCGACGCCGGGAGCGTGAAGGAGCGCGTGAACTTCCCGCCCATGATCTCGCGGCGGTACCACGTCTTCCCCTTCTCCTCCCTCTCGATCCGCTTCTCGCCCCGGATCGTCAGCGTGTCGCCGACGACGGAGATCTCGATCTCCTTGGGCTCGAGGCCGGGCAGCTCCGCGGTGACCACCACCGTCTCGGGCGTCTCGGCCACGTTCACGGCGGGCCACCACTCGAACCCGGTCTCCTCGCCGGCCGGGAAGTAGTCGAGCAGGCGGTTCATCTGCCGCCTCAGGCCGGTCAACGTGGGAAACTCATCCCATTCGCGGGGAATCAGCTTCATGGAACCCTCCTTTCGGGCCGCTCCAGGCCGCTGTAGCTCCCGTTGTGCGGGAAAGGGCCGCAAAGCGCGTACCCGAGGGGGCGCCGATCAGCCGGAGCCGCGCAGGAGGCGGCCGATCGTCCCGAACTCCTCGGAGAGGAGGTCGAGGATGTCGTCGAGCGCGAGAAGTCCCGCGAGGCATCCCGCGCGATCCACCACGGCGAGGCGCCTCACCCCGGTCTCCGCCATCCGGGAGAGCGCGTCCTCGATCGGGAGATCCTCGGACACAGTGACGACCGGTGCCGCCATGATCTCCTCGACCTTGGTCCGCCCGGCGTCGCGACCTTCCGCGACGCAGTGGAACATCACGTCGCGGTCCGTGACGAAACCCACGGGCCGCCGGTCGCCGCCGAGGACGACGAGCGTGCCGACGCCCTCCGTGACCATCCGGCGGGCGGCCTCGCGCGCGGTTTCCCCCGGTCCCGCGACGTGGACGGTGCGTACGCAGATCCTTCCGACCGACATGCGCGGCATTCGCGCAATCCCCGTGCCCCGGAACAGGACTTGCGCCCGGGAAGGGCATGCAAATCCCCGTCGAGATCTCCTTCCGCGACGTGCCCAGGTGGGAGAAGGCCGAAGAGGAGGTACGCCTGCGTGCCGCCGAGCTGGAGCGCTTCTTCGACCGCATCACCAGCTGCCGCGTCGTGATCGAGGCGCCCCATCTCCACAAGAAGAAGGGGCAGCTCTACCACGTGCGCATCGACCTGACCGTCCCCGGGAAAGAGATCGTCGTGAGGCGCGATCCGCCGGAACATAAGCCGCACGAGGACCTCTACCTCGCGATCCGCGACGCCTTCCGCGCGGCACGCCGGCAGATCCAGGACTACGTGCGTGAGCGCCGGGGCATCGTGAAGGCGCACGAGGCGCCGCCGCACGGCCGCATCACGAAGCTCTTCCCGGACGAGGGCTACGGCTTCCTCGAGACGCCCGATGGCGAGGAGGTCTACTTCCACAGGAACGCCGCGCTCGACGGCTTCGAGGAGCTCGCGATCGGGAGCGAGGTCCGGTACACGGAAGAGGAGGGGGAGCGGGGGCCGCAGGCGACGTCGGTCCGTCTCGTCGGCCGCCACCACCACCTCGCGTGACCGGGACCGCCTACAGGGCCACCCAGTAGGCGGTCACGATGACCGGCAGCCAGACGAGCGAGATCAGCGCGGCGAGCGCGATCCGCCGCCGGTCGCCCGGCAAGAGCCCGCGCCGGCGGGGGATGAGCCGCGCGACGAGCCAGAGCGCGTAGAGCTGGAGCGGCGGGAAGAGGATCCCGAGGAACGCCGCGAGGAGCGCGCGCGACGCCTCGGGGGCCCCGGGCGGCCGGTAGGGGCTCGCGCGGCGCCGCGTCTCAAGGATCTCCCGCGCGCGCTCGGCCAGGGGCTCCGGCACCTGGAGCTTGATGTTCCCCACGGCGCCGGAGATCTGCCATTCCATGGCGACGACCTCGCGGTCGGCGGCGACGACCGGGATCCCCTCCGCCTCGAGCATGGCCTGCCAGTAGCCCGCCTCGAGCACGTTGTCGTAGGACGCCACCGTCAAGAGCGTCGCCACCATGCCGCCATCATACGTCCGAGAGGCCGCGGAAGCGCTCGCGCATGTGGCGCACGTGGTCGCCCTCCCAGTACGCGCGGCCGCAACGCGCGCAGCGCCGGAAGCGATCGCATGTCTCGCGGACGCGGGCTGGCACGTCGACCTCGCCCGGCGCGGCCTCGACGAGCGGCTCGTTGCACACCGGGCAGCGCGTGAACGCGTGCGCGAGGAGATCGAGCGCGTAGCGCCCCGCGAGGAACCGGAGCTGCTCCTCCGGATCGTGGCTCGGCAGGAGGCACGCCACGGCCCCCGCCCGCTCCGCGAGCGCCCGGTCGAGCGTCAGGAGCACGCGGCCCTCCTCGCGACAGCGCGCGAGCATGGTCGCGTGGCCGATCGCACGCTCATAGGCGGCGTCGTAGCCGGCCGCGCGGAGCCAGCGCGCGAGACGCCGCAGATGGTCGTCGCAGAAGAACCGCGGCGGGGCGCTCACTGGGCCCTCATGCTAGGCTTTCGCAGAAGCATCCGTCCTCCCCCGCGCCCCCTCCCATCATGACGAACGCCGTCGAGATTCGCGTGGAGGACCTCTACAAGGCCTTCCGCGGCCACGCCGTTCTCGCGGGCATCGACCTCGAGATCCCGCGCGGCGACCTCGTGGCGATCGTCGGCGCATCGGGCTGCGGCAAGACGGTGCTCCTCCACCACATCATCGCGCATCTCCGGCCCGACCGGGGCCGGGTGCTCGTCGCGGACCACGAGACGGAGGGCGCTCCGCTCGTCGACATCGCGACGCTCGACGAGCAGGGCCTCGATCGCGTCCGGCTCCATTCCGCGGTCGTCTTCCAGAGGAACGCGCTCTTCAGCGCGACCGTCTACGAGAACATCGCGCTCTGGCTGCGCGAGATCAAGCGGATGGACGAGGACGCGATCCTCGTGCGCGCGCGCGAGGCGCTCGACGCGGTGGGGTTCAAGGGGGACGAGAGCGTCCTCTGGAAGGACCGTGCCGAGCTCTCCGGCGGCATGGCGAAGCGCGTCGCGCTCGCCCGGGCGCTCGCGATGCGGCCCTACACGATCTTCTTCGACGAGCCGACGACGGGGCTCGACCCGATCAACGCGGGGCAGATCCACGACCTCATCCAGGTGCAGCACGACGAGCCCGGCGAGGTGAAGCGGACCACCGTGATCATCACGCACGACAAGGACCTGCTGCGGCGCCTCGCGCCGCGCATCGTGATGCTCCACGACGGACGGGTGCACTTCGACGGCCCCTACGCGGAATTCGAGGCCTCGGACCTCCAGGCCGTCCGGCCCTACCTCGAGGCGATGCCGAGCCTCCATAGCGACATGACGCGCGCGATTCCAACCTGATCAGCGGAGCGCGAGGAGCGCGAGGAGCGCGAGCGCCACGCCGATCACGAAGAGGATCCGCTCGGGGCGCGTCGCGCGGTCGCCGAAACCGATGTCGAGCGACCACCCCGCCCCCACGCGCTTCGGCCGCACGACGAAGCTCGCCGCGACGAGGGCGAAGCCCGCGACGAAGACCGTCCAGAAGAGCATCAGAACACCTCCACCTCGCCCGCGAGGAAGTCGCGCCAGAGATCTTCCGCGCCGCGGAGCCGCGCGCGGAGGATCTCCTCGACGGCGGCCGAGAGCTCGCCCACCGGCCTGCCGCGGGTGCGCAGGCGGACCTCCGCGACCGCGGGCTCGGCCACCGGCGCGCCGATGCGGCTCACGAGGCGGCATTCCGCCGCGGCGACGTCCGGCAGCGCGGCCAGGTCCCGCGAGACCACGCCCGCCGTCACGTTGTAGATCTTCCCGACGTGCGAGACGGGGTTCTTCCCCGCCGCGGCCTCGAGGCTCATCGGCCGGTCGAACGTGATGAGGCCGTTCACCCGGTTGCCCCGTCCCACCTCGCCGTCGTCGCCCGCCTCGGCGGACGTGCCCGTCGCCGTCAGGTAGACCTGGCCCGCGGCTTCGTCGTCGGCCGCGTTCGCGAGGAGGACGAGATCGTCGGGCTCCCGCCCGGATGCGCCGCCCGCGGCCCACGCGACGAGCGCCGCATCGCGCGCCCTCGCCTCGAGCGCCCGCTTGGCCTCCCGGTACGCCCCGAGACCGGGCAGGTGCCGCCCCACGAGCGCGCACGCCACCGTGACCTCGACGCGGCGCCCGGTGCGCACGCCCATCACCTTCACGTCCTCGCCGCACTCGGGATGCAGGGCGCGCGCGGCCGGCGCGTTCAGCGCGCGCTCGAGCCCCAGCACGGTGCGCTCGAGCCGCGTCAGCGGCGCGAAGCCGATGCCGCACGACGTGTCGTTGGCGGGTGTGCCGCCCGGGCGGCCGAAGAGCTGCACGAGCTCGCTCGACCCCGGCCGGACGAGACAGCGGATGCGCACGTGGCGCTCCGCGTCGAGGGCGTGGAGGTTTCTCGCGAGCCACGCGCGGCAGGTCTTCTCCGCGATCTCCGCGACCGGCACGGGGACGCCCTTGTGTTCGACGGTCGCGCGGCCCGCCAGGTGGATCTCGATCGGCTCGAGGACCTCGCCGCCGCCGAAGGCCGGCCGCGCGCGGCCCGCGACGAGCAGCACCTTGTCCACGTTGTGGTGCAGCGGGACGCCGAACCGCTCGACGTAGTGGCGCACGAGCGCCCGGCTCAGCTCCTCCGCGAGCGCGTCGCAGATCGTGTCGGGATGCCCGAGCCCCTTGCGCTCCACGATCTCGACGGGCCCCTCGTCCGGCAGGCGCGCCAGCGGGGTGACGAAGAACTCCATCGGGACCTCCGCCTCGGTCTCACCGCGTGTCCCCGGCGGCGCCCTCCTCCTCGCGATCCGGGTCCTGCATCTTCTCGTGGTACTCGAGGGACTCGAGGCACTCCTCGGAGCAGAAGTGCAGGACCTCGCCGTCCTCCATCTCGTAGGTCAGCGCCTCGTCCTTCTCGACCTCGGCGCCGCAGAAATCGCAGTGGATCCGCATGTTAGCCCTCCTTCCCGGGCCGCGCGGCGCGAACCCGGGGCAGCTTGCATGTCAGGATACGCCGCCGCCCCTCGGCGTCGAAGGCGCGTTCGATCTCGGCGTGCCGGCTCCGGTGGAGGGCGTCGGCGATCCTCTGGGCGAGCTTCTCCCCCCGGGTCTCGATGGCGATGCCTTCGGCGAAGGGGGTGACGGAGATGACCGCCGCGTCCTTCCCGCGCCGCAGCTCGTCCTCCTCGAACCGGGTGGCGAGGTTCCGGATCTCCTCCTCGAGGCCGGGCGGGAGGTGTCCCACGACCTCCACAAGCCCCGTGCTCTGTCCCGCCTCCTCCTGGTGGCGCTTCTTCGCGAGCCCCCTCTCGCGATCGTCACGGAAGTAGCGGGACTGGGGCGAACGGCCGTGCGTCCTGGGATTCCGGGGCGTTCTCATGCCCTGCCGAGCCGCAAACCCGGGGCCGCCAGCGCACGCCCGGCCCCCGCCGGCGGGCCCCGTTCCGCACGCGCCGTCCCGCGGACCGGCCGCGGCGCGATCTCCGGAGCGGTCGAAAACACGCGGAGGATTCCCCGTCGCCGCCGCGGGTCAGAGCTCCTTCGTCACCACGTGGGCCGCGGGATCGTCCCCCGGGGCCACGACGAATCCGAGGTTCCGCATGAGATGGAACATGCGGGCGTTCGCGGCGAGGACCTCGCCCTCCATCACCTGGAGTCCCCGCTCGCGCGCGACGCGCATCAGCTCGGTCATGAGGCGGGCGGCGATGCCCCTCCCCTGCCACTCGTCCGCGATCACGACCGCGAACTCGCACGTGCGTCCGTCCGGATTCGTGACGTAGCGCGCGACGCCAACCTCCGTCTCGCGTCCGTCGCGCACGACGCACGCGAGGAACGCCATCTCCCGGTCGTAGTCGATCTGGGTGAAGCGCACGAGCATCTCCGGCGTCAGCTCGGCGAGCGTCCGCATGAAGCGGAAGTAGCGCGATTCCGGCGAGAGATTGCGGACGAAGGCCTGCTCGAGCTCCGCGTCCTCGGGGCGGATCGGGCGGATCGTCACGTCCGTGCCGTCCGGGAGCTGCCAGCGCGTCTCCAGGTGCGCGGGATAGGGGTGGATCGCCATGTGGCCGTACGGCCCCTTGGGCGCGCCGGGGAAGTCGACGACCACGCGCGCGTCGAGCGCGACGACGCCGCTCTCGTCGGCGAGGAGCGGGTTGATGTCGAGCTCGCACACGTGCGGCAGCTCGCACACGAGCTCGGAGACGCGCAGGAGCACGTCGACCACGGCCTCGTGGTCCGCCGCGGGGAGCCCGCGGAAGGAGCCGAGGAGCCGGGCGACACGGGTCCGCGCGACGAGATCCGCCGCGATGAACGGATTGAGCGGCGGGAGCGCCACCGAGCGGTCGCGCTGGATCTCGACGGTCGTGCCCCCGGCGCCGAAGCCGATGACCGGGCCGAAGACCGGGTCGCGCGCGACGCCCACGAGCAGCTCGCGGCCATGCCGCCGCCGGACCATGGGCTCGAGCGTGACGCCGAGGATCCGCGCGTCCGGCAGGCGGGCGCGGGCCTCCTCCAGCATCTCGCCGAACGCGCGGCGCACGTCGGCCGCCGTGCGGATGTCGAGCCGCACGCCGCCGACGTCCGACTTGTGCGTCACGTCGGGGGAGTCGATCTTCATCGCGAGCGGGAAGCCGAGCGACTCCGCGGCCACCAGCGCCTCGGCCGGGGTCGCCGCGCGGACGGCCGCCGCGACGGGGATGCGGAACGCGGCGAGGAGCGCCTTCGACTCGGTGACCGAGAGCGACCGCCTCCCCTCGTCGAGCACGTTCTCGACGAGGAGGCGCGCGCCTTCCACATCCGGCTCGTCGTCGCGCGAGCGCGGGCCCGGCGCCTGGAGGAGGAGGCGCTGGTTCTCGCGGTAGCTCGCGAGGTAGCCGAACGCCTCGACCGCAGCCTCGGGGCCCTCGAAGGACGGCACGCGGGAGCGCGCGAAGAGGGCGCGGGCCTCCCGCACGTGCGCGCCTCCCATCCAGCACGCGAGCAGCGGCTTCTCGCTCCCATGGGCGGCGGAAAGGACCGCCTCGGCGGCGCCGGTCGGGTCGGTCATCGCCTGCGGAGTGAGGATCGCGACGACGCCGTCCACCTGCGGGTCGGCGAGGCACGCGGCCACGGCGGCACGGTAGCGGTCGGGTGTCGCGTCGCCGAGGATGTCCACCGGATTGCCGCGCGACCAGAAGGCGGGGAGCGTCGCCTCGAGGCTCTCGACCGTCGCGGGGGAGAGCTCCGCGACGCGCACGGGCAGCTCCGCCGCACGGTCCGCGGCGAGGACGCCGGGCCCGCCGGCGTTCGTGACGATCGCGAGCCGGTTCCCGCGCACGCGGTGGTGCGTGGCGAGGAGCTCCGCGGCCGCGAAGAGCTGCTCGACGGTGAAGGCGCGCACCGCGCCCGCGCGGCGCAGCGCGGCGTCGAACGCGTCGTCGCCCCCCACGATCGCCCCCGTGTGCGATCGCGCGGCCTTCGATCCCTCATCGTGGCGGCCGGCCTTGACGACGACCGTCGGCTTCAGGCGGGCGGCCACGCGGAGCCCGCTCATGAACCGCCGCGGGTGGCGCACGCCCTCCACGTAGAGGAGGATGCCCTTCGTCTCCTTGTCCAGGGCGAGGTAGTCGAGGACGTCGCCGAAATCCACGTCGGCGGCGTCGCCGAGCGAGACGACGGAGCTGAACCCGACCTGCCGCTCATGGGCCCAGTCGAGGATCGCCGTGCAGAGCGCGCCCGACTGCGAGACGAGCGCGAGCGAACCCTTCCGCGCGCCACCGCGGCTGAACGTCGCATTGAGCTTCGCGCCGGGGCGAAGGAACCCGAGGCAGTTCGGGCCGAGGATGCGGATCCCGAAGCGCCGCGCCTCGCGCAGGAGCTCCCGCTCCCGCTCCTCCCCCCCGCGCCCCCCCTCCTCGAACCCCGCGGAGAGAACGACCGCGGAGCGCACGCCATGCTCGCCGCACTCGCGCAGGACCGCGGGCACCGTCGCCGCCGGCGTCGCGACGACCGCGAGGTCGACGGCGCGGTCCACGGCCTCGAGCGACGCGTGGCAGGGACGGCCGCGCACTTCCTTCCGGCCCGGGTTGATCGCGTGGACCGCCCCCTCGAACCCGCCGTCGAGGATGTTGCCGAAGACGCGACCGCCGACCGACGACGGGTCGTCGCTCGCGCCGAAGACCACCACGGAGCGCGGCGAGAGGAGGCGGTCGAGGTAGTGCGGCGTCATCCGGGCATCGAGCCTACCTGAACGGGGCGGGCGATGTCCGCGACCTGCGGCAGGGCGAGCCGGGCGAAGTCCGTATAGGGGAGCTTGATCGCCTCGTGGTGGCTGCCGGCCTCGAACACGATGTGCTCGTCCGCCGCGAGCGTCTTGTCCACGACGACCCGCATGGCGTAGAGGTTGCCGAAGGGCGGCATCGCCCCGAGCTCGCAGTCCGGGAACGCGTCCTTGAACTCCGCCTCCGTCGCGAGCACGACCTCGCGCGCCGCGACCGCCTTTCCGTACTTCCTGAGGTCGAGGAGGAGGTCGCCGGGCAGGACGGCCATGCGGAGCGCGCCGTCCGCCTTCACGATGACCACCTTCGCCAGCATGCGGCCGGGCACGTGCAGCGTCTCCGCGATCTCCTGCGACGTGAACCGCTCGTGGTGCTTCAGGACCTGGTAGACGACCTTCTTCGAGTCGAGGAAGGCCTTGAGCTTGGTTGCGACCACCATGGTGACCTCCACGGGGTCCCCCCCGGACCCCCCCGGAGTGCTGCAAGGGGCGGGCCGCGCTGCCACGCGGGCTCGGGAATCCCGCGCGCGTTTTGGCGCGGCCCGGCCCGCCGAGCGTGCGACGGGCCTTTGGATTAGCATTTGCCCTGAGGTCTCATGCCATGTCGCTCACAGAGCCCACCCACATCCTCGTCCCGATCGATCTCTCCGAGGCCTCCCGGGCCGGGCTTCGCGTCGCCGCCGACCTCGCGCGGCGATTCGGCGGGAGGATCACGGCGCTCCATGTCGAGAGCGCGACCGCCGGGCTCGCGGAAGTGCTCGCCTCGACCGGCGAGCTGGCGGACGCGGGCGAGGTCGCGGGGAAGCATCTCGCGGGCGTGCGCGATCGGATCACGCAGTTCGTCGAGAAGACGCTCGGCGCGTCGTCCCCCGCGACGCCGGTCGTGATCGAGGCGCTCTTCGTCGCCGAGGCGATCGTGCAGTTCGCGAGGGAGCGCGAGGCCGACTGGATCTGCATGAGCGCGGCCGGCCAACAGGGCTGGCGCCACTTCTTCCTCGGGAGCGTCACCGCGGAGGTCGTGCGTCGCTCGACCGTCCCCGTGCTCACGTACCGCGGCCGCGGCACCGACGCGAGGGAGTTCGTCTACGACGACTTCCGCCGCGTCCTCGTCGCGGTCGACCTCGGCGAGGAGTCGCGCCAGCTGGTGGACATGGGGCGGACGCTCGCCGGCCCGAAGGGCGAGCTGACGCTCCTCCACGTGATCGACGTGGCGCCGGAATACGGCCTCTACGGCGTGCCGCTCGTGATCCCCGCGGAGAACCTCGACGCGGCGAAGGAGTGGACCGAGACCGCGATCGAGCGCCTCGTGAAGGGAATCGACCCGAAGGTG
Organism: Planctomycetaceae bacterium; assembly: GCA_011525755.1. Lineage (GTDB taxonomy): Bacteria > Planctomycetota > PLA2 > PLA2 > PLA2 > PLA2. The sequence goes on from WYBS01000112.1 coordinate 25,674, forward strand.
CTCCAGCCGCTCAAGGTCCTCGCGGGCCGGCCGGGGGAGCGGATCCTCGCGACGGAGAAGGAGATCGCTCCGGACGTGACGATCGTCGGCACGCACGGGCGTCACGGCCTCGACCGGCTGATGCTCGGGAGCGTCGCCGAGCGGGTCGTCCAGCGCGCGACGGGCCCGGTGCTCGTCGTGCCGACGCGCAAGCCGTAGAGGGCCTCGGGTCATCCGACGGCCCGAGGTCGGGGCGCGGCGAAGCCGGCGCGACGCCTCCGGCCCGGCGCCGCCGTGTGGTAAACCGGGGCCCCTGAGCTCCGCCCGACAAACCCTCCTCCTCTGCGCGCTCGGCGCCCTGACCTTCCTGCCGTCGCTCCCGCTGCGCGACCTCTGGAACCCGGACGAGCCGCGCTACGCCGAGGTCGCGCGCGAGATGCGCGTGACCGGCGAGTGGCTCGTCCCCCACCTGAACGGCGCGATCTACTCGGAGAAGCCGCCGCTCTTCTTCTGGCTCTCGGCGCTCGGCCAGATGGCGGGGCTCGGGTTCAACGCGGGCCGCGTGGTCGCGGGCCTCGCCTCCCTCGGCACCCTCCTGCTCACCTGGTCGCTCGCGCGCCGCTTCCTCGGCGACCGGGCGGCGCTCCTCGGCGCGGCCGTCCTCGGCACGGCGATCTTCTTCCCGTGGCTGTCGCGGTTCGGGGTGCTCGATGTCGTGCTCGCGTTCTTCGTGACGCTCGCCGTCTACGGCTGGATCCGCGGCGGGCCGTGGACGGTCCTCTTCTACGCGGGCATGGGCCTCGGCGTGCTCGTGAAGGGGCCCGTGTCGATCGTCCTCGCCGCGTTCGGCGCGCTCTCGTGGCGGATCGGGGGGGGGTCCGGGGGCCGCGAGGGCGCCGCCCCCCGGCCCCCCCTTCATCTCCTCTGGGGCCCGCTCGTCACGGCGGGGATCGTCGCGGCGTGGCTCTGGCCCGCGTGCGTGCACGGCGGCCCCGCGTATACCGACGCGATCCTCTGGAAGCAGAACGTCGGCCGCGCGGTCCAGTCGTGGTCGCACGCGAGGCCCTTCTGGTACTACGTCCCCTACCTCCTCGGCCTCTTCTTCCCGTGGGTCCTCTTCCTGCCGTGGGCGGCGCCGTGGGCGTGGCGGCGAAAGGGCCTCCCGCGCGCGATGCTCGTCTGGGCCGCGATCGGGTTCGTCTTCTTCTCGTTCGTCTCGGGCAAGCGAGACCGCTACCTCACGCCGCTCTTCCCGCCGCTCGCGATCGCCCTTGGCGCGTGGCTCGACGCGGCGGTCGCGGCCCGCCTGCCCCTCCGCCTCGCGCGGTTCCTCAACGCGTTCTTCCTCGGCGCGGGCGCGGGCCTCGCCCTGGCCTCTCTCCTGGGCCACGTGCTCGCGCGCCGGTTCGACGACGAGGTGGCGGCGGCGCTCGAGGGGCTTGCGACGGTCCCGGGCATCGCGATGGCCGTCGCCTTCGCGGTCGTGCTCCTCCTCCTCGGACGGCAGGGCATCCGCGCAGGGCGGGCGGGCATGCTCCCGCGCGCGTCGGCGTTCCTCGCGATCGAGGTCCTTGTCTTCCTCCTCGCGCACGACCTCCTCCTCGTGCCACGGATCGACGAGTTCAAGTCGCCGCGGGCGGTCGCGGAGGCGCTCAACCGGTGGCCGGGCGAGGTCGCCGCCTACCCGGCGCACTTCTCGGGCGCCTACAACCTCTACTCCGGCCGGATCCGGATCCCGGTGCTCGACACGGCGGAGGAGGTCCTCGCGTACCTCGCCGCGCCGGGCAGGCGCCTCGTCCTCACGTCGAGGGAGAACTACGAGCGCCCGGAGCCTGACGAGGAGCGGTCCTTGAAGGACGCGCTCGGGGGCCGCTTCCGCGAGACTTCGCAGGGCCGCGTCGGCCACCGCGAGATGCTCTTCCTCACGAACTACGAGCCGCCGCCGTAGGCGCGCGGAGGAGGAGAAGGATACGGATGTACGGCACGCTGTTGAACGCGTAGCCGAGGATCATCACGTAGTCCACGTGCCGGATCGCGTAGGCGAGGAGGAAGAAGCTGCCGGTGAGGGAGAGGAGATAGAAGGACGCCGGCAGCGTCGGCTCGCCGCGGCGCTGCGACACCCACCACTGGAAGACGTGCCGGAGCCCCCACATCAGGGATCCCAGGAGCCCGATCACCGCCCAGACCCCCTCGCCGACGCGGGGCTGCCTCCAGGCGGCCCAGACGACCACGGCGAGGAGCGCCACGGCCCAGGGGACGAGCTGGCGCTTCCGCGCCTTCCTCCGGATGCGGAGATTCAGGTACGCGATCACCGTGCCCGGCAGCACGCTCATCACGAAGACCAGGTTGTGCTTGCCGACGCCGTACGCGAGCACGAGCGCCGAGCCGAGGAGCGACATGCCCCAGTAGCCCCGCGGGACGACGACGCGGCCCGCCCGCTCGGAGGCGTACCACTGGAAGACGACCCGTCCCGCGAAGAGCGCCTGCCCGATGTAGCCCGTCGCGGAAAGCAGCACGTGCATGGAGGGCATGAGTGTAGGGCTCCCGCTTAGAATCGCGCCGGGGAGGGACCGGGAGGACCGATTGGAGCCGATCGAGCGCGCCCTTCGGAGAAAGGAGGCGTACCCGCCCCCGGAGCCCCCCCATGTCGAGGTGAGGGAGACGCACGCCTCGCTCGTGTTCCTCGCAGGCGACCGCGCCTACAAGGTGAAGAAGCCCGTCCGCTACGCCTTCCTCGACTACTCCACGCTCGAGAGGAGGAAGCGCTTCTGCGAGGAGGAGGTGCGCCTCAACCGCCGGCTCGCGCCCTCGGTCTACCTGGGCGTCGCGCCGATCACCGCCGACGGGCGCGTGCGGGGCGTGGGCGAGATCGTCGAGTACGCGGTCGAGATGGCGCGGCTGCCGCAGGACCGGATGCTCGACGAGATGCTCAAGCGCGGCGCGGTCACCGCGGCGGATGCGGGGGGCATCGCGGACGCCCTTGCGGACTTCCACGCGCGGGCGGACCGGCACCCGAGCCAGCCGATCGACCATCTGAGGAAGAACCTCGACGACGCGGCGCGTTTCGTGAGGCCCCGGTGGCTCGCGCGGCTGCGCGAGGAGCACGAGCGCCTGCGGGCGGAGCTCTCTCCGCTCCTCGCGCGGCGGCAGGCCGTCGACGGTCACGGGGATCTCCACGCGGCGAACGTGTGCCTCAAGGACGGCGAGATCGTGATCTACGACTGCATCGAGTTCGAGCCGCGCTTCCGGATCGAGGACGCGGCGGCGGAGATCGCGTTCCTCGCGATGGACTTCGAGCGGTACGGCGCGTGGGATCTGTCGCGCGCGTTCGTGCGCCGCTACGTCGAGCGGACCGGCGACGGCGACGCCCTTCGGCTGCTGCCGCTCTTCAAGCCCTACCGCGCGTGCGTGCGCGGCCTCGTCGAATCACTCCGGGGGGCTCCGGGGGCGGGGGCGTACTTCCGCCTCGCGGTGTCGTACGGGCTCGGTGCGTTCGCGATCATCGTGTGCGGGCTTCCGGGCACGGGGAAAAGCACGTTCGCGCGCGAGGCGGCGCGCGCGTTCGACATGGAGCACCTGCGGAGCGACGAGATCCGGAAGGAGATCCTCGGGATCGCGCCGACCGAGCACTGGAAGGGCGGATTCCTCGAGGGCCCCTACGCGCCGGAGACCACCGAGCGGACGTACGCGGAGATGCGGGCGCGCGCGGCGGCGCTCCTGCGGCAGGGCCGCCGCGTGGTCGCGGACGCGACCTTCTCGCGAGCGGCGTGGCGCGACGCCTTCGCGGCCGCCGCGCGGGAGGCGGGAGCTCCGTGCGTGATCGTCCACGTGACGTGCCCGGAGGACGTCGTGCGCGCGCGGATGGCGCGCCGCGCGGGCGACCGCACGGAAGTGAGCGATGCGGACTTCGCGGTCTACCGGAAGGCGAAGGAGACCTTCGAGCCCCCCGCGACCGCCTCCCCCGTAGACCTGGACTCGGTGACGGACAAGGTGCTCCAGGCGCGCAACCCTTTGCCCTAGAAGATCTTACGGCGGGCTCGTGCGGCACGCGTGCCGCACCCGGAGGCTTCCGGCCCAGCCTAGACTGGGGTCGTGGACGCGCTCTCCCTGCACCGCCTCCAGTTCGCGTTCACCGCGGGATTCCACTACCTCTTCCCGCAGCTCACGATGGGGTTGGCACTCCTCATCGTCGTCCTGAAGACGCTCGCGCTCCGGAAGGGCGACCCCGTCTACGACCGCTCCGCGAAGTTCTGGGCCCGCATCTTCGGCCTCAACTTCCTCATGGGCGTCGTCACCGGGATCCCGCTCGAGTTCGAGTTCGGCACGAACTGGGCGCGGTTCTCGGAGGCCGCCGGCGGCGTCATCGGCCAGACGCTCGCGATGGAGGGGACCTTCTCCTTCTTCCTCGAGTCCACCTTCCTCGGCTTCTTCCTCTACGGCGAGAAGCGCCTCGGCCCGCGCGGCCACTGGTGGGCGGCGTTCCTCGTCTTCCTCGGCTCCTGGCTCTCCGGCTACTTCATCGTCGCCACGAACGCGTGGATGCAGCACCCGGTCGGCTACGAGATCAGGGACGGCGAGATCGTCCTCACGAGCTTCCTCGCGCTCCTCACGAACCCGTGGCTCGTCGGCCAGTACCTCCACACGATGCTGGGCGCCGTCGTCACGGCGAGCTTCGTCATGGCAGGAACGGCCGCGTACTACCTCCTCGGCGGACGCCACGAGACGGAGGCGCGCGCGTTCCTGCGCGTCTCGGTGCCGGCGGGCCTCGCCGCGGCGCTGCTCCTCGCCTTCCCCACGGGCGACAGCCAGGCGAAGCTCGTCTACAAGCACCAGCCCGCGACGTTCGCCGCGATGGAGGGGCACTTCGAGACCTCCCCCCGCGCCCCCCTCGTCCTCATCGGCCAGCCGGACATGGGCCGCCTCGAGCTCGACAACCCGCTCCACGTGCCGGGCATGCTCTCCTTCCTCACCCACTACCGGTTCACGGGCGAGATCAAGGGGCTCCGCGACTTCCCCCGCGAGGAGTGGCCGGACAACGTGCCGCTCCTCTACTACGCCTACCACATCATGGCGGGCCTCGGGACGATCTTCATCGGCGCCATGGCGCTCGCCGCGTGGAGGCTCTGGCGCGGGACGCTCCACGTCTCGCGCGCGACGCTCTGGATCCTCCTGCTCCTGATCCCGTTCCCCTACATCGCGAACACCGCGGGCTGGATGACCGCGGAGCTCGGCCGGCAGCCGTGGGTGATCCACGGCCTCATGCGCACGCGCGACGCCGCGAGCGAGAACGTCGCGGAGGGGAACGTCCTCTTCACGCTGATCGGCTTCCTCGGCCTCTACGCGCTTCTCGCGCTGCTGTTCGCCGTCCTCGCCGGCCGCGAGGTGGAGAAGGGCCCCGCGTGATGGACCTCCCGGCGCTCTGGTTCTGCCTCGTCTCGGGCATGCTCGCGCTCTACGTCGTCTTCGACGGCTTCGACATCGGCGCCGGGATCCTGCACGTGTTCGCGAAGCCGGAGGGGCGCGAGCGGATCCGGGGGTCGCTCGGCCCCTACTGGCACGGCAACGTCGTCTGGCTGCTCGCCGGCGGCGGCACGCTCTACTTCGCGTTCCCCGCGGTCTACGCGCGCGCCTTCTCGGGCTTCTACCTGCCGCTCATGCTCGTCCTCTGGCTGCTCGTCTTCCGCGCGCTCGGCCTCGAGCTCGCGGAGCACGTGCACCACCGCGTGTGGAAACCGTTCTGGGGCGTCTGCTTCGGTCTCTCGAGCCTCCTGCTCGCGGTCGTCTTCGGCGCGGCGCTCGGCAACGTGGTCCGCGGCGTGCCGCTCGACGCCAACGGACGCTTCTTCGCGCCCTTCTGGACGCACTTCGGCACGGAGGGCAAGGTCGGCGTGCTCGACTGGTACACCGTGCTCGCGGGCGCCGTGGCCGCGCTCGTGCTCACGTTCCACGGCGCGCTGTGGCTGGCGCAGGCAATCGGGGGGGGCTGGGGGGCCGTGGCGCGGCGCCTCCACTGGCCCGTCGGCATCGCGGTCGCGCTGCTGACGGCGGCGTCGTTCTCCGTGCAGCCGCACATCGTCGAGCGCCTGACGGAGCACCCCTCGGGCTTCGCGTTCCCCCTGCTCGCGATCGGCGGCTACATCGGGGCGCGGCGTTTCCTCGAGAGCGGCCGGGCGCCGCGCGCCTTCCTCATGTCGTGCGTGATGGTCGCGGCTCTCCTCGCGAGCGCGGTCTTCGGCCTCTACCCGTATCTCCTGCCGTCGAACGGCGACCCCTCGCTGGGTCTCACGGCGCAGGGCACGGCGGCGCCCGCGTACGGCCTGAAGATCGGCCTCCTCTGGTGGATCCCCGGGATGGCGCTCGTCGCCGTCTACTTCACGGTGCTCTTCCGGACGTTCGCGCGCCGGGCGGAGCCGGGCGGAACCGGCCACTGATTCGGCTCAGCGGCGGATCCGCCTCTCCTTCAGCCCCGAGACCCGGGCGAGCGCGGGATAGTCGCGGTCGTCGTGCAGGACCTCGAGGTCGTGCCGCATCGCGCACGCCGCGACAAGGCAGTCGACGCCGGACCTCACCGTGAGACCCGCCCGTCTTGCCCTCCGGTACAAGTCCACGGCTTCGAGGACGAGCGCGTCCGTGAGGGGCGACTCCACGATCGGCATGGCCATGAACGCGATCGCCCCGCGCCGGTAGGACGACTCGTCGCGGAATCCCTGCAGCACCTCATGGACCACGGGGAGGCAGGTCACGACCTCATCGAACGGCACGAAACGCTCGATCCGGAGGCTCCCCTTGTCGAGGCATGCGACCCAGGCCGAGGTGTCGACGAGCGTCACGCGCGCCGTCTCCGGCTCCGGCGCCGCGGCGAGTCGCCTCGCATCTCCGCGAGGTCGCCCGTCCACGAGCCGGATCCCTGGAGATCGAGGATCTGCCGGGCCTTGATCCGCCGGACGAACTCCTCAAGGGCCCTCTCGACGGTCCGGGAGTACGTCTTCTCGCCTGCCAGACGCAGGGCCTCCTCGAGAAGCCGCTCATCTAGCACAAGATTCGTGCGTTTCATGTGTATAGGGTACCACCCCGCACGGGGAGGCGGCCCCGGGCCGGCGTTCTGCTCAGCCCGCCGCTTCCTCCATGATCGCGACGAGCGTCTCCTCGACCTCCTTCGCGACCTCCTTCAGCGCCGCGGTCTTGAAGAGGTCGAGGAGCATCGTCGGCCGGATCGTCGCGAGGCGCGTGACGCCCTTGCCCGCGTCGTAGAGCGAGATCCGGCAGGGGAGCGCGGTCGAGATCTCGAGGTTCGTGTCGAGCACGCGCTTCGCCGCGACGGGGTTGCACACCTCGTAGACGCGGCACTCCCTGGCGAAGTCCTGCCCCTTCTCCTTGAGCTTCGCCTTGAGGTCGTGGACGCCCAGCACGCCGAACTTGTGCGCGGCGCACGCCGCCTCGAGGTCCTTCGCGAGCCGGTCGAGCGGCTTCCTGGAATCGAACGCGATCAGCATGGTCTCCTCCTCTGCACTTCTGCGCGCGTCGCACGCCGCGAGGGCGCAGGCAACCGCAAGGGCGAGGGCGATCGCCGGACGCGCGCCCCTTCGCGCCCCCGCACCCCTGCATGCATCCGGGTTCATGGGAGAGTGACCTCCTTCAGTTGCCGATCGGGACGCGGACGCTCACGACGCCGCGCAGGTCCCCCGGCGCGAAGCCCGTCGCGCGGTCCTCGGGGTAGCGCCGCGCGATCGCCTCCCTCACCGCCGCGGGGATCCTCTCGGGCGCACCGTGGCAGGTCGTGCACATCTCCGCGAGCCGGACCACGCGCACGTAGCGAAGCTCGTATCCGCCGCCTTCGCGCACGACCTCGGCGTCGTCGACCGCCGGCGCCGTGCCCGCGGTGGCGCGCTCGAGCCACGCGCGCTCCCAGCCGTCGGGGGCGTTCTCGGGGTTCCTCGTGCGGAGCGACGTCCGGCGCACGGAGAGCCCCGTCTCCTCGCCGATCGCCCGCGCGATCGCGGGTGCGCGGTCCGCACACACGTCGATCGCCTGCTCGGGCGGCCCCTTCGCGAGCGCCGCCTGGAGCTCCGTGAAGAGCGCGCCCATGAGCTTCGCCGCCGCGTCGGAAGCCTTCGCACGGGCCGCCGCGACCTCGGCGTCGCCGGGAGCGCGGTCGCCGCACGCCGCGGCGACGAGAAGCAGGATCGCGAATCGCCTCATGCCGTCACTCCTTCCCGGACGCTCCGCCGGTAGAGCCATACGATCACCGCCCCGCCGCCGAGCACGAAGGCGGCGGCGAGGATCCTCGGGTCCACGCCGAGAAGCTCCGGGAACGTGTCCCTCGCCTCCGGCGCCTTCGCGAGCAGCGGCTTCACGGGGCCCCACCTGCGGATGGGATCCCACGCGTACCAGCCGCCGATCATGCCGGCCATGAACGGCAGCGCGTCGAGCCGCCCCGAGCCGAGCGCGACCATCGACGTGCCCGGGCAGTAGCCGCCGAGGTAGAAGCCGACGCCGAAGACGAGGCCGCCGACCGCCTGCCCGACGTACATCGTGTCGGGCGTGAACGCCTTCGCCGTGTCGAACCCGAGAAGCGAGAGGACGACCATCCCCCCCATCGCGGCGAGGATCGCGGTCGGCATCACCTGCGGGACCGTGAAGTCGCGCAGGAGGAAGACGCCCGTGAGCTTCCTCGGGTTCGCGAGGCCGCCGTTCTCGAGGACGAACCCGATCGCCGTCCCGATGAGGAGCCACGTGAGCCAGTCGGGCATCATGACCAGAGCCTCCGCGCTACGGCCGCGGCGGCGAACCCGCCGAGAAACATCGCGCCCATGAAGACGTAGGCGCCGACCGACATGCGGATCCCGCCGGTCACGGCGAGCCCGCTCGTGCATCCCGCCGCGAACCGGCTGCCGAGCATCACGAGCGCGCCGCCGAGGACCGCCGCGATCACGCGCCTCCGGCCCCCGAAGCCCCCTCCCATCCCGAAGCGGCGGGCGAGGAGCGAGCCGATCGCGCCGCCGGCGAGGAGGCCGAGGACCTCCCAGCTCATCCAGAAGTCGAGCTTCACGTCGCGGTCGCGGAGCCACCTCGCAAGGGTGGCGAAGACGCGCGACGCGCCGAAGTAGTGGCCGGCGGCGAACGAGATCACGACCGCGATCCCGAGCGCCGCGCCCGCCACGTACGGGTTCCAGTAGGGACGCCCCTTCTCCGGCCCGATCACGGCTTCTCCCCCGTCGTGCGCGGCCAGTCGAGCTTCTCCCACTCCTTCATCGACGCGTCGAACGCCCTGATGCCCTTGTACCCGAGCCGGTCGAGCACCCAGTGGACGTGCGCCGCCTGGTGGTACGAGTTGCAGTAGAGAACGATCTCCTCGTCGGCTTTGAGCTCGCGCCCCGCGAGCTTCGCGAGCACCTCGCGCGCCGCCTTCTCGTCGAGGTACCGGCCGTCCTTCCCCGTGAACGCGTCCCACGGCACGGAGAGCGCGCCGGGCACGTGGCCGCCCTTCATCCCCTCCTTCGGCTTCACCCCCGTGTACTGCTCCGCGGGGCGCGTGTCGAGCATCGGGAGCTTGCCGATGCGCTCCCTCACCCACTCGGCGGAGACCACTTCCGGAGTCCTGCGCGACTTGTAGATTTTCGGCGCCGGAGCCGGCGGCGGCGCCGTCTCGAGCTCGGTCGCGAACGCGTCCATGTGGCCGTCGAGGATCGACACCTTCTCGTGGCCGAGCTGCTTCAGCACGTACCAGACGTAGCCGCAGTTGCGCCCGTGCAGCTCGTCGTAGACGACGACCCACGTGTCCTCGTCGATGCCGAGCTCGCCGAGCCTCTTCGCGAGCACGTCCGCGGACGCGAGCTGCTTCTTCTCCGTCCGGAACCACTCGATGTCCACCCAGAGGGCGCCCTTCAGGTGGCTCTTCTCGTAGAGCTCCTTCCTGCTCTGGACGTCGAGAAGGACGACTTCGTCGCGATGCTCCCGGAGCCATTCCGGGGAAACGAGGGGGGGCGCGGGGGCCGCGGTCTCGTCGCACGCGGCCACGAGCAAAAGGAGCCAGGCGAACCTCTTCATGACGACCTCCCGCCGCGCCCCGCCCTGCGGACGCACTCGAGGAGCGGGAGGACCTCGGGGCGGGCGACTCGATAGAAGACCTGGGATCCCCCGCGCCTCGCCGCGAGGATACCCTCGTGGCGCAGGCGCGCTAGCTGCTGCGAGACGGCGGGCTGCGGCGCGCCGCTCGCCTCGCAGAGCGCGGTGACGTTGCTCTCGCCCTTCTGCCCGAGGATCTCGAGCAGCCGCAGCCGCAGCGGATGCGCGATGGCGCGGAGCACGCGGGCCGCGTCATCGAGCACCTCGGGAGCGAGCTTCCGCGGCGTCATGACGCGGGCGACTCCTTCCGCCGGGTCACCGCGAAGTAGGCGACCGGCACGACGACGAGCGTGAACGCCGTCGACGCGAGGACGCCGAAGATGAGGCTCCACGCGAGCCCCGAGAAGATCGGGTCGAGCGTGATCGGCCAGGCGCCGAGCATCGTCGTGCCCGCGGTCAGGAGGATGGGCCGGAACCGCTGGACGCCGCTCTCGAGGATCGCCTCGCGGAGCGGCACCCCCTCGGCCACGCGGTGCCGCACGAAGTCGATGAGGATGATCGCGTTGCGGATGACGATGCCCGCGAGCGCGATCATGCCGATCATGCCGGTCGCGGTGAACCAGACCGGGTTCCCGAACCCTCCCACCTTCGCCCCGCCGAGGGCGTTCAGGAGCCAGAAGCCCGGGAAGATCCCGATCGCGCCGAGCGGGATCGCGATCATCACGAGCACCGGCATGAAGAACGAACGCGTCTCGACGACGAGCAGCACGTAGATCGCGACGAGCGCGCCGGCGAACGCGAGGCCCAGGTCGCGGAAGACGTCGACCGTGATCTTCCATTCGCCCTCGCCGGTCCAGGACGCGGTCGCCCCCGACGGAAGCGGCCCCCCCTCGTCCATCGCGAAGACCACCTCCGCCGGGGCGCGGCCCGCGATCTCGCCGAGCACGAAGACGGTGCGCTCGAGATCCTTGTGGAAGACGGGCTCGTCCGCGGGCACGACCTCGAAGCGGCCGAGCTCCGCGAGCGGCACCAGCTCGCCCGCGCTGCCCTTCACCGAGAGCCGGCCGAGCTCCTCCGCGCCGCTCCTCTGCTCCCGCGGGAGGCGGAGCGCGAGCGGCAGCGGCTGCCGCTCGCCCGGCTCGTGGACGGTCGCGACGGCCTCGCCCTCGAGCGCCATGCCGAGGGTACGCGCGACATCCTTCGTGTCGACGCCGTGGAGCGCCGCCTTCTCCTTGTCGAGAAGGTACTCGAGGCGGTCGTGCGGATCCTCCGCCATCGTGTCCGTGTCGACGACGCCCTCCTCGGCGGCAAGGCGACGCTCGAGCTCGCGCGCGGCGGCGACGAGGTCCTTGTAGGGCGTCGAGGGGCTGCCGCGGACCTCCGCGACCAGCGTGGCGAGGACAGGGGGCCCCGGGGGCACCTCGACGATCTTCAGGCGCGCCTGGGCTTCCGCGGCGATCGCCTCGAGGTCCCTGCGCAGGCGGAGCGCGATCTCGTGGCTCTGCTGCTCGCGCTCGGCCTTGTTCACGAGGTTCACGCGGATGTCGGCGAGGTTCGGGGCGGCCCGGAACGCGTAGCGCCGGACGAGGCCGTTGAAGTCGATGGGGCTCGGGGCGCCGACGTAGGAGGCGTAGTCGGTGACCTCGGGGACGGTCGCGAGGTAGCCCTCGAACCGGGAGACCACGGCCTCCGTCGCCTCGAGCGTCGATCCCTCCGGCAGGTCGAGGACCAGCTGGAGCTCGCTCTTGTTGTCGTAGGGGAGCATCTTCAGCGGCACCGCCCCGGAGAGCACGATCGTCCCCGTGACCGCGAGGCCGAGAAGGATCGCGCCGACGAGCGCCCAGCGCGCCCAGCGCCGGTCGAGGAGGAAGCCGACCGCGGACCGGTAGAGGCGCGCGAAGAGGCCCGCGCCCTCGCGCGCGTGCGCCTCGGCCTTCCCGTAGAGCGGCTTCAGGAGGTGGAAGGCCATCCACGGCGTGATCGTGAAGGCCACGAGCATGCTCATCGCCATCGCGACGGGCACGTTGAGCGCCATGGGGCGCATGTACGGGCCCATCATCCCGGAGATGAAGAGCATCGGCAGGAAGGAGAGCATGACCGCGAGCGTCGCGAAGATGACGGGTGGGCGCACCTCGTTGACCGCGAAGAGGACGTCGTCGAGCGGGTTCCTCTTCCCGCGGCGGAAGTGGCGGTGGATGTTCTCGACGTCCACGATCGGGTCGTCGCAGACGAGGCCGAGCACGAGGACGAGCGCGAAGAGCGTGACGCGGTTGATCGAGTACCCCGCGAGCAGGTTGAGCAGGAGCGTGAGGGCGAACGTCACCGGGACCGCCGCGGCCACGATGAGCCCCTCCCGCCAGCCGAGCGCCCAGGCGATGAGCCCGATCACCGTGATGATCGCCAGCGTGAGGTGCCCGAGCAGCTCGTCCACCTTCTCGTCGGCCGTCTCGCCGTAGTTCCTGGCGACGAGGAGACGGACGTCGTCCGGAAGGACCTCCCGCCCGAGCCGGCGGGCCTCGTGGAGGATCTCCTCGGCGACCGCCACCGCGTTCGTGCCCTTCTTCTTGGAGAGCGCGAGCGTCACCGCGGGGAACGCGGCGCCGGACGCCACTCCCTCGGGCGCCCCGGCCGGGCCGAACGAGACGCGCACGCGGCCGCGCGCCTCCTCGGGGCCGTCGACGACCCGCGCCACGTCGGCGAGGTAGACCGGCCGGCCGCCGTGGACGCCGACGACCAGCGCCTCCACCTCGCGCCGGTCGCCGAGGAAGGGGCCCGCGACGACGCGGTAGCGCCGGTCCGCGCGGTCGAACGCGCCCGCGGAGACCGCCGCGTCGGCCGCGTGGAGCGCGCGCGCGACCTCGAGCGGCGAGAGGCCGTATCCGGCGATCGCCTCCGGGTCGAGCTCCACCGTGACCTCGCGGCCCCGCCCGCCGAGGATCTCCGTGCGGGAGAGGTCGGGCACGGCGTCGAGGCGCGCCGCCATCTCCTCGGCGACGCGCCGCAGGACGTCGTCGCCCGCGGTCGCGGACCAGAGCGTGAGCGCGACGATCGGGACGTCGTCGATCTCGACGGGCTTCACGACCCAGCCGGTGACGCCGGGCGGGGCGAGGTCGCGGTTCGCGTCGATGCGGCTCTGCAGCCGGATGAGCGCGCGCTCGCGATCCTCGCCGACGACGAACCGGACCGTCACGACCGCCCCGTCGCGGCGCGAGATCGAGTAGACGTGCTCGACGCCATCCACCTGCCAGAGGAGCTTCTCGAGAGGCGTCGCGACGAGCTTCTCCACCTCCTCGGCCGAGGCGCCGGGGAAGGAGACGAAGACGTCGGCCATCGGGACGACGATCTGGGGCTCCTCCTCGCGCGGCGTGGCGACGATCGCGACCGCGCCGGCCGCGGCCGACACGACGAGGAGCAGCAGCGAGAGCGGCCCCGTGACGAACGCGCGGACGATCCGCTGGAGGATGCCGCCGGTCTCGTCGGGATGGCTCACGACTTCGCCTCGGAGAGCCCGATCTCCTCGCCGCCGCGGAGCCCGGAGAGGACCTCGACCGCGCCGTCGGGCAGCGCGCGTCCCGTCGTCACGTAGCGGCGGACCCAGCGTCCGAGGTCGTTCACGACGACCGTCTGGAGCTGGCCGACGCGCACGATCGCGGCGGAGGGGATCCGCACGATCTCGCGCTCCCCGACGGGCAGGCGGAGCCGCCCGAACATGCCCGGATAGAGGCCCTCGGCCGAGGGGAGGTCGATCCGCGCGCGGAACGTGCGGCTGCGCGGGTCCGCGGCGGGGATGACCTCCGCCACGGTGCCCTTGACGGTCGCTCCCGCCGCGGGGATCTCGACGTCGAGCGTCGCGCCCTCGCGGACGCGCGCGACGAGCCCCTCGCGCACCTCCGCCTCGAAGCGGAGCGCCTTCTGGTCGAGCACGACGAGGAGCCGCCGCCCGGGCAGCGCGAGGTCCCCGACCTCGACGAGCCGCTCGGTCACCACGCCGTCGAGCGGCGAGGCGATCTCGGCGTAGCCGAGCGCGACCTCCGCTTCGGTGACGACGTTCCTGGCACCCTGGATCTGCGCCTCGGCCGCGGCGATCGCCGCGGCGGCGTCGGCCACGCCGGCCTCCGCCTCGAGGAAGGATGCCTCCGCGTCCTCGATCTGCTGCTCGGTGGCCGCCCCGCCCTTGTGGAGCGCCTGCACGCGCTCGAAGCGCGCCTTCGCCTGCGCGAGCAGGGCGTCGCCGCGCGCCCGCGCCTGGAGCGCGCGGTCCCGCGCTGCCTCGGCGGCCGCGAGCGCCTGGCGCGCCTGGTCCGCGCGCGCCCTGAGCTCGCGGTCATCGAGCTTCACGACCACGGCGCCGCGGGTCACGAGGTCCCCCGCGTCCGCGCGGATCTCCGTGATCCGGGCCACGACCTGCGCCGAGAGCTCGACGCGGCGTCGCGACTGCACAGTCCCCACGGCCTCCTCGACCGCGGGAACGCGCACCATCTCCGCGCGGGCCGTCGCGGCCGGCGCCCCGAGGTCGCGCGGCGCCTCGCCGCGCCCGGGAGCGACGCGCGCGCCGCCGAAGACGCCCGCCGCATAGAGCACGATCGCGGCTCCGAACGCGAGGAACAGAACGCCCTTCGCCCAGCGATTCATCGCTCCACCTCCGTCCGCCCCAGCGCGCGCGCGGCCCCGATCCGAGCCCGCTCGACGTCGAGCGCCGCGCGGATCCGCGCCGTCCGCGCCTGCGTCCTCGCTGCCTCGGCCTCGAGGTAGCGCGTCACGGTGGCGGTGCCGCCGCGGTACTGCTTCTCCACGAGATCGAGGCTCTCCTCGCTCGCCCCGACCGCCTGCGCGGCCACCTCCAGCCGTGCATGGGCCTCCTCCATGCGGAGGTAGGCCGTCTCGACGTCCTGCGCGACCGCGAGGAGCGCGCGCCGGTCCGCCTCCTCGACGTGCTCGAGCACGGCCCGCGCCGCGCGCACATTGGCGCGCTTCCGGCCGCCGTCGTAGAAGTCGAAGGAGAGTGCCAGGCCGACGAGCCAGTTGCCGCCGTCCTCCGCGAACCCCCACTGCTCGTCGTCCCCGTACCAGCGCGCCTCGAGGTCGAGGCTCGGCGCGTACGAGCGGCGCGCGCTCTCGACCTCGATCCGCGCCCGCTCCACCGCACGACGGGCCGCGGCGACCTCGCCGCGGTGCGTGTAGGCGACCGCGAGCGCCTCGAGGACGGTCGCGGGCAGGTCCCGCACGGGGTAGGCCTCGTCGGCGACGTCGAGCGCCATGCCGTCCGGCCAGGCGAGCAGCCGCCGCAACGCGACGAGCGCGAGCCGCCGCGCGACGTCGGTGCGGATCCGGCGCTCCTTCGCCTCGGCGAGGCGCACCTCGAGCGAGAGCAGATCGCTCCTGAGCGTCTGGCCGCTCTCCACGCGCACGCGCGTCTCGTCGAGCTGGGCGGTCACCGACCGGATCGACGCCTCGTCGGCCGCCGTCAGCTCGCGTGCCGCCCGCACGTCGAGGACCGCATCGAGGACAGCCGCGACGAGGGCGTTGCACACGGCTTCCCGCTGCGCCTCCGCGCCCGCGACACCGGCCTCGGACGCCCAGACGCCGAGCCGATCCCGCCCGCCGCGGTAGATGTTCCAGCGGAGCGTCGTCCCGACCTCCCAGTTGCCGAACGTGCCGGGGTCGTTGAAGTTCACGCCCGGGGGGAGGTCCCGGGCATCGATCGTCTTCGCGAGGTAGGCGGACGGCGCGTCGCCCCCGAGGTAGGAGAGATCCGCGCCGATCACGGGCAGGAGCGCCGCACGCGCCGCGTCGAGGCCCGCGAGCGCGGCCTCGATCCGCGCGGCCGCCTCCTTGATGTCGGGGTTGCGCTCGAGCGCGGTCTCGACGGCCTCGGCCGCGGTCAGCGGCCCCTTGGCCGGATCGGGGGGGGGCCGGGGGGCCTCGGCTGCGACCGGCTCGGGAGGCGGAGGGACCTCGAACGACGCGCGGCTCGCGCACCCCGCCGCGACCGCCAGAAGCAGATATCGCAATATATCCACGATCGAATATGTCATGCACCGCGCATGCCCGAGCCCAAGTTGCCGGCGGCCCCCCTCCGCCGCCGGACTTGGCGCGGAAACCCCCGCGGACGATCTCGCGGGCCGGCGCCTCTCCGGGGATGCGCGGAGGCCCCCGGTTTGCTATTCCGGGACGGGATGCGGACGTCCTTCGTGATCCTCCTGCTCGCCGCGCTCGCGGGCGCGCAGTCGGCCGACGAGGGCCGCAAAGGCGGGGCCGACGCCCCGGTGGGCGACCTCGCGAAGCGCAATGCCGCCCTCGAGGACCGGGTGAGAAAGCTCGAGGCCGCGGCCCTGGAGGAGGATGTACGCAACTACCTCGATGCGACGGAAGCGGTGCAGGGCGGCGACGGGCTCCTCCCCGGCGGCCGCGCGCTGCGCGTGTCCGGGGAGGTCCGGATCCGCTGGGAGGTCCAGGACAACCTCTACTCCCCCGCCGACCCCGACGGGGAGCGGAGCTTCAACTTCGCGCACATGCGGACGCGGCTGCGGTTCGACCTCGACGTCCTCGAGAACGTCGCCGCGGTCGTCGAGTTCCAGGACATCCGGACGCTCGGCGAGGAGGGGTCCACCACCGCCGACTCGCAGGGGGTGGACCTCAAGCGGGCCGAGATGATCTTCCGGCAGATCCTCGGGGAGCCGCTCATGGTCGAGGCGGGCCGCTTCGTCATGGCCTACGGCGACCACCGCCTGATCGGCGACCTCGAGTGGTTCGACCAGGGCCGCACCTACGACGGGATCCGCAGCCGGTACGGGACGGACGACTTCTGGATCGACGGGTTCTGGGTCGTCGTCCGGCAGACGATCCCCACGGACGACAGCCAGAACTTCGGCGGGCTCTACGGGCACTGGAAGTGGCTCGAGGCGTACGCGCTGCTGCTCATGGATCACACCGCGCTCGTGGGCGAGGTCGGGACGGGCCACACGGACCTCGTGACGCTCGGCCTCCGTGCGGCGCGCGAGACCGGGCGCTGGAAGTACACGGCCGAGGCCGCGTTCCAGACCGGCGACGTGCGCGGGGACGACGTCTCCGCGTTCGCCGTCGCGGTATGGATACGCTACACGCTCGCCGAGACGAGCTGGAAGCCGCAGCTGATCCTCGAGGTCGACTACGCGAGCGGCGACGACGACCCGGCGGACGGCGACAACGGCCAGATGCAGACGCTCTTCCCCACGAACCACATGTGGTACGGCTACGCCGACCTCGTCGGGTGGAGCAACATCCTCGATCTCCGGCTCGCGCTCTCCGCGACGCCCAGGGAGACGATCACGATCACGGTCGAGTACCACCACTTCCGGCGGCCGGAGGATCAGGGCGCGTGGATCAACGCCGGCGGGGCGGTCGTCCGGCCCGGCGCGATCGGCGTCTCGAACCACCTGGGCGACGAGATCGACTTCACGTTCACGTGGAAGCCCGCGAGGCAGGTCTCGTTCCTGCTCGGCTGGTCGATCTTCTTCCCGGGCGGCTTCCTCGAGGACACGGGCGATAGCCCGGTCGCGAACTTCGCCTACGTGCAGGGCCGCGTGACGTTCTGACCGGGAGGGGCTCCGGGGAGGGGGCCGCTCACCGCGCCTCGAACCGGCGCGGATCGAAGGGCCCCGGCGCGCGGCGGCCGAGGATCACCTGCGCGGCGAGCCTCCCGACGGCCCACGCGGAGGTCATCCCGTGGCCGCCGAGCGCGCCGACCCAGAAGAGCCCCTTCACCCTGGGATCGGGGCCGATGACGAACCGCCCGTCCTTCGCGAAGGTGCGGAGGCACGCCCAGCCCGGCCCGAGCCGCCACTCGCCGAGCATCCCGAAGACGTCGGCGACCTTCCTCGCAAGCTCGTCGCGGCGCGCGGGATCGACCTCGGGCTCGGCGGGGGCGTGCGGCTCCGCGTCGCACGGCGAGAGGAGCATCCCGTCCCCCTCGGGACGGAAGTAGACGCCCTTCTCCTCGTTCCACACGAAGGGCCACGACCGGCCCTCCGGCCGGTCGATCCCGCCGCGGAAGAGGTGGCGCCGCCTCGGCTCGATCGCGATCCCGTCGCTCCCGGCGAGCTCCGCCACCTCGCCCGCCCACGCGCCGGCGGCGACAACGAGCGTTCGCGCCGCGATCTTCCGCTTCGTCGTCTCGACGCCCTCGATGCCGCCCCTTGCGGTCCGGACGGCCGTCACGCGTTCGCCGAAGCGGAACGTGACGCCGCGGCTCCGCGCCCCCTCCACGAAGATCTGCAGGAGCGCCTGCGGATCCACGACCGCGTCGTCCGGATCGAAGAGCGCGCTACCCTCGAGCCCCTTCACGATCTCGGAGGCGTCGAGCACGCGCGCATTCGGTCCCGCGGCGAGACGCGAGATGCCGCGGCCGACGATCAACGACCCCGTGCGCCGGATCGAGCCCGGGACGTCGCGGAGCGCGCGCCGCGCCGCCCTCGCGCCGCGCTGGAGGAGCGCGGCGATCTCGGGGTCGTCGGAGGACTGGCGGAGGAGGCCCGCGTTGCGGCCCGAGGCATGCATGCCGGGCGCGGCCTCCTTCTCGACGACGAGCACGCCGTGAGCGCCCCGCCGCGCGAGGTGATAGGCGGTCGAGACCCCCGCGAAGCCGGCGCCGACGATGACGGTGTCCACCGCAACGCTATCGTTGCACGCGGTCGAAGAAACGCGCGGGCAGGAACCGCCGCGCGCACGCGGGTGTCTAATGGGAGCATGCGCGGTCGGCTCGTTGCCTTCGCGCTCATCCTTTGCGTGGCCGTGACCGGCTACGTGCTCTCGAGCGCGCGCGACGGCAGGACCTCGGGGCGCGCGGCGGGTCCGGAGCCCGAGGCCGCCGAGCTCTTGCTCGCCGAGCCGCCCTCGCCCCCCGCCGCGCCGGTCGGGGAACCCGTCGCGGAACCGGAGCCCGTCGCGCACGCGGAGACTCTCGCGCCGATGCCCTTGACCGATCCGCCGGGAGCGGGATCGGTCGTCTGCTTCGTGCGATCGAGCCGCGGCGATCCGGTGCTCGACGCTCTTGTGACGGTCACGCCGCTCGACTTGAAGTCGCCCGCCACCGCGACCCGGCCCGACTCCCGGGGCTTCGTCCGCGTCGAGGGCCTGCCCGCGGGCCTCCACCGGCTGGACGTCGCGCATGAGGACTTCGCCGCGCGGTCGCGGCACTTCAGGATCGCCGACGGCGGCGGCGCGGGTCCGTTCGACATCGTCCTCGTCGCGGGGGGCGCGCTGCGCGTCCGCGTGCTCGGGGCGTACGGGGCTGCGCTCGCGGGAGAGGACGTCAGGATCTCGCGGGGCGACGACGCGTGGGACGGCGTGGACCTCCGGACGGGCAGGACCGACGCGCTCGGCGAGGTGCTCTTCGAGCACATGCTGCCGGGCGACTACCGGGTTCGGCGTCCGGGCGAGAAGGGCGTCTCGGAGGAGATGCGCATGGCGACCGTGGTGCCGGGCAAGATCGTCGACATCGTGTTCGAGATCTCGTGCGGTCTTGCCGGCACCCTTCTCGACCCCGACGGCCGCCCGCTCGCAGGAGCCGTCGTGCGGCTCACGCCCGCGGAGTTCGGCACCGAGGGCTACCGGAACGTGGAGGCCCGCACGAACGAGGAGGGCGGATTCGAGATGCGCGGGTTCGCCGCGGGCAAGCACCGCCCGAACGTGCAGGTCTTCCTCCGGCGGCAGGAGGGTGAGCCTCCCCGTCCCGGCTACGTCGTGAGCCTCCCCGTGCTCGAGTTCGCGCCCGGAGAGGTGCGCACGGAGGTGCTGCGGGTCCTCCCGACGGTGATCTCCGGCCGCATCACCCGCGCGGACACCGGCGAGGCGCTCCGCGGCGAAGAGGTGCAGATCTCGGCCCACGGGGTCGAGGTCCTCGAGGGCAAGGCGCCCGTGCAGAAGGGCGACCTGAACATGGCATGGGCGGACGACCGCGGCCGGTTCACTTTCACGGGCCTTCCGCCCGGCCACTACCAGATCTGGGTGTTCCCCATCGGGAACAAGGATCTCTCCCCGCTCACGCGCATCGCCGACTTCACCGCCGGGGGCACGCTCGGCGATGTCGACTTCGCGCTTTTGACCCGCAAGGTCGGCCGGGTCCGCGTGCGCGTGCTCGAGCCTGACGGAACCGCCGCCACCGGCGTATCGTTCGCCGTCCTCTTCGACGATCGAAGCTCCGTCTCCCTCAACCCCTCGCGCATCCGGGACGGCACCTATGAGATGGAGGTGGAGGCCGGGGCGCGGCGGATCTCGGCCTACCGGAAGGGGTTCGAGCCTTTGGAGATCGACGTCCAGGTGCCCCCCGACGGCGTGGCGGAGAAGGAGGTCCGCCTGGTCGCGGAGTAGCGGGAAATGGGCCTGATGCCGCGGTTTTTCCCGCATTCCCCACCGCGGGTCGCGGTTGCCGACCGAACGATCGTTCGGTACACTTCTTGAAGAGCGCAGCGCCATGGCGGAACAGATGCACTCTTGGCAGATGACGGCGGCCGGGAAGCCGCTGCAGCTCAAGGAAGGCCCGCTCCCCTCCCCTGGGCCGGGCGAGGTCCTCCTCAAGGTCCGAGCCTGCGGGCTGTGCCATACGGATGTCGGGTACCTCTACGGCGGCGTCCGGCCGAACGCCCCGCTGCCGCTGACGCTCGGCCACGAGATCGTGGGCGACGCGATCGCGGCCGGGAAGGGCGCCGAGGACATGGTCGGCAAGACCTTCATCGTGCCCTCGGTGATGCCCTGCGGCGACTGCGACCTCTGCAACCGCGGCCGCGGCAACATCTGCCGCGCCCAGAAGATGCCCGGCAACGACTTCGAGGGCGGCTTCGCGTCCCACTTCGTCGCGCCGGCGCGCTTCCTCTGCCCCGTGCCGAAGGGGACGCGCGACGTCGAGGATCTCGCGATCGTCGCCGACGCGGTCTCGACCGCGTACCAGGCGGTCGCGCGCGCGGGGGCGGAGTACGGGAGCATGGTGGTCGTCGTCGGCGCGGGTGGCGTCGGCACCTTCGCCGCCCAGAGCGCGAAGGCGAGCGGCGCGCACGTCGCCGCGATCGACGTCGATCCCGTCCGCCTCTCGGCGCTCGGCAAGTACGCGGACGTGACGCTCAACGCGAAGGAGCTCGACCAGAAGGCGATCCGCCAGGCCGTCACCGCCTACGAGAAGGAGCACCGCCTCCCCGCGTACGGCCGGATCGTCCTCGAGTGCTCGGGCACGACCGGCGGCCAGGAGACCGCCTACGCGCTCCTCACCTACGACGGCAAGCTGGCCGTCGTGGGCTTCACGCTCGACAAGGTCAGCGTTCGTCTCTCCAACCTCATGGCGTTCGACGCGACCGCGTTCGGGAACTGGGGCTGCCTGCCGGACCACTTCCCGGCGATCCTGAAGCTCATCGAGGAAGGCCGGATCGAGCTCAAGCCCTTCCTCGAGCGGCATCCCATGAGCCGCCTGAACGATCTCCTGCGCGAACACGGCCACGCGCGACGCCCCGTCCTCATCCCCGATTTCGAGGGTTAACCATGCTCAAGAACCACGAACTGGTCCCGAACCACGAGTTCAAGCTGATCCGGTACGAGCGCCGGCCGCTGAAGAGGCCGTCGGGCGAGACGGTCCCGGGCCTCTTCAACGCCTGGATCGTCATGGACAACCCGAAGCAGCTCAACTCCTACACCACGGACATGGTGAAGGAGGTGATCCTCGCCTTCCGCCGCGCGTCGCTCGAGCGCGACGTCGTCTGCGCCGTCTTCACGGCGACGGGCGACCGCGCCTTCTGCACCGGCGGCAACACCGCGGAGTACGCCGAGGTCTACGCGGGGCGCCCGCTCGAGTACCGCCAGTACATGCGGCTCTTCAACGACATGGTGACGGCGATCCTCGAGTGCGACAAGCCGGTGATCAACCGGGTCAACGGCATCCGCGTCGCGGGCGGCCAGGAGATCGGCATGGCGTGCGACTTCACGGTCGCCGCCGACACCGCGGCGTTCGGGCAGGCGGGACCGAAGCACGGCTCGGCGCCCGACGGCGGGTCGACCGACTTCCTCCCCCTCTACGTCGGCTTCGCGCGCGCGATGGAGAGCTGCACGCTCTGCGAGCAGTGGACGGCCTACGAGGCCTACCAGTACGGCCTCCTGAACGACGTCGTCCCGGTGCTGCGCGAGGGGCAGAAGTTCATCCCGAACCCGCAGGTCGTGACCGACCGCTGGATCGACGAGATGGGCAAGATCGTCTACGGCAAGCTGAAGAGCGGCGACGCGCTGCGCGAGGCGAAGGAGCGCATGCAGAAGTGCGAGGTCGACCTCTCGCGGCTGGACGCGAAGGTCGAGGAGCTCGCCTGGAAGCTCGCGCTGACGATGCCCGACTGCACCACGAAGACGATCGAGTCGCTCCGGAAGCACAAGCTCGAGCACTGGCACCGGAACCGGGAGAGCAACCGCGCCTGGCTCGCGCTCAACATGGCGACCGAGGCGAAGGCCGGCTTCCCCGCCTTCCACTTCGGCCCGAAGGGCAGCCGCGAGGTCGACTTCCTCCTCCTGCGCCGCCGCCTCGCCGAGGGGCGCCCCTTCGACGACGAGCTGATCCGCGAGATCATGCCGCGGGCGAAGGAGCCCGTGTCGTGAGCCGCCGCCCCCGGACCCCCTGCGCGGAGACCCTCCGATGAGCCTCGCGGTCCTTCGCCGCGGCGACACCTGCGAGCTGAAGCTCTCGGCGCCGCCCGGCAACGTCATCGACAGGGCGCTCTGCGCGAGCCTCCTCTCCGCGATCCGCGAGGAGGGCCGCGACCGCCACCTGAAGGCGTTCGTCCTCTCCGCGGAGGGCAAGCACTTCTCCTACGGCGCGAGCGTGCCCGACCACGTGAAGGGGAAGATGGAGGAGTTCCTCCCCGCCTTCCACGGCGTCTTCCACGCGCTCATGGAGTGCTCCGTGCCCGCCGTCGCCGCCGTGCGCGGCCTCTGCCTCGGCGGCGCGTTCGAGCTCGTCTCGTTCGCGCCGTTCGTGGTCGCGGAGCGGAGCGCGGCGTTCGCGGTGCCCGAGATCACGCTCGGCGTCTTCCCGCCGGTCGCCTGCCTCACGCTGCCGTGGAAGCTCGGCGGCGCCCGCGCGGAGGACCTGATCCTCACCGGGCGGCGCATCACCGCCGACGAGGCGAAGGCCATGGGACTTGTGAACGTGCTCTGCGGCGACGGCGAGCTCGACGCGGCCGTCGAGCGCCTGCTCGACGAGCAGATCCGCCCGAAGTCCGCGGCGGTGCTGCGCCTCGTCACCCGCCTCGCGCGCAAGGGGCTCCTCGACCGGCTGCCGGAGCTCGAGCGCGCCTATATCGACGACCTCATGCAGCTGCGCGACGCGAACGAGGGCATCGACGCCTTCCTCGCGAAGCGGAAGCCCCAGTGGGAGGACCGATGAACGTCTTCGACGCGTGGAAGGGGAAGCCCCTCGACGAGGCGATCCTCGAATGCCGGGAGCTCTACGAGGACGCGTCGTACCCGACCGTGCGCCGCTGGCGCGAGGCGGGCGGCAAGGTCCTCGGGCACTTCCAGGTCTACTTCCCGGAGGAGCTCGCGCACGCCGCGGGACTTCTCCCCGTGAAGGTCCGCGGCGCGACGGTCGACGCCATGCAGGCGGAGTCGCGCTTCGGCTCCTACCTCTGTTCGATCCTGAAGACGTCGCTCGAGCTCGCGATCTCGAAGCGCCTCGAGCTCGACCTCTTCGTGAGCCACCCGATCTGCGACGCGGCGCGGAACCTCGCCGCGGTCTTCGCCAGGAACACGAGCTACCCCTGCCAGATCCTCTACCTCCCGCAGAACGCGAACTCGAAGCACGCGGCGACCTATCTCGCGGGCGAGTACCGCCGGCTGCTGGGCGATATCGAGGGGGTCCGGGGGCAGAAGGTCACGGACGAGGCGCTCCGGCGCTCGATCAAGGTCTTCAACCGCAACCGCGCGCTCCTCCGCGAGCTCTACGAGCTCCGGCGCGACGCCCCGTGGCTCGTCGCCGCGGACGAGGCCTACGTCCTCACGGGCCTCGCGGGCATCCTCCCGCGGGAGGAGCACAACGATCTCCTCCAGTGGATCCTGCCCGAGCTGCGCACGCGCCCGGGCCGGCAGCAGGACAGGATCCGCGTCGTCTTCGAAGGCGGGTTCTGCGAGCAGCCGCCGCTCGATCTCATCCGCATGATCGGGCAATCCTGCTACCTCGTCGACGACGACCTCCTGATCGGGCTCCGCTGGATCACGTCGGACGTCCCGGCGGAGGGGGATCCCGTCGCGGCGCTCGCGGAGTCCTACCTCGAGCGCTCCTCCTACAGCCCCGTGCAGCACGACCTCAGGAAGCCCAAGGAGAAGATGCTCCTCGAGCGCATCCGGGAGTCCCGCGCGGACGCCGCGATCCTCGCCGCCGCCAAGATGTGCGAGCCGGGCCTCGAGGAGCAGGTCGCCTACACCCGCGCGCTCGACGAGCACAAGGTCCCCTACTTCGTCACCGAGTTCCAGGAGACGATGACGAGCTTCGACCAGCTGGAGATCCAGCTGGAGACGTTCGTCGAGAACCTCCTCTTCGCCTGAGACGGATGCCATGCAGAAACCTCCCCCCGCGCCCCCCACCATCCTCGGCCGCGGCAACGCCGAAGGCGCGAAGCTCGTGCGCCGCTGGTTCGAGGAGCTCGACGCCACCGCCCGGGCCGGCGGCCCCTCCGCGTACGTCTTCGTCATGGGGTCGTTCGCCGAGGTGCTCCGCTGCTTCGACCTCCCGCTCGTCCTGCCGGAGATCAACTCGATCCAGACGGCCGTGCGCCACGTCGCGCACGAGTACCTGAACGAGGCGGAGGACTACGGATTCAGCCCCGACATCTGCGGCTACGTGAAGGCCGACGTCGCGGTGCAGCTGCGGCGCGGCGAGCACCCGATGGGCCGGATCCCGCGGCCCGCGCTCGCCGTGCTCACGAACGCCTGTAACACCTACGTGAAGTGGGCGGAGATCTGGGAGCGGATGCACAAGACGCGCGTCTTCACGCTCGACATCCCGGGCACGCGCGCGGCGGACCGCAAGAGCCCGCCCGGCAGCAGCTCGTTCGAGAACGACCGCCGCTACGTGGAGGGCCAGATCCGGGAGCTCATCGCGCTCTGCGAGGAGATCACGGGGAAGAAGTTCGACATCGACCGTTTGCGCCGCCACCTGGGGTGGTCGAACGAGATGAACGAGGCGTGGGCGAGGATCCTCGAGCTGAACCGCGGGAAGCCGTCCGTCTTCAACGCGCTCACCGACGGCACCATCTACCTCGGCGTCTCGAACGCGCTCCGCGCCACCGAGGAGGGCGCCAGGTACTTCCGCGAGCTCGCGGAGGAGCTCGCGCTGAAGAGGGCGCAGGGCATCGGGACGGTCACGGAGGAGAAGTACCGGCTCATCTTCGTCGGCGTCCCCTGCTACCCGATCTTCCGGCGCTTCAACGAGCTCTTCACGGAGTGGGGCGGCAGCTTCGTCTGCTCGACCTACCTCTGGTTCGCGTCGGGCGGCGCGAACCGCGGCTTCCGGTTCGACCTCGACCGCCCCATCGAGAGCCTCGCCGAGGGATCGCTGCTCTCGGTCCGCGACGCGATGGACTCGATGTTCCTGAACGACCGCGTGACGGAGGAGATGATCGAGGAGTTCGGGATCGACGGGGTCGTCTACCACCCGATCAAGAGCTGCCGCACGGTCTCGACCGGGCTCGCCGACGGCCGGCGGGCGCTGATGGAGAGGAAGGACGTGGCGACGCTCTTCCTCGAGTCCGACATGATGGACCGGCGCGTCGTCTCGGAGGCGCAGATGAAGAACCGCGCCGACGCGTTCTTCGAGGGGCTCGCCGCGCGCCGGCAGCGCGAGGCGGCGGCCGCGGGAGGCTAGCGATGGCATACGCAGCGGGCGTGGACGTCGGATCGACCCAGACGAAGGCGATCGTCATCGACGAGGCCGGCCGGATCGTCGGCCGCGCGCTCACCGACACGGGCGCGAACGTGATCGCCGCCGCGCAGGAGGCGTTCGGGATCGCGCTCCGCGACGGGAAGGTGCGCGAGGAGGAGGTGGACTACGTGATCGGCACCGGCTACGGCCGGTACAAGGTCACGTTCGGCAACGCGCAGGTGACCGAGATCAGCTGCCATGCGCGCGGCGCCGTGCACATGTTCCCGAAGACGCGCACCGTGCTCGACATGGGCGGCCAGGACACGAAGGCGATCCGGGTCGGCGCGCACGGCGAGATCGGCGACTTCTGCATGAACGACAAGTGCGCGGCGGGCACGGGCCGGTTCCTCGGCGCCGCGTCGTCCGCGCTCGAGATCCCGCTCGGCGACCTCGGCCCCACCGCGCTCCGCGCCGAGCGCGCCGTGAAGATCTCGACGACCTGCACGGTCTTCGCCGAGTCCGAGATCCTCTCGTGGCTCGGCAAGGGGAGAAAGGTCGAGGACATCCTCCTGGGCGTCCACCAGTCGATCGCGTCGCGCTCGATCGGGCTCCTCCGCCGCGTCGGCATCGAGCCCGAGGTCACGTTCACGGGCGGCGTGGCGCGAAACGTCGGCATGATCCAGACCCTCGAGCAGGCCCTGGGCATGAAGCTCAACGTGAGCCCGGACAGCCACTACATCGGCGCGCTCGGCGCGGCGCTCTTCTCGCTCGATCACATCCGCGCGAGCCGGGCGCCCGCGCGGGCCGGAGGCAAGGCATGATCGTCACCGCGGGCATCGACGTCGGATCCACCTACGCGAAGGCGGTCGTCCTCGCGGACGGCCAGCGCGTGCTCGGCCGCGCGATGGCGCGCACCGGCTTCAAGCTCCCCGAGGTCTCGAGGAAGGTCTTCTCCGAGGCGTGCGCGGAGGCGCGCGTCCAGGAGAGCGACATCCGCTACACGGTCGCGACGGGCTTCGGCCGCAACCAGGTCCCCTTCTGCGACGTGAAGGTGACCGACCTCACGGCCGCGGCGCGCGGCTGCTTCCTCCTCTTCCCGAACACGCGGACGGTCCTCGACATCGGCGGCCAGACCATGAAGGCCTCGCGCCTCGACGACGAGGCGAAGGTCCGATCCTTCCGCCTGAACGACAAGTGCGCGGCGGGGACCGGCGCCTTCATCGAGAAGACGGCGCGCTACATGGGGTTCGACACGCACGAGATCGGCCCGCTGGCCGCGACCTCGAAGAACGCGGTCCCGATCTCGGGCGTGTGCGCGGTCTTCGCGGAGTCCGAGGTGATCAACCACCTCTCGCAGGGCTGCGCGCCGGCGGACATCATGCACGGCGCGATCGTCTCGCTCGTGAACCGCGCGGTGCAGCTCATGAAGCGCGTGCGCATGGAGCCGGAGCATACGCTGGTCGGCGGCATCCTCCGCTTCCCGACGATGGTCGAGGAGATCCGGAAGGAGCTCGGCGATGCGAACGTGCCGCCGGGCGAGATGGTGCAGTTCATGAGCGCGCTCGGCGCCGCGGTGCTCGGCTACCGGCGCGCCATGAAGCTCGCGCAGGCCGCGCGTGCGTGAAACGAGGGGGCTCCGGGGGCCGACCTCAGATGTATTGTCCGCCGTCGACGCGGACGACCTCGCCGGTGATATGCCGCGCCTTCTCCGACACGAGGAAGAGCGCGACGCTCGCCACCTCCTCGGGCTGCGCGATCCGGCCGAGAACGGACTCCTCCTCCGCGGCGAGGTGGAACTCGCCCGGCAGCGCCCGCATCATCTCGGTCAGGACCATGCCGGGCGCGATCGCGTTCACGTTGACGTTGCTCTTGCCCAGCTCCTTCGCGAGCGTCTTCGTCAACGCGATCATCCCCCCCTTGCTCGCGGCGTAGTTCCCCTGCCCGAACTTCCCCCGCATCCCGTTGATCGACGTGATGTTCAGGATCTTCCCGCTTTTCCGCGCGCGGAAGAGGGCGGCCGCGGCACGGCAGTAGTTGAAGCAGCCCTTCAGGTTCACGTCGAGCACCCTGTCCCACTGCTCCTCGTCCATCTTCCAGACGACCGCGTCGGCGGTGATCCCCGCGTTGCAGACGAGGATGTCGAGGCCCTGGAGCGCGTCGGCGGCGCGCCGGACCACTTCCTGCGCGTCGGCGAAGCGGGCGACGTCGCTCTCCGCGACGAACGCGCGGCGGCCCATGTCCTCGACGTGGCGGGAGACCTCGCCGGCGAGGGGCCCGTCGCCGAGGTGGGTGAATCCGACGTCGCAGCCCTCGGCGGCGAGCGCGCGCACGATGGCGGCGCCGATGCCGCGGCTGCCGCCGGTCACGAGGGCCTTTCTTCCCGTGAGTCCGAGATCCATGCGCGCATGGTAGGGCAAGAGGGGGCCAAATGCGCCTGAACCCGTGCGAGCTCGAGATCGACCTCTTCTGCAAGGGTGTCGCGATCGACGGCGACCTCCCGCGGGGACTCCTGCGCACCCGCGCCGGCCTCGGCTCGGGCCTCGAGCTGGTCCTCCCCGGAGCCCCTCCCCTTAAGAAGGACGTGTGGGTGAACGCCCCCGTGACGGAGCCCTTCGTCAGGGACACGCCGTTTCTCTTCCGCGGCCAAGACATCCTCGACCGCCGGACGGGCGAAGCCTACGCGGCGACGATCCCGCCCGAGCCGCCGTGGTACGCGCGGCCCACGTCGTCGGGGAAGCTGATGCGGCAGGTCGGCGTCATGCAGGGGACCTACCTCGGGATCTACGTCGGCGTCTCGTGCACGTTCTGGCGGCAGGGGCTCGAGTGCCGCTTCTGCACGACCGGGCTCAACGAGGACGTGCAGTCGAGGAAGTCGGTCGAGGACGTGGTCGAGACGGCGCTCGCGGCGAAGGAGGAGTCGGGTGTCACGTTCGTGCACTTAAACACCGGCTACCAGGGCGGCGCCGCCGCGCGGATCGTCGCGCCCTTCGTCGAGGCGCTCAAGCGGCACGTGGGCGTGCTCGTGGGCGTGCAGATCGCGCCCGAGGCGCCGAAGTTCGAGTTCGACGCGCTGATCGACGCGGGGGCGGACCACTTCTCGTTCTGCTTCGAGTACATGGACCCGGAGGTCTTCCGGCGCCTTTGCCCGGGCAAGGAGCAGGCGATGGGGCAGGAGGCGTTCTTCCGGGCGCTCGAACACTGCCAGGGGCGGATGCCGAAGGGCGCGTGCTCGGGTGAGATCATCGCGGGCAACGAGCCCATCGAACGGACTCTCGAGGCGATCGACTGGATCACGTCCTTGGGCGCGTTCCCGACGGTGTGCGTGTTCCGGCCGCTCGCCGGCAGCGCGATGGCGGACGAGCCGCCGCCGCGCTACGAGGACATGCGGCGCGTGATGAAGCACATGTGGGAGCGCTGCCGGGACCGCTCGGTCCCGATCGGTCTCGCGCCGAACATCGAGGTGTCGCTCGTGTGCCAGCCGACGGACGCCGCGTACCTCGCGGACGGGACGCTCGGGGACCGCTGGTACATGTGGAAGCTCGGCCTCCTGCGCCGGCTCGCGAGACCGGTCTTCCGGCGGCGGATGCGCCCGCAGCCGGCGTGACACCTGAGGCCGGCGGCGATCGCCTCGTTCGAGAGCCGGTGGTGCCTCCGGGCGATCTCGAGGCGTCGCTCGCGCTCCTCCGGGTCGAGCGCGAGGAGCGACCGCCACGCGAACTCCATGAGCCGCGAGGTGATCTTCCAGCGCTCCTCCGGCGTCATCCGACGAAACGCCTCGATCTGCTCCCGCGACACCACGTCCCAAGTGTGACCCACGGAGCCCCGGCGCCCGCGCGGTCCGGGGACGAACTCGGCCGCCAGAAGCGCCTTCTCGCCGGGAAGGACGGCGCCCACGAGCTGCCGCTCGAGCCTCGGGATCGATGACGAAGGGGTCCCTTGCCAGCACGTCGGCGGAGCGAGGGCAGCGGAGCGGGGGCCGCCCGCGAACGCGCGTGCCGGCGGGGAAGGCGTGTCCGCGAACGAACCACAGGTTGCACCGCCGGCTGGGCGGCCGAATCCCGTTACCGTCACCGTAGCTTCGCGCCTGCCTGCTGCGTATTCTGGAAGGCGTCATGAGCGACGTCACCCGGATCCTGCAGAGGATCGAGTCGGGCGATCCCTCCGCGGCTGAGCACCTGCTGCCGCTGGTGTATGACGAGCTCCGCAAGCTGGCGGGCGCGCGGATGGCGCAGGAGTCGCCGGATCATACGCTGCAGGCGACGGCCCTCGTGCATGAGGCGTACATCCGGCTGGTCGATGTCGACCGGGCACAGCACTGGGATTCGCGGGGTCACTTCTTCGCCGCGGCCGCCGAGGCCATGCGGCGAATTCTCGTGGAGAAGGCGCGGCACAAGAGTCGCCTGAAGCACGGCGGCGGAGCGCGGCGGGAGAACCGGGAACCGGGCGACCTCGTGGCCCCCTCTACGCCCGAGGAAATCCTCGCCGTCCACGAGGCGCTCGACGCCCTCGAAGCGACCCATGCCGAGGCGGCCCGGCTGGTCAAGCTCCGATACTTCGCCGGAATGACGATCCCGGAGGCTGCCGAGGCGCTCGCCGTGTCTCCCAGAAAGGCCGACCAGATCTGGAGTTACGCGCGGGCCTGGCTGCTGGCCGAAATGCGGGCCGAACCGCGCGATTGAGGCCGTCGCCGCGCGTGCGCGAAAAATCTGGAATCAATGCGCGAAATCCGGGCGGACGTCGCATTGAACGTCAGCTTGCCCCTTTGCGAAGGCTCCGTGATGAACGAACTGGACATCTTCACCGCCGCGCTCCAGCAGCAGCCGGACACGCGCCCCGCGTTCCTGGACGGGGCCTGCGCCGGCGACCCCAGACTACGGGAACGGATCGAGCGCCTGCTCGCATTGCACCAGTCACCCGGAGAGTTCTTCAAGAAGCCGGCCGCGGCCGTGCTGGAAAGCGAGGTCCCCCGCCTCTCCCAGCAGCCCGGCGACGCGATCGGCCCCTACAAGCTGCTGCAGCAGATCGGCGAAGGGGGGATGGGCGTCGTCTACATGGCCGAGCAGACCGAACCGGTCGAACGCCGCGTGGCGCTCAAGATCATCAAGCCGGGGATGGACACCCGGCAGGTGATCGCCCGCTTCGAGGCCGAGCGCCAGGCGCTGGCGATGATGGACCACCCGAATATCGCCCGAGTGCTGGATGCGGGGACGACGGGTGAGGGTCAAGGGTCGGGAGTCAAGGGTCGAGAATTGCCCGGCGCCCAGCCCTTGACCCTTGGCCGTTGTACCGGCCGCCCCTACTTCGTCATGGAACTCGTCAAGGGCCTCCCGATCACTCAATACTGCGACGAACAGCACCTCACGCCGCGCGAACGGCTGGAGCTCTTCCTGCCGGTCTGCCAGGCCGTTCAGCACGCGCATCAGAAGGGGATCATCCACCGCGACCTCAAGCCCTCGAACATCCTCATCGCACGCTACGACGACAAGTGCGTCCCCAAGATCATCGACTTCGGCGTGGCCAAGGCCGTCTGCCAGCGGCTGACCGAGCGGACGATGTTCACGCAGTACGGCCAGATCGTGGGGACGATCGAGTACATGTCGCCGGAGCAGGCGCAGTTCAACCAGCTCGACGTCGACACGCGGAGCGACATCTATTCGCTCGGCGTGCTGCTGTACGAGCTGCTCACCGGAGAGACCCCCTTCGACAAGCAGCGGCTCCGCACGGCCGCCTTCGATGAATTGCTGCGGATCATCCGCGAGGAGGAGCCGCCGCGGCCGAGCACGCGGCTGAGCAGCAGCGAGGCGCTGCCGTCGATCGCCGCCAACCGCAAGACCGAGCCGAAGAAGCTCAGCACGCTTGTCCGCGGCGAGCTGGACTGGATCGTGATGAAGGCGCTGGAGAAGGAACGCGGCCGCCGCTACGAGACGGCCAATGGCCTCGCGCAGGACGTGCAGCGGTACTTGGCGGATGAGGCGGTGCAGGCGTGTCCGCCGTCGGTGGGGTATCGGTTCCGCAAGTTCGCGAGGCGGAACAAGGGGATGTTGGTCACTGCGACGCTCTTGGGCGCGATGCTGCTCGTCCTCGCAGGCAGTTTCGGCTGGATGGCGCGGTCCAGCGCGACCCAGCGTTTCCGGAACGCCGAGGCGGTCGCGGCCCTGCTGGACCAGTGTGAGGACGCCCTGCGGACCGACCGGGCGGACGGGGCGGCGATCGCGCTTCAGGCGGCGGAGCGGCGGGCGGCCGATGGCGGGGCGGATGACCTGGCCGACCGGCTGGCCCGCTGCCGGGCCGACCTGCGACTGCTCCGCGAGCTTGATGCCATCGACACGTCCCGTTTCACCTTGACACAGGACATGAGCCCCGACCTCGCAGTCAGCGTCGCCCGGTATCGGCCTGCACTGGCTGCCTATGGGGTGGCTCCCGACGTCGATCCGCCCACGGCGGCGAAGCGGGTGAACGAGTCGCTGATCCGGGACCGGTTGCTGACCGCCCTGGACCTGTGGATGCCCCTTGCCGAACGGTCCGACTGGGTGCGGGCGGTGCTCCGGTCCGCCGACCCGGATCCGTATCGGGACGCCGTGCGGGACGCCTTTGCCGCCAGAGACGTTCGAGCGCTGTCCGCCCTCGCCGGGCGACCGGATGCCCTGACCCAGCCGGCCCGATTCGCGGCCATCGTGGGCTTCTCGGGCGACTACCCGATGGAACGGGCGCGGGAGATCCTCGAGAGCGCCGTCTGGGTGCGGCCCGGGGACTTTACCCTGCTCATGACCCTGAGCCAGCAGTACCCGATCAACCAGCCCGAAGGGGCGGGCGAGCGGGTCCGGTGGCTCCAAGCCGCGCTGGCCGTCAACCCGGGGAACTCGGCGGTGCGCAACAACCTGGCCATCGCCCTGGCGTATCAGGGCCACCTGGACGCGGCGATCGCTCAGTTCCGGGAGGCAGCCCGGCTCAGTCCAGCCAACGCCTCCGTCCACGACAACCTGGGGAACGCCCTGTTGACGAAGGGAGACCTGGACGAGGCCATCGCGGCGTACAAGGAGGCGATCCGGCTCGACCCGAAGTTCGCCCCCGCCTGGCACAACCTGGGGAACGCGCTGCTCACGAAGGGGAACCTGGACGACGCCACTGCGGCGTACCAGGAGGCGATCCGCCTCGACCCGACGGAGGCGGACACGCATAGCCACTTGGCGAACGCCCTGCGGGGCCGGGGGGACGTGGACGGGGCCATCACCGAACTCCGTGAGGCGATCCGCCTCGACCCGAACTACGCCGGCGCCCACGGCGAACTGGGGCATGCCCTGGCGAAGCAGGGGAACCTGGACGACGCCATTGCGGCGTACCGGGAGGCGGTCCGGCTCGACCCGAAGAGCGCCCTCACCCACAACAACCTGGGGAGAGGCCTGTTCGAGAAGGGCGACATGGACGGGGCCATTGCCGCCTACAAGGAGGCAGTCCGGCTCGAACCTGCCGATCCCGCACGCCGCCGTAACCTGGGGCTTGCCCTCAGGGAGCAGGGCGACGCGGACGGGGCCATCACTGAACTCCGTGAGGCGATCCGCCTCGACCCGAACTACGCCGCCGCCTGGCACGACCTGGGGTTCGCCCTGTTCGAGCAGGGGGACTTCGACGGGGCCATTGCCGCCTACAAGGAGGCAGCCCGGCTCGAACCTGCCAATCCCGCACGACGCCACAACCTGGGGCTTGCCCTGAGGGACCAGGGGGACGTGGATGGGGCCATCACCGAACTCCGGGAGGCGATCCGCCTCGACCCGAACTACGCCGCACCCCACGGCGAACTGGGCTCCATTCTCTGCGACGGGAAGGGGGACTACGACGGGGCGATCGTCGCCCTCAAGGAGGCGATCCGCCTCGACCCGCACGACGCCACGTTTCGCAGCAACCTCGGAGCCGCCCTGCTCGAGAACGGGGACTACGACGGGGCGATCGCCGCCTTCAAGGAGGCGATCCGCCTCGACCCGACCGATGCCACGTTTCGCAGCAACCTCGGAGCCGCCTTGTTCAAGAACGGGGACGCGGAAGGGGCTGTCGCCGAACTCCGCGAGGCGATCCGCCTCGACCCGACCCACGCCCACGCCCGCTGCAACCTGGGGAACGTCCTGCAACAGAAGGGGAAGCTGGACGACGCCATTGCGGCGTACCGGGACGCGGTCCGGCTCGACCCGAAGGACGCCGACTCCCACAACAAGCTGGGCTGGTTGCTGGCGGTCGGGCCGGCCCCCCTGCGCGACGGCAAGCAATCGGTTGGGCACGCCACGCGGGCCTGTGAGCTGACCGGTTGGAAGGAGCCCAATTACATCGACACGCTGGCCGCTGCGCATGCCGAGGCCGGGGACTTCGAGCGGGCCGTCGAGCTTCAGATGCAGGCCCTCTCCTTCCCGGAGTTCCAGCAGGCAGATGGCGAGGGCGGCCGGGAGCGGCTGGACCTGTATGAGCGGAAGATGCCATATCGGGACCCGGCCCTCGCCCCGATGGACTGACCGGACACAGATCAGGGACAACCGGGCTTGGCCCGGACTGAGAATTGGAAACAACGGCCGGCGGGGTCCTTACCGCGAAGCAAGCCCCCGCCGGCCCGGCATCGCCCCGGCGCACGGTCTGCGCGCCGGGAACGGTGTCCTTTCATCGTACCGCAGACCGAGCGAAAGGACCATTCCGATGAGACGAGTTACACCTTTTCATTGGGTCGCCGCCCTGACGCTGGCGATCGCCCTGGCGCCCGGCGCCGCGTCCGCCCAGGAGGACGGCACGATCACGATCCGCGGCACGTTCAGCATGGACTCGCTGTACGGGACCGTCGGTCCCGATCTCGCCGAGGTCTACGCCAACGGGCACGAACACACATGGACGCTCACGCTCCACGGCACCAGCCAGTCGCACTATTACTGGGACGGCCTCACCACGCAGATTCACGCGACGTCGTTCGACCTCGAGTTCTTCGGACCGGACGCGGCCACGCTCAACGGCATCGTGAGCGAGCACATTGCCGAAGGGGAGGTCACTGTCGATCTGACGAACTTCTACTGGGGCGACAACTTCGCGTCGATACGGGTCCTGGTGTGGAGTCCGGACCTCGTTTTCCAGGCAGGCGATTGGGAACAGAAATCGGAGACGCTCTTCCCGTCCGGCGCGTCCGGCTACCCCGTCGTGGGGCCGGAACCGTTCTCGATCTGGACCGAGGCCAGCTACCTGGGAGACAACCGGCCCGGCAACGACGGCGCGATCGTGTCGCTGGAGGACCTCGTGACCATCGAGGGGAGCGTGGGCGAGCCCGATCCGGGCGAGCCCGTCGTTCTCGCGGTCGCGGACGCTTCCGTCCCGGAGGGGGACCGCGGCACGAGAAAGGTGGCCGTGGCGGTGACGCTCTCGAGCGGGAG
>WYBS01000015.1 GCA_011525755.1 Planctomycetaceae bacterium
CCCGAGAAGTCCTCCTGAGACAACACGAAGACCTGAAGCTAGAGGTCCGCGCCGGGCCGGTTCGGTCCGGATGAAGAGTTCGAATCCGATGGGGCCCCGGGGAAACCCGGGGCCCCTTTGTTTCGTTTCGTGGACTTAGCGCCTCTCCCTTCCCCCGCGCCCCCTTTCCTCCCTGCCCGGGCGCACCGGAACGGAGCTACGATCCGGGGCATGAACACGCGCATCCTCCTGCTCGCGATCCTCGTTCGCGCGGCCGTCGCGGAGGACGCGGTCACGCCGCTGGCGGGCAACCCGGCCATCGCCGCACACGCTCTCTCCACGGCCCGCAAGGAGCTGAAGGAGGCCCACTACGACCTGAAGCGCCTGACGGCTGGCGAGCGCGCGGTCGTGGACGACGCGCGCAGGGTCATCATGCGGACTGCCGACTGGCGCGCGCTCGTGCCGGCGCTCGGCGCGGCGGCGGACCTCCTCGACCGCGCGGGCGAGGGAACGGGCGACATGCCGGACCTCTGCGCGCACATGGCGAGGAGCTATCGCGCCCTGGCCGACGAGCTCGACCGCGGCGAGATCTATCTCGGCGACGAGCTCCGGCAGCAGTCGCCGGGCGAGCGGGCCGACACGACGTTCGCCGCGGCGGAGAGGCTGCTCGCCGGGCGCGCGGACGTGGCGACGGACGAGGAGGCGGTCGCCGCCTGGCAGGTCATCCGTCGCAACGACCCGCGCTGGCGCGCGTTCGCGCTGAACTTCAAGACGCTCGCGCGCGGATACGCGACGCTCGCCGGCAAGGAGCACGAGGAGAAGGCCAAGAAGGCGATCGCGAACGCCGAGACGCTCCACAAGGCGCTGGAGCCCTACTTCAAGGGCGTGCGCACGAAGAAGGACGAGGAGGAGCCGGAGCCCGAGCCCCCGCCCGAGAAGCCTCGCCCGCGCGAGTTCAAGCGGATCCGGTAGGCCCCCCCCGGCCCCCCCTTTGACAAACCGGCGGCGCGCGGCGGGATAGAATCCCCTTATGCGCTGCCTCCTCCTCGCGCTCCTCCTCGCCCCCGCCTTCGCCGAAGAGGCCACGGTCGATACCGACGCCCTCGCCGAGGCGCGCGAGGAGATCAGGATCGCGCGCGGCGACTTCAAGAAGCTCGCGCGCATCGAGCGCGACGCGATGAGGGAGGCGCGGGCCGTCGTCGCGGCGACCGCGAAGGGGCGTGCGCTCGCGCCGGCGTTCGCGGCCGCGGCGGACGCTTTGGAGGGGGTCCGGGGGCAGGCGACGGATCTCTCGGACGCGCTCGGCCAGATGGCGCTCTCGTACCGCGCCATGGCGGAGGAACTCGAGAAGGAGATCGCGCCCGAGGCGAAGGCGAAGGCCAAGGAGCTGCTCGAGGCGGCCGCCGAGGAGAAGGACGCGGGCGATGCGAAGGCCGCGTGGCGGATCGTCAAGCGCGGCGACCCGCGATACCGCGCGCTCGCGTGCAACATGAAGGCGCTCGGCGAGGCGCTCGCGGTCCTCGGCGAGCGCGACGGCGAGGTCAAGAAGGCGCTCGCCGCGGTCGCGAAGCTCCACAAGGCGCTCGAGCCGCTGTTCGAGGGCGTCGAGACGGAGCGCCCGAAGCCGCCCGAGGCCGACTGCCCGACGTGAGGGTAGGTGCACGGCGGCGCGTGGCGCCGCCGGACCCCACCGCACGGTTCCCGGGTTCCGCACGGACGGCGCACCGCGGACGGCGCGCCCGGACGATGGCCAGACCATTCGTGCAGGCACCCGCTCCGGCGGGACAATGGGACCGTGCGAGTCGCCGCCCTGCTCCAGCCTCCTCACCTGCCGTCGCGAGCGCTTCATCCCGGGGTCGCTCCGGACTCTGCCTGTGGCGAACCGCCCCGCCTTCCGTGCCGCCAGGCCGGCAGCGCTGCCGAGTGATCGCCGTGTCGACGGCAGGCATGCCCCGGACCCCGCCGCGGCCGACCGCTCTCTGGCACGGCATGACCGCAGCCTGGGCGATCATGGCTCTGTGGATGAGCGCAAGCCTCTCCCCGGACCTCATGCTCGGGCTCGCGGTGCTCGGAATCGGGGGGCTCTTGGGTCTCATCTGGACCTTCCAGGTCCTCCGTGTGGTCCTCGATCGCGAGGCGCGCGGGCGCCTCACGCCGCGGGCGATCGTGGCGTGGGCGATCTGCCCCGCGACCGGCCTGCTGCTCGTGGCCCTCGTCGGGACGCAGTGGCCCGTCGCCTTGCGCGTGAAGCTGAGCGAGCCCGCGCTGCTCCGGCTCGTGGAGGATGTCGAGGCCCGCCGCGCGACGGTTCCCGGCACGTTCGGCGTCGGCCGCGTGTCGGTGGAGGAGGCGACGGTCGCGGGGAACTGCGTGATTCTCTACACGGGAAGCGGATTCTTCATCGACTATGGACTCGCGTTCTCCCGGGACGGCAACCCGCCGGCCCCCGAGTACATGCGGTCCTTCCGCCACCTGTTCGGCCGCTGGTACACCTACTCGCTGAGCTTCTGACTGCGGCACGCGTGCCGCACCCGGCCGCCGCAACCCCTTGACGCCACCCGACTTCCGCGCGCCGCGCCCGTGAAGGTCACCAAAACACGGTGTGGAGGGCTTGGACGGACTTCGCGACCGCGGCCTCGTCGACGAGGAAGCTGATGTTGATCTTCGTCCCGCCGTGCGAGATCAGGCGCACCGGGATCGACGCCTTCTCGAGCGCGCCGAACACCTGCGCGGCGACGCCGACGCGCTCCCGGATCCCCTCGCCGACCACGCACACCTGCGCGAGGCCCCGGTCGATCGTCACGTCGCTGAACGCCCTCAGCTCCTTCGCCACCGCGTCGAGGTTCCGGTCCGTGTCCACGGTCACCGAAACCGTCACCTCGCTCGTCGCGACGAGGTCCACCGACAGGTCGTAGCGCGCGAACACCTCGAAGATCTTCGCCATGAAGCCGGACTGCAGGAGCATCCGCGTCGACGCGACGGTCACGAGGATGATGCCCTTCTTGTAGGCGATCGACTTCACGGGAGCGCCCCCGGCCGGCGATTCGGCGAGGATGGTCGTGCCCTTGAGATGCGGCCGGCTCGTGTCCTTGACGACCACGGGGATCCGCCGCTCGATCGCGGGGAGCATCGTCGCGGGGTGGATCACCTTCGCGCCGTAGTACGCGAGCTCCGACGCCTCCGCGATCGACAGCACGGGGATCGACTTCGCCTCCTTCACGATCCGCGGGTCGGCGGTCATCACGCCGTCCACGTCGGTCCAGATCTGCACCTCGTCCGCCTCGATCGCGGCGCCGAGGATCGTCGCGCTGAAGTCGCTCCCGGACCGGCCGAGCGTCGTCACGTTCCCGTGCGCATCCTTCGCGATGAATCCGGTGACGACCGGCACCTTGCCCTTGATCGCCCTCAATGCCCGCCGCACCTCGGGGTAGCAGGATGGGTCCGGGTTCGCCGCCGTGAACCGCGAGTCCGTCCGGAGTCCCAGGTCGTAGGCGTCCACCGCGACGGCCGGCAGCCCCTCCTTCGCGAAGTAGGCGGCGATCCCCCGGCAGGACCAGCGCTCCCCGTAGGAGGCGACGAGGTCGAGCGACCGCGGCGTCAGCTCCCGGACGAGCGAGAGGCCGCGGAGGAGGTCGTCCAGCTCGTCGAAGAGCGGCTCGATCAGCGCCACGTCGACGCCGATCCGCGCCCAGAGCTCGCGGTGGCGGTCCCGGAGCTTTCCGAGCGAGTACTTCCCCGCCGCCGCCGCCCGCGCCTCCGCGATGAGCCCGTCCGTGACGCCCGAGTGCGCGGACGCGACGACCACCGGGTAGGGCTCCGAACCCTCCCCGCGGACGATCGCGAGCACCTTCGCGAGGTTCTCCGCGCTCCCGACCGACGTGCCGCCGAACTTCAGGACCTTCATGCGAGCGACGGATTATAGGCCCGCCCGCGGAGGGGCCTCGGAACAAGGTGTATCCTCGGGGGCGTGGACCGCGAGAAGCTCATCCATGACTGGAACCAGGGGGGCGCGTGTCCCCCGAAGCCCCCCCAGGCCATCCGGCTGAACGACGAGACGCTAAGGGACGGCCTCCAATCCCCCTCGGCGAAGACCCCGTCGATCGAGGACATGGTCACCCATCTCCACAACTGCGCCGCGGTGGGCATCCATGCACTGAACATCGGCCTCCCGGGCGCGGGCCCGCACGTCGAGAAGCAGGTGGAGCGGCTGGCGCGGGAGATCCGCGACAGCAGGCTCCCGCTGAAGCCCAACTGCGCCGCGCGCACGGTCAAGGCCGACATCGAGCCGATCGCCCGCGTCGTCCAGAAGACGGGCGTGCCGATCGAGGCGGCGACCTTCATCGGGTCGTCGGCGATCCGCATGGAGGTCGAGGGGTGGGACCTCGACTTCGTCCTCAAGTGCGTCAAGGACGCGATCACCCTCGTGAAGAAGGAGGGGCTCCCGTCGATGTTCGTGACCGAGGACACGGTGCGCGCGACGCCCGAGGTGATCGAGGCGCTCTACGGCACCGCGATCGACCTCGGCGCCGACCGGATCGTCGTCTGCGACACGACCGGCCACATCGCCCCGTGGGGCGTCAGCAACCTGCTGCGGTTCATCTTCGGCATCCTCGAAAGGAAGGGGGCCCGGGGGAAGGTGAAGGTGGACTGGCACGGCCACATGGACCGGGGCCTCGGCGTCATGAACAACCTCGAGGCGATCCGGTGCGGCGTGGACAGGATCCACGGCACCGCCCTCGGGATCGGCGAGCGGGCGGGCAACGCGCCCTTGGACCTCACGATGGTCAACCTGAAGCTCATGGGTTGGATCGACAACGAGCTGACGGGGCTCGGCCGGTACGTGCGGCACGCGTCGTCGATCTGCGGGTTCGAGATCCCCTCCACCTACCCGGTGTTCGGCTCCGACGCGTTCGAGACGGCGACGGGCGTCCATGCCGCCGCGGTCATCAAGGCGCTGCGGCGAAACGACAGCTGGCTTGCGAACCGCGTCTACAGCGGCGTGCCGGCGGACGAGTTCGGCCTCGCCCAGCGGATCCTCGTCGGCCCCATGTCGGGCAAGAGCAACGTGGTCTTCTGGCTCGAGGCGCACGGGTACGACACCGACGAGAAGACGGTCGACCTGATCTTCCAGGCGGCCAAGGACTCCAAGCGGAACCTGACCGACGAGGAGATCGAGGCGATCGTGTCCAAGGCGTAAGGATTCCGCACGCGCCGCCGGCCTGGAACCGGCCTCCGAGGCCGCGCGCGCGCGGCACGCCGTTTTCGTAGGGCACGGGGATGCGCTACGCCGCCTTCCTCCTCGCAGGCATCGTGATCGGCTGGGTCGGCCACGCGGCGACCCGCGAGGATCCCGCGCCGCAGCGCGCCGAGGCCCCGGTGAAGGCCGTCGTGCCGCACCTCGCGCCGCCGGCGCCCGAGCCCCCTCCCCTCCCCCCCGCCCCCACCCTTCCCGTGAAGGAGGAGATGGTGCCCGCGGAAGAGGAGGGGCCCCTTCCCGCCGCCGACGACCCCGAGCTGGATCGCATCCGGGATCTCGTCCTCGCGCAGAAGAAGCAATGGAGCGGCTGGGCGGGGATGCAGGCGCGGATGAAGGCCGAGATGCTGCTCGCGGCGCTGCCCTTCGACGCCGAGACCGAGAAGCGGATCAAGGAGCTGCTCCAGCAGGAGGCGGAGCTCCAGGCGGAGCGCGCCGCCGCGATGATGCTCGGCGACG
>WYBS01000113.1 GCA_011525755.1 Planctomycetaceae bacterium
CGGAGAAGTCGATGAACTGGTCGTTCTGCGACAGAAAGTCGCGGTAGCTCGCGTACGGGTTCTCCTTCGCGTCCGCTGCGTGCGGGAACGCGACGACCCAGAGCTCGGGCGCCTCGCGCGACCAGTAATCCTTGCCGCGCTGCGCGTCGAGCTCGCGCTTGCCGAGGTGCTTGCACGCGATCCACGCGTGCGGCGCGGGCACCTCGCGCCAGTCCTTCGGCACGCGCAGCTTGAAACCGAACGCCTTGTTCTCGAAGAAGTCCCCCGGCGGCTCGCCGCCGAAAGCCGCCGTCGCGAAGAAGAGCAGCAGGAGCCCCGCGATCCGCATCCGCCAACCTCCGATCGGTCGCAAGTATAGTCGCGCTTGGATGGGGAGGGGCGCGGGGAGGGGTGTTTTGACAATCGCGTGACGGGGCCGTCACTTCGAGACGATCACGCGCGCCCCGGAGGCGGGCTCCGCGGCGAAGAGCGCCCCGCGGCCGGCGTCCGCGACGAGGACGAGGCCCCGCGCGGGGTCGAAGGCCGCGCCGTTGGGGCCGGCCCAGCGGGGGCCGTCGCCCGGGAGTGCCGAGAAGAGGCCGGTCTCGAGGTCGACGGCGAAGAGCATGTCGCTCGCGTCGTCGGTCACGAAGAGCCGCCCGTGCCGCGCGTCGTGCGCGAGCCCCTTGCCGTCGACGAGGCCGGGCGCCGGGATCGGCGTCACGGCGCCCGTCGCGACGTCGATCGCAAGGAGCGGCGACGCGCCGGCCTGCAGCACGTACGCGCGCCCCGACGACTCGTCGGCGACGACCGCGCGCGGGAACGAGAGCCCCGCCGCCACCGCGGTCCGGTCGCCGGTCGCG
This sequence comes from Planctomycetaceae bacterium, assembly GCA_011525755.1. Taxonomy (GTDB): domain Bacteria; phylum Planctomycetota; class PLA2; order PLA2; family PLA2; genus PLA2. The sequence goes on from WYBS01000113.1 coordinate 843, forward strand.
GGATCGACCTCGACGAGCTCGCCCGCGTCGCTCTCGGTCGCGAGGATGCGCGCGCCGAGGAAGGCCGCGTCGGTCGGGAGGAAGCCGGTCGAGACGGTTGCGCGCGCGCCCGTCGCGAGATCGACCGAGAAGAGCGCCTCCGCCCCGCCGTCGGCGACGAGCACGGCTCCGTTCCGCGGTGCCGATACGCCGAGCGGCGACACGAACGCGGGGCCGGATCCCGCGCCCGGGCCCGACACGACGCGGCGGTTGCCGTCCGCGTCGACGGAGACGAGCCCCTGCGCGAGATCGACGACGAGCGTTCCGCCCGAAAACACCGCGGCGTCGCGCGGCGCGAGGAGCGGTGCTCCCGTCCCGACCGCCGCGACCGACACGAGCGCGCGCTCGCCGGTCGCGCGGTCGACCGAGAACAGCCCGTCGAGAAGAGGGTCCGGGACGAGGAGCCGCGTCCCGGAGAGCGCGATCCCGCGCGGGAGCGAGAAGGGGATGCCGCCGCCTGCGGACGGGCCCGAAAGCGCGACGCGGTTCCCGGAGACGGGATCGACCGCGATCACCGTCGCGAGCACGCCGTCGGCCACGAACGCGGCGCCCGTCGCGGGATCGACGGCGAGCGCGTTCGCGCCCTGGAGGAGGGGCCCGCCGCCCTTCCCGGGCGCGGAGACGACGGTCGAGGCACCCGTGACGGGATCGAGCGCGAGCAGCCGGTCCGCGCCGAGCACGAGGATCCGGTCGTTCGGGGCGTCCCGCGCGACCGCGACCGGCGCGAACGCGAGCGACGCGAGCGTCGTCCGGTCCCCGGTCGCGAGGTCCACGATGACGACCGCCGCCGCGATCGCGTCGGCGACGGCGGCGCGGTCGCCGGGCAGGAGCGCGAGCGCCTGCGGGCGCTGGAGCGGGTCGCCCGTTCCGCGGAGGTCGTCGGAAAGGACGATCCACCGGCCGCTGGCGAGGTCGATTGCGCCGACGGCGCGCTCGAGCGTGTCGCAGAGGAAGGCGCGGCCGCCTTCCACTGCCAATCCCGAGGGGGCTCCGGGGGCCGGTGCGGACTCCGGCGCCTTCTCGCGCTCGCCGGTCGCGAGGTCCACGAGGAAGAGCGCGCGGAGCGTCGCGTCGAGGACGAGCGCCCGTCCGTCGGGGGCGAGCGCCACCGCGCCGGGCCCGGCGGGCACGATCCCCGTGCGCGTCACCGAGGCGGACGGGAGCGGCCCGAGGTTGCCGGCGTCGTCGGTCGCGAGCGCCGCGAGCACGTTCACGCCGGGCGCGAGCGGCACGTCGGCCCGCCACGTGAGGAAGCCGTCCGCCGACTGCGCAGCGACCGCGCCGACGTTCACGGACGCGACGCCCCGGTCGTCCGCCGCGCTGCCGACCACGGGGACCGAGATCGCCTCGGTCAGGGAGCCGCGCGGCGGGAAGACGATGCTGCCGGTGGGGGGGAGCCGGTCGGGTGCGCCCCCGGACCCCCCGCACCCCAGGAAAAGGAGGAGCGCGAACGCGGCGCGCACCCCCGAGATGTTAGACCGTGGTCGCCTCCGCTGCTCCGGAATCCGTCGACGGGGCGGCCGACCGGGCCATGAGATAGCTCACCGCGCCGGCGAACAGCACGAGCCCCTCGACCGACCAGAACGCGAGGAGGCCGGTCCAGACGCCGCCCGTGAAGCCGTAGCTGTGGAGGCCGACGCCGAGGAGGTTCACGCCCCACCAGGACCACGACACGACCACGCCGCCGAGGATGGCCGCCATCGAGACGCCGAGGTCCCGGATGTGGCCGCCCATCCGCGCGTGGATGATCGCGAGCTGCGCGAGGACGATCAGGAGCGCGCCGTTCTCCTTCGGGTCCCAGCCCCAGAAGCGGCCCCAGCTGTAGTTGGCCCAGATGCCGCCGAGGATCGTGCCCACGACCGAGAAGAGGAGCGCGAAGCAGAGGGTGCCGTAGACCATCCGCGCGACGTTCCGGTAGAAGGACGCGTCGCCGCGCTTCAGGCCGAAGACGCGGCCGAGGACGTAGACGTGGCCGATCGCGGCGGCGAGGAGCCCCGCGGCGTAGCCGATCGTGATGCAGACGACGTGCGTCGCGAGCCAGAAGTTCGTGTCGAGCACCGCCTGGAGCTGGCGCAGCGTGTCGCGGCTCTCGATCACCTCGTACCGGCGCGCGATGAAGAGGCCGATCGCGCCGAGGATCGGCGCCGCGGCGAGGCCGATCCGCCGGCGGTTGATGAACTCGATCACGAGCGCCGAGAGGACGCCGACCGCGGTGATGAAGATGATCGTGTCGTAGAGGTTCAGGACCGGCGGGCGGCCGAGCAGGATGCACCGGAGCGTGATGCCCGCGACGTTGTACGCGAGCCCGATGGCCGTGGCCGCGAGGCCCGCGCGCGCGAGCCACTTGTTCGGCCAGAGCCACGTCGCCGCGATGACGAGGAAGCCGATCACGTAGGCGACGAGGCCCCAGAAGAAGGCGTCGAGCTTGTAGTAGGAGACCTCGAGCGGGATCTTCCCGTACTCGCCGCGCGCCGTCGCGATCTGGCGGGCGCGGCCGAAGAACTCCGAGGCCGCCGAGCGGAACTCGGCCTCGCTCTCCGTGCTCGCCATGCGCTCGAGGGCCGCGAGCATCGCGACGTGCTCCGGCGCCGGCGGATGGCCGGCGGCGGCCATCGCGACGAGGTCCTCGGGCGTGAGCCACTCCTCGCCGCCTTGGACCGGCGGGAAGATCGCGAGGGCGTTCGCGCCGTCGAAGAGGCGGAACGCCTCCTCGCCCGACAGCGCGCCCTCCGAGAGCCTCTTCACGGTGTCGCCCGACCGGCCGAAGTCGGCGAACCGCGCGAACGCCTCGAACTCGAGGAAGGCGTGCGCGAGGTCGATCACCTCGCTCTGGACCGGCGTCCGGTCCTGCGCCTTGATCCGGTCGTACTCGTGGGCGAGCTGGAAGAGCCGGCCGCGCGCGGGCGCGATCTCGTCGTAGGAATAGCGGTCGCGCCGCTTCTTGCCCTCGTGCGGGAGGCCGATCGCGTCGAGCGCGTCGGAGTTCTCGACGAGGAAGA
>WYBS01000114.1 GCA_011525755.1 Planctomycetaceae bacterium
GGCCGCGACCTCCTCGTCGCGCTCCAGCCGGAAGGGCACGGACTGGAGCCACCGGGTCGCCCGGAAGGCGCGCTCCATCCGCTCGTCGCCCGCGTAGATGCCGCGCGGCCGGAACACGCGCCAGTCGAATCCCATCCAGCCCGCGTCCGGCGGCCCGAGACCCGGAGGCATCGACCGACCCTCGGCCTTCTCCACGAGCGCCGCGCACTCGCGCGCCTGCGCGAGCGTCGCGTGGTCTAGCCCTTCTGGCTCGTCGCCGAGGAGCAGCCGTCCGACGGCCGCGACGAATCGCGCGCGGCGCGACGCCGCCGCGGCGGTCTCCGCCGGGAGCTTGAGCTCCCGCTCGGTCTCGCCGAGCTTCGCCTCGACCTCGGCAAGCCCCGACGGCACCTTCGCGAACGACCAGCGCTCCATGCGCATGACCGTATGCTCCAGCAGGCGGTAGCCGGCGACGATCGGGCCGTCGCTCGTCACGAAGATCGGGCTGGGCGGGTCGCCAAAGGCCTCGAAGACCTGGCGGAACTCCTTCGGCCCCACCCAGACGCCGTCGCGCCGGAGCGCCTCGCGGGCCGCGGGAGGAGGCGCATCGGCTCCCTCCTCCGCCGACACCCCGAGCACGAGCAGCGCGAAGACGACCGGGCCCCGGAGCCCCATCACACAAGGTAAACGCGGCGCCGGCCGCGAGGTTCAGCTTCGTGGCGTCGCCCCGCCCCGCGGGCTAGAGTTTCCCCCATGGACGCCGCCCTGAAGCACCTCGAGAGAAACCACGACCGGTTCCTGAATCTCCTCCTCGACTACCTGAAGATCCCGTCGATCTCGGCGCAGAGGAAGCACGACGCCGACTCGCGGCGGGCCGCCGAGTTCATCCGCGCGCGGCTCGACGAGGCGGGGTTCGAGACGGGGTTCTTCGAGGGGAAAGGCCTCCCTACGGTGCACGGCGCCCGATTGGTAGACACAAAAAAGCCGACGCTCGTCGTCTACGGGCACTACGACGTCCAGCCCCCGGACCCCCTCGACCTCTGGGAGTCGCCCCCGTTCGAGCCCGTGATCGAGGACGGCGAGATCCGCGCCCGCGGCTGCGCCGACGACAAGGGGCCTTCCCTCGCGCTCGTCCTCGCGGCCGCATGCTGGGGCAAGGACCTCCCCATGAACCTCCGCTTCGTGATCGAGGGCGAGGAGGAGAGCGGCGGCACGGTCGTCTACGACTACCTGAAGGTGCACCGGAGAGACCTCGCGGACGCGAAGGCGGTCGCGATCGCGGACGCGCCGGGGATCGCGCGCGGCGTGCCCGCGCTCTGCTACGGGCTCCGCGGGATCGCGGCGGTCGAGGTGACCGTGAAGGGCCCCGCGCGCGACCTCCACTCGGGGACGTACGGCGGCTCGGTCGCGAACCCCGCGACCGCCCTCGCCCGGCTCCTCGCGACGCTCCACGACGCGAAGGGGTGCGTGGCCGTGCAGGGCTTCCACGAGGGGGCGAGGCCGATCGACGACGTCGAGCGGAAGCGGCTTTCGAAGCTGCCGTTCGACGAGCGCGCGTTCCTCGCGGACACCGGCTCGCCCGCGCTCGTCGGCGAGGAGGGGTTCACCACGTGGGAGCGGCGCACGGCGCGGCCGACGGTCGAGATCAACGGCATCTTCGGCGGATATGAGGGCGAGGGGTCGAAGACGATCATCCCGTCGCGCGCGACGGCGAAGCTCACGTGCCGCCTCGTGCCGGGGCAGGATCCGAAGCGCGTGCAGGACGCGGTCGCGAGGCACCTCGAATCGCATGCGCCGAAGGGCGTCCGGCTCGAGATCGCGCGCGGCCACACGGCACCCGCGGCGTACATGGACCCCGAGACGCCGTGGGCGAAGGCGGCGCGCGCGGCGCTCGAGCGGGCGTACGGCTGCCCGGCGGCGCTCACGCGCGAGGGCGGGTCGATCCCGGTCGTCTCGGCCTTCCGCGAGGCGGGCCTCGAGCCGCTGCTCCTCGGCACCTACGCGCCGGGCGAGAAGGCGCACAGCCCGAACGAGCGGTACCACGTCGAGGACTTCCTCGCGTGCATCCGCGCGGGCATCCACTTCTTCGGCGCGCCGCCGGCGTAGGGATTCGGGGGGGCTCGGGGGGCTTCCAAGCGCGCGGGTGCCGAGGCCAAGGCCTTCCCTCCCCCCGGCCCCCTCCCATCCGCGCCGGCTGTCGGCGCGGCCCGGGCCGGCGGGACACGCCCCTCGAGTGCTACTCGCCCGGGAAGCTGACCTTCGCCCGCTTGAGCATGTACTCGGCGATGCCGACGGTCGTGCCGCGCCACGCGGACGGCGTGGCGAGGATCCCGAACTTCTTCGGGATCACGTGGCCGCGCACGCGCTGGTAGTCGAAGGCGAGGTCGATCTTCCTGCCCTCGATCTCGCGCCTCATGTGCTCGATCTGGTAGCGGCCCTCGCCCGCGGACTTCGTCTTGTACGTCCACCAGTCGGTCTCGGAGAGGACGCGCTGGTAGTGGCCCACGATCTGCCCGCCCGCGATGCGGAAGGCGAGCGCCTTCGGGTAGCCGTAGACGCGCACGACCGTCTCCGCCCCCTGCGGCTCGAGCTCGAAGCCGCACCCCTTGAACTCGTCCTCGAAGGGGCGGTCGCGGAGGAGATCGAACATCCAGCGGAGGTGCCCCTCGCACGTGCGGTGGATCTCGTTGTCCTGCTCGTCGAGGACGATCTGGATGTTGTCCATCCCGTAGACCTGGAAGTCGCCCTTCACGTCGTTCTTCCAGCGGGCGCGCTCGAGGTCCTTGTCGATCTGCCGGACGAACTGCCCCTGGATGATGATGTTCTCGGGCAGCACGAGCCGGCGGCCCCACGCCTCCTTCAGCACGTCGCGCGCCGCGGGGTCGAGCGTGACCGGGTCCTCGAGGTCGAAGCGGATCGAGGTGAAGTCGATCGTGAACCGCTCCTTGTCGCTGGCGGATTTCTCCTCGTAGGCGTACGCGGCGGGCGCGGGGCGGTCTCCCTCCGCGCGCGTCGCGAGGGTGCGCTCGCGGGTGACCTTCGTCGCGTCGCTCTTGCGCGTGAACGACACCGACTCGCCGACGATCGCGTAGCCGCCGCCGAGATCGGCCGTCTTGAAGTCGGCGCGGATGACGTTGGGCTTCTCGGGCGTGCCGATGTCGTACTCCGCCGCGACGATCCGGTCGTCCTTCACGAACCATGCGCCGGATGCCGTCGAGACCTTCTTCTGCTCGAAGGCGGAAGCCTCGGGACCCGTGAACTTCGCGTCCTTGAACGCCTCCTCGAAGGGCTTCCGCACGAACCGGCCGAGCGCCCAGTCGATGTGCCCGTCGATCTCCTTGCGCGCGGCGTCGTCGGTCGCGTCCGGGTAGTGGCGGCGCACGATCTCGTCGCCGACGACGACGATCTGCCCACCTCCCTCGCGCGTGAACTGTCCCTTGTCGCCGGAGACGCGGCTGTAGCGGAAGTCGATCGTGACGCTTGCGACCTTGTCCTCCTTCCACTCGTACTGCGAGGCCCAGGCGACCCGCATCATCTGCGCCGGGTCGTCCGGCGCGAGGAGGAGGAGCAGCGCGATCCCTGCCGACATGCGGACCAGTCTAGCAGCCTCGCCTCGCGACGGGCGTCGACGGCCCGCTACCAGGTGTAGAGCACGGTGTAGGTCACCAAGGTCTCGGCGTCCTTTCCGACCGACACCGGGAAGTGCACCGTGCGCGCGTCCTCCTTCGCGAAGTCGTGGCTCTTCTGCTCGATCGCCCAGTTCGCCCAGCGGTAGAGGTTCTCCTTGACGATCACCTCCACCGCCTCCTCCTTGTGGTTGCGGATCCGGATCTCGAAGCTCTCGCGGATCCAGTGCGCGCGCTCGTCCATCTTGAAGTCCGTCTGCTTGCGTTCCGCGACGACGTCGAACGCGCTCCCGAGCTTCAGGCGCACCCTCTCGTCCTTCGGCGTGTGGTCGATCGTGTCCTCCCCGACGAATTCGAGCGAGCCGTCCGCCGGATCCTTCTTGTTGACGCGGACGCGGCCCGCGGGAAGCGGCAGGCCGAGAGCCTGCTCCTTGCCGTTGCGGAACTCGACGTAGACGTCCACCTTCCGGTTGGACGTGATCCCGTAGTTGCGGTCGAAGTAGGGCTGCCTGCCATAGGGCTGGAAGCCGACGCCGCCGTAGTAGAGGTAGGTCTTCCTCAGGGGCACGCCGCTCGCGGGCGGGAAGAGCTCGAGCTGCTTCGTCGAGTTGTCCGGCAGCGTCGTCGGCCGGCCGAGCGTGTAGAGGTGGTACTCGAAGAAGGGCTTCTCGACGAATCCCGGCTCCTCCGCGCGCCCGCTTCTCGCGCCCGCGGCGAAGCGCGCGTCCATTTCGCGGGGCGATTCCACGCGGTGCACGTCGCCCGCGACGAGCTTCAGCTCCGCGTCCTTGTACGATGCGCCCGACTGGTTCCGGATCGTGACCCACGCGGCGAGGTCCAAGTTCGCCTCGTCGGGCGAGACGACGACCGTGTAGTCGGCGTTCCAGGACATCCCCCCGGTCTGGTAGGCGACCTTCGCGAGGTGCTCGGCCTCCTTCTCCGCCTCGATCTGCCAGACGAGCGTCGGCTTCGTGATCAGGCCGCCGGGGAGCGCCGCGAACTCGATGTTCCGCACGTTGTTGGCACGCTGCACGATCTGGAGGGGGCCGGGGGGATCGGACTGCTGGACGACGATCTGCGCGGGGTCGAAGGAGAGAAGCGTGCCGGCGACCTGCCCGCCGTTCTCCAGCGCGACCGTGATCGAGTGGCCGATGTGCTTCTGGAGGATCTTGTCCGCGCTCACGAGGTCGTACTCGAAGTTCTGCTCGAGGACGGCGGTCCCCGCCGGATCCGTGAGCGACGTGAAGAGGACCGTCGTCGCGTCGATCCTGCTCGCGACGTCGGTGAACCGGACCGTGTTCGTCCCGGCGGCGAGCCTCATCTTCCGCCACTCCTTCACGATCGCGTACCCCGGGGGCGGCATCTCCCACCGCTGGGTCGCGTTGTTCCACACCTGCTGCTGGTTCGCCGGCGCGGGCGCGCTGTAGATCGTGAGCCCGACCCCCTCCGTCGTCCGCTCCTTGGGCGGGTCGGCGGGGCAGGCGGCGGCGAGGACCGCGAGCGGGATGAGGACGGTAGCGGCGAACTTCATGGCGTGCTCCTTCCATGTCTGACGCGGCAGCATCATCTTCCTTGGACGCGGGAGCCTCGCCCCGGTTCGGACGGGCCCCGTTGACGCGCCGCTTGCCTTACCTGATGTAAGGAGTAGCCTGATGGGTAAGGAATGACCAAGGCGAAGATCACGAGCAAGGGCCAGATCACGATCCCGAAGCGGATCCGGGACCTGCTGGGAGTCCATCCCGGCGACCAGGTCGTCTTCCGGTCCACGGAGGCGGGGATCGTCGTCGAGGCGAGCACGATCGACCCCCTCTCGCTCAAGGGCGTCCTCAAGCCGAGGATCAAGGGCGTCTCCGTGGCCGGCATGAAGGACGTGATCCGGAGGCGCAAGCGGGCGTGACCGCGCTCGACACGAACGTCCTCGTTCGTTTCCTTGTCGAGGACGACGCCAGGCAGACGGCCCGTGCCGCAGCCCTCGTGGAACGAGCGGTCCGCGAGAAGAGGTCCCTCTTCCTCGCCCAGATCGTCGTCTGCGAGACGGTGTGGGTGCTCGAGACCGCCTACGAGTTCGGTCGGGACGAGATCGCGCGCGCCCTCGGGCATCTCCTGCGCGCCGGCCACCTCGTCGTGGAGGAGACCGAGCAGGTGCGACGGGCGCTTGACCGGTACTCCGCCGGCAAGGGGGACGTCGCCGACTACCTGATCGCGGAACGCGCCCACGCCTTGGGCTTCGCGAAGGTCGCCACCTTCGACCGCGACCTCCACGGGGAGCCGGACTTCGTCGAGCCGTAGGCCCC
>WYBS01000115.1 GCA_011525755.1 Planctomycetaceae bacterium
AGTGGGAGGCGTTCGTCCGCGGCAACGCCGCGTTCGCGAAGTCCGAGGCCGCGGAGCAGCTCGACCTCCGGATCGCGCTCGCCGAGGACGCGTTGGCCGCATGGCGGACGGCGGCGATGACGCGCGACTGGCCCGAGGCGCGCCGGAACGTCGAGCGCGGGCTCCTGCGCCTGCAGCAGCTCTACGAGAAGCGGAGCGGCAAGGAGCGGAAGCCGCCGGAGCCGGCGCCGCCGCCCGTGCCGGAGCCGGGCCGGGAGGACGGCCCGGAGACCGAGGCGAAGCTCGAGAAGGGCGAGCTCCAGGAGCAGCAGGTGCTCCGGCTGCTCGATCTCGTCCGCGAGAAGGAGAGGAGGAAGCTCGCGGAACGGCGGGCGCGCCTCGGCGCGCCCGAGGCGGGCGTGGAGAGGGACTGGTGAGGGCGCTCGCGGCGGCGCTCCTGCTCTGCGGCGCGGCGCTCGCGCAGGAGCGCGCGTTCGTGGAGGTGACCGCGCCGAAGGATGCCGTCTACGTCGGCGAGCCGGTGCTCCTCACGCTGCGTCTCGGGTACGACCGCGAGTTCTTCCGGGCGCACGCGGTGCCGCTCTTCCCGCGCCGGACCGACGTGACCCTGCACGTGCAGGCGCAGGTGCCGGGAGGGCCCGCGGAGGCGCGGCCGCCGCGGGGGCCGACCTTCGCGCTCAACGATGCCGTCGCGGAGGCGGAGTCGCTCCCCGACGAGAAGCGCGACGGCCGCGCGTTCGCCGTGCTCGCGTGGAGCCGGCGATTCACGCCCGTCGAGGCGGGCGAAATCGTCGTGCCCGCGCCGACGCTCCGGTACGTCCACGCGACGGTCTTCGAGGAGGATTTCGTCGTGGGCCGCATCGCGAGGGATCCGAAGGACGCGGTCGTCTCGGGCTCCCCGCTCGCGCTGCGCATCCTCCCGCTTCCCGCGGAGGGGCGACCGGGGGGGTTCGAGGGGGCCGTGGGACGCTTCACGATCGAGGCCGCCTGCGACCGGACGGCCGTCGACGCGGGCGAGATCTTCCGCCTCACCGTCACGATCCGGGGCGAAGGCAACGCGACGATGCCGCGGCTCGACCTCCCCCGGTTCCACGTCTTCGGGACCGTCTTCCCGGACGAAGGCAGGACGGCGGTCCACGACATCGCGGCGCTCTCGGCCGACGTGAAGGAGATCCCCGCGATCCCCTTCGCGTTCTTCGACCCCGGCTCGCCGTCCTACCGGATCGTGCGCACGGACCCGATCCCGCTCGAGGTCCGGCCCCGCGCGCGGGAGACGCAGCCTCCGCCTCCCGCCGGGGGCAAGACGTCGGCGGTCGTGCTCGTCGCGGGGGGGATCCTCGTGGTCGCCGGCGGGGCGCTTGTCGTGTGGCTCCGCATGCGCGCCGCGCGCGAGGCGCCGCCCGACCCCGAGGCGGTCCGCGTGCGCGAGGCGCTCGCGGCGCTGCGCACCCGCGCCGCGGGCGGCGGCGCGGATCTCGCCGACGCGTTCGCGGAGTTCCTGGCCTCGTACCTCGGGTGCCCGCCCGCCGCAGTGATCGGGCCCGACCTCGCAGCCCGGCTCCTGGCGAAGGGCTTCCCCGAGGACATCGCGTCCCGGGCTGCCGCGACGCTCGAGCGCCTCGTCGCCGCGCGCTACGGCGGGAGCGGGGCGACCGCGGAGGACCTCGCCGCGCTCCTCCCGCGGATCGCCGAGGCGCTCCCTCCCGCGCACCCTGCTACCGCGCGTGCGGGATCGACGCGGTCAGGACCTCCGGCCCCTTCTCCGTGACGAGCACGTTGTCCTCGAGGCGGATGCCGCCGAAGTCGAGCATCCGGTCCACGCGGTCCCAGACGACGGTGTCGCGGTACTGCTTGCGCTTCTCCTCGTTCTTGAGGAGCGCCGGGATGAAGTAGATGCCCGGCTCGACCGTCATCACGAATCCGGCCTCGAGCGGCAGGTCGACGCGGAGGTAGCGGATGCCGGGCTTCCTGCTCTTGCGCCGCCCGGGCAGCGCGCCGCCGGCGTCGCGGACGCCGAGTCCCACCATGTGGCCGATGCCGTGCGGGAAGAAGAGCGCCTGCGCGTCCTGCTCGAGGAGCCCCTCGGCCGTGCCGCGCAGGATCCCCATGCCGGCGAGCCCCCGCGCGATGTCGAGGCAGGCGCCGAGGTGGACGTCGCGCCACTCGACGCCCTTCCGGCACCTCTCGATCCCGTTCCGCCGGGCCTCGTCGACGACCGCGAAGACGTCCTTCTGCTCCGGCGTGAACGCGCCGCCCGCGGGGTAGGTGCGCGTCACGTCGCACGCGTAGCCGGAGACCTCCGCGCCCGCGTCCACGAGGACGAGCTCGCCCTCTCGGGCCGCGCGCCCGGTCGGCATGAAGTGGAGGACGCCGCTGTTCGGCCCGCTGCCGACGATCGTGTCGTAGGCGGTGCGCTGCGCGCCGTTCCGGAAGAACTCCGCCTCGATCTCGATCTCGATCGCGCGCTCGGTCGCGCCCGGCCGGATCATGGCGACGGCCCTTGCGAACCCGGCGGCGGTGGCGCGCGCGGCCGCGCGCATGCGGGAGAGCTCCTCCGCATCCTTCGGGCGCCGCGCGGCGAGGAGACCCTCGCGGAGGCGTTTCGCGAGCGCCGCATCGGAGCGCACGCCCTTCACGCGCGCGCCGAGCACGGCGACGGGCCGTTTCGCGCGCTTCCGGAGCCACTTCGCGAGCCCCTCGGCCGGAACGCCCTCGGCCCCCGAAGCCCCCTCCCACACCCGCTGCGCCTCGGTCACGGCCGGGACGAAATCCGTCCACCCCTCCTTCGGGTCGTACGCGAGCACGCAACCGGGCTTCTCCCGGTCCGCGAGCCACATGTACTCCGCGTGCGCGCGGAACGGATACGTCTGGTCCTGGTGGCCCGGGAGGAACACGGGCTCGCCCGAACCGACGAGGACGATCTCGCGGGTGAGGCCCCACGCCTTGGCCGCGCGCGCGCAGCGATCCTGAAGCATGGCGCGGGATTCTACCCGCGTGAAACCGGCGAGGGCTTACCCTGTGCCCGTGGACGACGTCGAGCTCCTCTCCCGCCTCGTCGCCTTCGACACGGTGAGCCACCGGTCGAACCTGGAACTCGTGGACTTCCTCTGCGAGTACGCGGGCACGCGCGCCGAGCGCGTCCCCTCGCCCGACGGGAGGAAGGCGAACCTCGTCCTCCGCTTCGGGCCCGACGAGGGGGAAGGCCTCGTCCTCTGCGGCCACATGGACGTCGTGCCGGCGGAGGAGGAGGGCTGGCGGGGCGACCCGTTCCGGCTGCGCGAGGAGGACGGCCGCCTCTTCGCGCGCGGGGCGTGCGACATGAAGGGGTTCCTCGCCGTCGCGACGAACCTCGCGAAGGCGGAGGCGGGGGGGCTCCGGGGGCCGCTCGTGCTCCTCTTCACGTACGACGAGGAGACGGGCACCGCGGGCGCGCGCGACCTCATCGAGCGGTCGCCGCTCGCGGCGACGCTGCCGCGGCGCGCGATCATCGGCGAGCCGACGGAGCTCTCCGTCGTGCGGATGCACAAGGGGCACGTGCGCGTGCGGATCGCGGTCCAGGGCGTCGCCGCGCACTCGGCGCTGCCGCACCTCGGCAGGAACGCGATCGAGGCGGCCGCGCGCGTGCTCGCGTCGCTCCGCGGGCTCCGG
>WYBS01000116.1 GCA_011525755.1 Planctomycetaceae bacterium
CGCTATCCGCCGAAGTACGTTCTCTCGCTCGCGGTGGGTGCCGCCACCGGGGAGCCGCTGCCCCCGCAAGCGCACAGCGGTGGCCATCAGACGAACTCGGTCCTGGAGAGACTCGGCTTCGACATCATCCTGGCTACTCGCGAGTCAGTTCGCTGACGGCAACCGCGCGTTCTCGATCGCGTCCCGCAGGAGCGCGAAGTCGTCCCAGGGGATCGGGCGCTGGCTGGTCTGTAGGTAGGTCCCCCACGACGGGCCGGCTGCCGGCCCGATGAATCCGAGCCGCGGCGCGAGCGGCTTCATGGGAACCGAGACTTGGGGGACGCCGAGGAACGTCACGGGAATGCGGTACGGGTACGTGCCGTCCGGCCACAGCGGGTGCTCATCCTCGTAGGGAGGACCGGCGACAAGGCCCCATGCCGCGACGCGCTTCTCTCCCTTGACGTAGAGGATCACCGGATCGCCTGGGGACATGGCGCGAATCGGTCCGGGGTTCTTGTTGCCCCAGATGCCACGCCTTCGGACGATGTCGGCGTTGATGGGATTGCTCACGAGCAGCCAGCACTTGTGCGTCGCGGCCATCTCCGGCCGGACGACCACATTCCCGATCGCCTGGTGGTACTCCTCCAGCGCCGCGCGATAGTCGCCTCCCTCGAACACCGCGCTCATCGCGCCCGTCCAGGCCTCGCGGAGCTGGCCGTAGCGCGAGCGAAGCTCCGGCGTCACGGGAACCGAGAACGGATCCGTCCACATCCGATCGACGTAGCTTCGGATCTCGGCCAGCGGCTCGTCACTGCCACGGCCATCCAGGAGCACGGCTGCCTCGTGGTTCTCGCGGAGCCCGCCACGCGTGAAGTTCGCGGAACCAACGATCGCCATGGCCCTCCCGTCGCCACGCTCGCCGAAGTACACCTTCGGATGGAACGTGCGACCGCCCCCTGCGACCAGCTTGGCCCCGAGGAACGCGCGCGCCTCGCAGCCGGGCACCGCGGCCAGCCGATCCAAGAGCTCGATCTCCGTCTGCTGGAAGTCCGTGCCCGCGAGGAACCGGACCGCCCGGCCTCCCTGCTCCAGCGCCTCGATCTCCGGAAGCCCGCTTTGCTTCGCGAACGCCACGGCAACGGTCACCCTCTCGGATTCGGCCACGAGCTGACGGAGGGCGCCCGCGATCGCCCCTCCTTCGTTCGTCAGCAGCCGGTTGTTCAAGGCCACGGGATTCTAGCTGGGACCAGGCCCGGCAACCGTCACGACTTGTCCTTGCCCGTCAGCGCGTGCTCCAGGCGATCGCAGGCCCGCAGGAGCGTCAAGACGTAGAACTCGAACTCCTCTGCGTCCATTGTCGCTGCCGGGTGGTCGATCCGGCCGACGAGCCGGTCGTCGGCGTCGAAGGCGAACGTGACGACCTCGCTTTGCGCGTTGCGCTCCCAGACCTCTGCCACGAGATTCTGCCAACCGGCCTCCCAGTCGTTGACGGCAGCACCCTCGAGCACCGTGGACGTGAAGACGTACCTGTGTCCCACGCGTTCCACCGTGCATCTATGCGAGCGCCCGTTCGGCCAGGTGCCCCTCAGCGTGTTGCGTTCGCGCTGGAACGTGATGTCGAGGCCCTCCCGGGCAGCGAGGTCACGGAGGAAGGAGTCCAGCCGAGCGTCGTCGCGCACGGCCTCCCGTGCGGGGACTTCCTCCTCCTCCTCCAGGAAGTGTCGCCTGATCTGGTGCGCCGCCCGCACCGTCCGCCTCAGCAGCAGCTCGGCCTCAAGGGCCTGCGTCGTCCGCGGATCGAACGGCGTGTCGCCCTCCACCGAGATGACGAAGTGGTGTTGACCCGTGTCGAACCTTGCGCAGACCTTCGCGAGCCCAAGCTCGCGCTGAAGCTCGTACAACTCCTCGACCTGCGTCTCGTCGAGAGCGAGCGGACCCACGGGGCTCGTGCACCGCAGCAGCACGGTCTCCGTCCCCGTCTGCGAGCGGAGCTCGAGCGAGAACGCCTGCTGGTCGCCTCCCTCGACGAAGATGCTCCCCTCCCGGACGAACTCCTTGTCCTGGCGCACCTCGTCGATGCCGAGCCGCGTCACGAGATCCTCCCAGACGCCGCGGAGATGCGTAGACAGCGCGGCGAGGTCAAGCCGCCGCTCCGCGGGGGGCTTCACGTCGCCACGCAGCCATGCGCTGCCTCCCGGGAAGGCAGAGACAAGAGGCGTCCGGATCGGAGCGGTGTCGCGCAACGCGAGGATCTCACGCTTCGCGTCGATCCGGCTGTCCTCGTCGGTCGCCTGGCCGAGGTCCCGGTGCATGAGGCGCAGGAACCGGTTCATCCGGGCGAACACACGCTCGGTTTGCAGTACCTCCACCGTGTCGCGGAGGTGCGGGTAGTAGACCTGGATGTAGTCCTCCGCCGCCGCGGGATCGAGCTTCCCGTCCAGCCTGCGCTGGACGAGACCGCCGATGCGGTCGATCCGGCCCGTCCTCTGCTCCATGCCGGACGGCGTCCACGTGATGCCGTAGTGGACGACCTTGCGGCAGAACGTGTGGAGGTCCTCGCCTTCCTGGAGGCGATCGGTCGTGACCAGCACGAGCGGGTAGCCGGGCATCCTGAACTGCTGCACGAGACGGGCCAGCTTGCCTCGCGACGTCGCGACGGGTGACTGGCTGGTCAGGACCCGACCATAGAGCGTCGCCAGCTCGGGCAGGGAGGTCGCGCGAACGTCCGGGAAGTTGACAGTCGCGAGGACATCGAACGCCTCCGCGGCAAGCGCCAGCTCTCGGAACGCGTGGAAACCCGGCGCCTGCTCCTGCTTCTTGAGGAGCGCGACGAAGTCTCCCGCCAGGGATGTCGCCGCCCCGTCCACTTCCTTGCCGAGCTCGAAAGACCCGAGACGCCGGATGGCGCAGATGTAGAGATCCACGTAGGCCGCCCCGAGCCGCGCCATGGCGCTCAGCAGCTCGCGGCGACGCTCGCGATCGATGAAGGCTGCCTTGAAGTCGGCGCCGGAAGACGCCGGCAGCAACCTCCGCTCCAGGTCGGAATCGCGCGCCAGCTCGGTGACGACCGTCGTGATGCCGATCCCGGTCGCCGGGGGCGGGAAGCCCTCCGGAGGAACCAGCGGCGCTCCGGGGCTGATCTCGAAGCGCGCGCGCAACACGAATGCCGCCCGATCGCCAAGATCTCCGCCCGCCCGGGACAGAAGCTCGAGCGCTGCTGCCTGGTAGGCCTCGAACACGTAGTGCCGCGGATACCCCTCGCGCTGACGCGTGAGGGTCCGGTAGAGGGCGTACGCGCGGCCGCGCAGCGAGGTCGTCAGGTCCTCCGGGGACAGTTCCAACTGGGCCGCGAGTGCCGCGAGGACATCGGCGGGGCGGCCCAAGAGGAGCGACACGAAGTCGTCCTCGAAGAGGATCGAGTACGCGGAGCTCTTCGACGCAAGGCGGTTCTTCTGGAAGGCCGCGCCCGAGAGCACGCCAGGTGGCCCCTTGCCTCGGAACAACCAGGCGAAGAACGAGTCGAACCCGCCCTCGTCGGTGTCCTTCTCCGTGTCCTCCTCGACCCCCCCGCCCTCGTACTCGTCCGCGGCGAGCCGAGGCTGCTCCTTCCGCCGGCGCTCCGCCGCAAAGCGCCCGAAGAGCTCCTCGATCTGCGACACGAGCTCCGGAAGCTCCGCGCACATCTTCTTGCGGATCCACTCGTTGAAGACGTCGTCGAGCCTCGCCTTCAGCTCGTCCATCGTGGCCAGCCGGCGGACGAAGACCAGCGCCTTCTCGCCGGTGTCGAACACGCGGCTCAGCTCCGCGGCCGTGGCGTCGAGCTTCGGATGCGGAAGCGGATGCCCGAAGCGTTCCCGGTACGACCCGACGAGTCTCGCGAGGGCTCGCGTGTCGATGCCCTCGCGCTCTCTGCGCCGAGTCTCGCGGGCCTCCTCGTCCGGCGCGTCCGCCACCTGGTCCCCGTCGAAAACCGGTTCGTCCGGGTTCCCGTTACCCTCCTCCTTCCACTTCTCCTGGGTGGCCGATTCGACGAAGCTCTCGAAGCTCGACAGCATCCCGACCTGGAAGTGCTGGTTGAACCGCTGATCCCCGAGGACCTCGGCGACCTTCTTCTGCACGAGCCCGATCACGAGACGCTCCTTCGCGTTGGCGCTCGCGAGCGGTTGGTCGTGCGCGGCGTAGCCGCCTTGCCGCCACTCCCGCCGGTACATGTTCTTCGTGTGGCGCTTGCCCGCGATCGTCAGGTGCGAGATGCGCCGGATCAGGAACCGTCCGACCAGCTCCCGCTTCTGCTCGTCGCTGATCTCCGGGTTCGCGAGCGAAGCGACCGGGCGCGGGTCGGTCCCTTCCGCATCGAGCAGCGACTGCTCGCCGAACCCGAAGAGGTCCAGCTGCCGGTGGAGGTCCGCGTAGTCGTACTCGAACGGGGTCGCGGACAGGAGCAGGAGTCTCTTCGCCTTCGGTGAGTAGCCGCGCGGGGCCCCGCTACGGCACCCGGGGTGACCGAAGATCGACGCGAGAAGGGCGTTGCGCGTGCTCGACCGCGCGGCGAACCCGTGCTTCAGGTTATGGCCCTCGTCCACGACGAGCAGGTCGATCTCCGGGAGCGCCAGATTCACGGCCTGGCCATAGGCGCGCTTGAACTCCTCGGGATCGTCCAAGGGCACCTGGTCCTGATCGATCCAGGGGACGAGCTCCGACAGCTCCTCAAGGGCGGCGCGACGCTGCGACTGCCGCTTGGTGACCACGCTGAAGCTGGTCATGCGGAGGAAGAAGTCGCGGTCGGGGTTGAGAAGCGCCTCCCTCAGAAACTCCCGCAGGTTCGGGCAGTAGACCGGCTCGCGCGCCGCGGTCCCCTGGATCGACTTGACGCGGTTGTCGAGGAGCCGCCAGTTGAGGTTCACGAAGTTGCCGAGTTCCTTGATCCACTTCCGCTGGATGTTCTCCCGGGGCGCGACCACGAGGACCCGCGCGGCAGGCTCGAGGTGCCGGAGGAGTCCCATCACGCCGAGCGCGACGTAGGTCTTGCCCATCCCGACCTCGTCGGCGAGGTAGGCGACGCCGTTGCGCGCGAGCTGGTTGTACGCCATCGTCGCGCCCTCGAGCTGCGCGGACGCGAAGCTGCCCATGCCAGCCGTCGCCGTGGACGCGAAATCCATGAGCTCCGCCGCGAGCTCCAGGGAGACCGTCCTCATTCGGCCGACGCCTCCTCCAGGAACTGCTGCTCGTACCACTCGAGGAAGGGTGCGGGATCCGTCAGCTCGCGCGCCACGTCGCTCTTGAGTTCCTCGATGCGCGCGAGCCGCTCCTCTAGACCGTGCGCAGCCTCGGCATGCTGACCCCAGAAGTCAGGGTGGGCGCGCGCGACGCGCGTGCGGAGCTGCGCCGCGCAGAGATGCGTGAGATAGGCGAGAACCGGATCGCGGTCGGGGCGCGCGCGGACGCGGTCGAGCAGCACCGGAAGCGAGTCGTACTTCTCGCCGAAGAGCCGTGCGCGGATCTCGGTGAGCTGGCCCTGCTCGAACGCCTCCTCGACGTGCTCGCGCAGTCGCTCGAACGCATGATAGAGGCCCGCGAACCGGTCGAACATCGTCTCCGTCGCGTCGTAGCGGCCCTTGAACCCCGCGACGGCGAGCCCTTCGATCGTCCCGTCGCCGCCCTTCTCCTCGATGAACGCCGCGCGCTGCTCGGGCGAGAGGAGGGACCAGTAGAGCAGGATCTCCTCCGGCGTCAGCGCCTTCAGCAGCGACGGGCGGTGGACCATGTTCTCCTCGCGTACGAGGATGCGCCACGACTGCTCGCGGCGGCGCACGAGCAGCAGGCTGGTCGAGGCGAGGAGGTCGCGGACCGCGTCCGCGGCGGACGCAGGAAGCGGTTGCCAAGATCCCCCCTGCGGCGACTCGATGACGAAGATGCTCCGCCCAGCGGGCTCGGCGAGTTCCAGGGGATCGGTGCTCTCGGTCGCGAGGCGGTACTCGAGGTGTTTCGAGCCCCAGTCGTAGCGGATCGTGATGTCGATCGGCGCGGGATCCGCGGCTTCGTCCTCGGGCGGCACGTGCTCCGCGAACGTCGCCGGCGGATCGACAGGCTCGAGCCACCAGCGCCCCGTGAGCCCCTCGTCGTGGAACAGGAATGCCGCCTCAAGATTGCCGCTGCGTGCGCTGCTGAGCCCCGCGCTGGTGAGGTTCGGCGACCCGACGATCACGAGGGAACCGCGGTCGCGTCGCCAGAACCTGTAGAGCTTCGCGTGAACCCTGCGTTCCGAAACCG
>WYBS01000016.1 GCA_011525755.1 Planctomycetaceae bacterium
CCGCGACGAACGCCGGCAGCTTGAGGCCGTCGAAGGTCCGGAGCGCGTCCCCGACCGTGAGCGCCTCGACGTCGCCGATGCGGAGGCCGCCCGGCAGCGTCACCGCGCGCGAGATCGGGTTCAGCCGGCCCCCCTCGCACGAGGGGCAGCGCTCGGGGCGCATCACCTCGCCGATCTTCTCCGTCCACCGGCCGCCGCCGCTCTTCCTGTACCACTCCTCGACGATCGCCGAGACGCCGAGCCACTTCGTGTCCGTGCGGAGCCGGTAGGACTTCCCGCCCGGCCGCTTGAGCCGCCGGTCGATCCGGTACATCTGCTCGCCCGTGCCGTCGAAGAGGATCGCGACGTGCTCCGGCTTCCACTTCCCCATCGGGACGTCGAGCGGGAGGCCGTGCACCGCCGCCACCGCCTCCACCTGGGTCCGGTACCACTTCGACATCGCGATGTAGGCCGCGGCGCCGTGGCCGAACGCGCCGCCGCGGAAGGTGCGGTCGGGGTGCCGGATCGCCTTGCTCGGATCGACGCGCTGGATCGCGCCGAGGCCGTGGCACCGCTCGCACGCGCCCATGTGGTGGTTGAACGAGAACATCCGCGGCTCGAGCTGCGCGCCCGGGAGCATCACGCCGTGCTCGGAGCACCCCGGCCGCTCCGTGAACCGCTCGACCTCGCTCCCGGGCTCGGCGATCCCCGCGCGCCCCTTCCCGATCCGGTAGGCACTCTCCAGCGCCTCCGCGAGCCGCGCCTTCTCCTTCACGACGAGCCTGTCCACGACGAGCCATGCCTCGCCCTCGACGTCCGCGAGCGGCATCTCCTTCCCGTCGTCGTAGAGACGCGTGAACCCCTGGCGCCTCAGCAGCGCCGCGTCGACCTTCGGCAGCGGCGCGACCACGAGCAGCTTCCGCCCGGCGAGGCGCTTCGCGACCCGGCCCGCCTCCTGCGACGGCGACCGCGCGACGAGCTCCTTCCTGCACTCGGGGCAGCGCGGCGTCCCCGCGTGCGCGAAGACGAGGCGGAGGTAGTCGTGGATCTCGGTCGTGGTCGAGACGGTCGAGCGCGGGTTCCGGCTGCGGTTCCGCTGGTCGATCGCGATCGCAGGGCCGAGGCCCGTGATCGAGTCCACCGGCGGCTTGTCCATCCGGCCGAGGAAGCGGCGCGCGTAGGTCGAGAGCGACTCGACGTACCGGCGCTGCCCCTCCGCGAAGATCGTGTCGAACGCGAGGGACGTCTTGCCGGAACCCGAGGGGCCGGTGACGACCGTGATCGCGCCGGCCGGGATGCGCACGTCCACGCCCTTCAGGTTGTGGAGCCGCGCGCCCTTGACGACGAGGTCCTTGAGCTTCTCCTCCGGGATCCGCGCCACGTCGGGAGGCGGGAGCTTCCGCGCGTCGAGGACGGGCCGCAGCGCCTTCCCGGTGTACGAGTCGGGGACGCGCGCGACCTCCTCGGGCGTGCCGGCGCAGACGACCCTCCCTCCCCCCGCGCCCCCCTCCGGTCCGAGATCGATGACGTGGTCGGCCGACTTGACCACGTCGAGGTTGTGCTCGATCACCACGACGGTGTTGCCGCGGTCGACGAACCGCTGGAGGCTCTCCAGCAGCTTGCGGACGTCCTCGTGGTGGAGCCCCGTCGTCGGCTCGTCGAGGAGGTAGAGCGTCCTCCCGGTGCCGGGGCGGCCGAGCTCCTTCGCGATCTTCACGCGCTGCGCCTCGCCGCCGCTGAGCGTCGTCGCCGGCTGGCCGATCGAGACGTAGCCGAGACCGACGCCGAAGAGGGTGTCGAGCAGCCGGCGCAGCCGCGGGTGGTCGGCGAGGAAGTCGCGCGCCTCCGCCACGGTCATCGCGAGCACGTCGGCGATGCTCTTCCCTTTGAAGGTGCACGAGAGCGTCTCCTCGTTGAACCGGCGGCCGTCGCACTCCTCGCAGACGATCTCGACGTCGGGGAGGAACTGCATCTCGACCGTCTTCACGCCGGCGCCCTTGCACCCCTCGCAGCGGCCGCCCTTCACGTTGAACGAGAAGCGGCCCTTCCTGTAGCCGCGCACGCGCGCCTCGGGCAGCATCGCGAAGAGATCGCGGATGGGCTCGAAGAGGTGCGTGTAGGTCGCGGGGTTCGAGCGCGGCGTGCGGCCGATCGGCGACTGGTCGATCTCGATCACCTTGTCGATCCGCTCGACGCCGTCGATGCCGTCGTGCGCGCCGGGGAGGTCCTGCGCGCCGTGGAGGCGCTGGGAGAGGGCCCGCTTGAGCACGTCGTTCACGAGCGACGACTTGCCCGAGCCGGAGACGCCCGTGACCGCGACGAAGACGCCGAGCGGGAACGAGACGTCGATCCCCTTCAGGTTGTGGTGCCGCGCGTTGCGGACGACGATCTCACCCTTCGGCGCGCGGCGGCGCTCCGGCACCGGGATCGCGCGGTCCCCGCGGAGGTAGGCGGCGGTGAGCGACCGCGGCGATTCCCACACCTCGTCGGGGTAGCCGGCGGCGACGATCTCGCCCCCTTCGCGGCCGGCGCCGGGGCCGACGTCCACGAGGTAGTCCGACGTCCGCATCGTCTCGTCGTCGTGCTCGACGACGAGGACCGTGTTGCCCGCGTCGCGCAGGCGGCGCAGCGATTTCAGGAGCCGGCCGTTGTCGCGCGGGTGCAGCCCGATCGACGGCTCGTCGAGGACGTAGATCACCCCCTTGAGCCCCGCGCCCACCTGGGTCGCGAGGCGGATCCGCTGCGCCTCGCCGCCCGCGAGCGTCGCCGCGGAGCGGTCGAGGGTGAGGTAGCCGAGCCCGACCTCGGAGAGGAACCCGAGGCGCGAGCGCAGCTCCTTCACGATCTCCTTCCCGACGAGCGCCTCGCTCCCCTCGAGCTTCACGCCATCGAAGAGCGCGAGCGCGTCGTCCACCGCGAGCCCGGTCACCCCGTCGATCGCGCGGTCGCGGAACTTCACCGCGAGCGCGACCGGCTTCAGGCGGCGGCCCTTGCAGTCGGGGCAGGGAAGCTCGGAGAGGAACCGCCCGACGGTCTTCGCGCCCTTCCGCCACGCGGCGTCCATCGACGGGAGGATGCCCTTGTATTCCACGCGGTCGCTCATGTCGATCGCGTAGTCCTTGCCCGCCCACTGCCGCTTCCGCCGGACGAAGGCGCCGTTCGCGCCGTGGAGCACGAGGTCGCGCTGCGCCTGCGAGAGGTCCTTCCACGGGACGTCGACCGGGACGAGGCCCGCGAGCTCGTCCACCCGCACCCCCGCGAACGTGAGGTGCTTCATCTTCGTCCTCGTCATCACGCCGAGCGCGCCCTCCTCGATCGAGAGCGACGCGTCGACGACGACCTTCTTCGGGTCGATCGCGCGGGTCATCCCGAGACCGCCGCACGTCTCGCACGCGCCGCGCGGCGAGTTGAACGAGAAGAGGCGCGGCTCGAGCTCGGGCAGGTCGATCCCGCAGCCCACGCAGTGGAGGAACCGTGAGAAGGTCCGGTCCTCCCCGTCGACGAGGAGCGTCATGAACCCCTGGCCCTTGTCGAGCGCGCGCTCGACGGCCTCGGTCACCCTCCCCCGCGCCCCCTCCGAGACGACGAGCCGGTCCATGACGGCCTCGATGGTGTGCCGCTTGTACCGCGCGAGGCGCATCCCCGGCTTCAGCTCGACGATCTCCCCGTCGATGCGCGCGCGGACGAAGCCGTCCCGCAGCAGCGCGTCGAGCTCCTTCCGGTACTCGCCCTTCCGGTCGCGCACGATCGGGGCGAGGAGGATCGCCTTCTCGCCCTTGTGGTCCGAGAGGACGCGCTCGACGATCCGCTCGGGCGTCTGCGCGGCGACGGCCTTTCCGCACTTCGGGCAGCCGGGCGTGCCGAGCCGCGCGTAGAGGAGCCGCAGGTAGTCGTAGATCTCGGTGATCGTGCCGACGGTCGAGCGCGGGTTCTTGGAGACGGTCTTCTGGTCGATCGAGACGGCGGGCGAGAGCCCGTCGACGTGGTCGACCTTGGGCCGGTCGATGCCGCCGAGGAACTGCCGCGCGTAGCTCGAGAGCGACTCGAGGAAGCGCCGTTGGCCCTCGCGGTAGATCGTGTCGAACGCGAGCGACGACTTGCCGGAGCCCGAGACGCCGGTGATCGTCGTGAGCGCGCCGCGGGGGATGGAGACGTCGACCCCCTTCAGGTTGTGCTCGCGCGCGCCCTTGACGACCAGCATGGGAGCCCCTGAGTCTACGGCGGCGCCGAAGCCTCGCGCGAAGGGGACGGGAGGGGGCCGGGGGGAGGGGTCTCCTACTCCGGATCGCGGGTGAAGTTCTCGATGTCGTCGAGGCGCTCCCCCTCGTCCTGCCTGCCGTCCCTTCCCAGCGAGATGAGCTGGAAGGTCTTCGGGTTGTAGAAGGTGCCGCCATACCGCTTCACCGCACGCACTTCCACCGTCTTGCCGTCGCCACGTGCGATCCGGACCGGCTGCGCGTAGCGGGCTGCCGTGATGTACGCGATGGGGTTGCCGTACGCGTCGAGGATCTCCTGCGCGTCCGCGGTCCCCCGCTCGTAGGGCGCCCTGCTCCAGGCGTCCTTGTCCGTGTTGCCGAACGGGTTCCCGGGCAGTTGGTCGAGAGGCGTGCGGAGGCCCGGACGACGCAGCGCGACGAGGAGACATTCGTTGCCCTCGTTCGTCGTGTTGTCCGGGATCGTGAGCCCTTCCCACCTCGTCCCCGCGAACGCTGCCGTCGTGTCCGGCGGGAGGCGCTTGAGATCCGCCTCGTGGAGCTCGATGGCGCCCCCCACGAGCGTGATCGTCTGCATGGTCTCGAACTCGCTCCTCTTGGACCCGCAACCGCCGTCGCACGCGCCCGTCAGCCACGCGGCGCAGGCAAGGGCAACGCTGCTCCATCTCATGCGCGAGAGCATACCGGCCTCGCCCCCGCCCCGCAGCCGGGCTCGGGTCCCTTGCACATCTGCGCCGTTGCGTCCCACCCGGCCCGGTCACAGCCCCCGCAGCGGCGCGAGGCGCGAGCGAACCTGCTCGTGGACGAGGCCGTTGCTCGCCACGACGTGGCGGCCGTGGAGCAGGTCCTCGAGTCTCTCCGATCCGCGGAAGTCGGTCACGCGGCCGCCGGCCTCGCGCACGAGCAGGATGCCCGCGGCCACGTCCCACGCGTTCAGGTGCAGCTCCCAGAAGCCGTCGATCCGGCCCGAGGCGACGTAGCAGAGATCGATCGCCGCCGCGCCCAGCCGGCGCAGGTCGGCGCACGCGAAGCCGAGCGTCGTGATGTTGTCCATGTTGTGGTCGGGAAGCTCGTTCCGGCGATAGGCGAGGCCCGTCGCGAGGATCGCATCCGCGATGTCCGGCGTCCCGGAGACCCGGATCCGCTCGCCGTTGCAGAAGGCGCCCCTGCCCGCCGCCGCCGTGTAGGCCTGCCGCAGCTCGGGCGCGACGACCGCCGCCGCGGCGAGCGCGCCCCTCTCCACCACGCCGATCGACACGCACCAGTTCGGGAGCCCGTGGAGGAAGTTGATCGTCCCGTCGAGCGGGTCGATCACCCACGTCCGCGCGGCGCCCGTCGCGCGCGACGCTCCCTCCTCCGAGAGCACGTCGTCCGCGGCGGGGATGTGGTCGAGAAGGTACTTCTGCGACGCGAGATCCGCGTCGCTCACGAGGTCCCGCCGCGCGCCCTTCCGCGCCGCGTCGGCGCGCCGGAGCTTGCCGTAGAACCCCTCGAGGACCGAGGCCGCGCCGCGGGCGAGCGATTCCGCCTCCGCGACGAGGCTCATGGCCTCCGAAGCCCCCTCGCCCCGCCTGCCCCGGCAACGAGGTATTCATTGAAGTGTGTCAGGCTCCGTATCACGGGCATTTCGCGAGCGAGGTCACGACGAGGTCCTGCAGCCGGCGCGCGCGCGCCGTGCTCGCGCCGTTGGCGAGGATCGAGAAGACGTAGCGGCCGCCGCCCTTCCCCGTCACGTAGCCGCTGAGCGCGCTCACGCCCCGGATCGTGCCCGTCTTCGCGCGCACGCGCACGCCGAGGTCCCGGTACCGCTTCCCGAGCGTGCCCTCGCCGCCGGCCGGCAGCCCCTCGACGAACATCGCCTCGTCGCGCATCGCCTGCAGCGCCTCGTAGACCGTCCGCGCCGTCACGCGGTTCTCCTTCGAGAGCCCCGAGCCGTCGCGCGCGCCGAGCCCGGCGGTCGTCACGCCGAGCGACGCGAGCGCCTCCTCGAGCGCAAGGGCGCCCGACGCGAACGACCCCTCGCCGAGCCGCTTGAAGACGCACTCCGCGTAGAGGTTCTGGCTGTTCGTGAGCATCACCTTGAGCGTGCGCTCGAGGTCGCTCCGGTAGACGAGGATCTCGCGCGCGCCGTCGAGCCTTCCCTCGCGGACCGCGCCGTCCACGGGCACGCCCTCCGCGACGAGCGCCGCCCGGAACGCCTCTCCGAAGAAGCGCACGGGGTCGCGCACCGTCACGTTCGTGGCGACGCCCGCGCTCGCGAGCACGACCTGGCCGCGCACCTCGAAAGCGGACTCCTCCGCGCGCCCGATGTGGACGATCTGCTTCCCGCCGCGGACGGTCTCGCAGCGGTTCGCGATCTGCGGCGCGAGGAAGCTCGGCTGCACGAGAAGACGCGAGGGGGCTCCGGGGGCCGGGCCCGGGAGCACGGTGATGTCCCAGCAGGAGTCGTTGTAGACGAGCGCGGCCACGGGCGCGCAGTACCAGCGGTCGAGCTGGTCCGTCGGCCACTCGGGGTGGATGAACTGCGCGTCGAAGCGGGACGCGTCGAGGACGAGGTCCCTCACGCGCTGCACACCCTTCGCCCTGACGTCGCGCGCCATCGCGCGGAGCACCCTCGTCGGGTCGCCATCGAAGAAGCGGCCGGAGAGGTTCGGGTCCCCCTCCCCCACGACCATGAGGTCTCCCCCCTCCCCGACGGAGATCCTCGTCTCGAAGTGGAAGTCCCTTCCGAGCTTCGCGATCGCGGCGGCGCCGACGAGGATCTTCTGGTTGCTCGCGGGCGCCCTCGGCTCCTCCGCGCCGACGGCGAGCAGCGGCTCGCCGCCCGCGCGGCCCGCGACGAGGCCGAGCCCCTGCGTCTTGACGCCCGACGCCGCGAGCGCGCGGCGAAGCTCGCTCGAGGGCTCCTGCGCGACGAGGAGGAGGACGAGAAGCGCCGCGTTCACCGGAAGAAGCTCACCTGGTCGTTCGCCATGGTCAGCATGGCGAGGTCCTTCGTCTCGTACGGCTGGCCGCGGACCTGGCGGAAGAGGTTCACGTCCCGCCCATGCACGAGCAGCGTGTCCTTGTCCTCGGAAAGCCACTTGACCGTCACCTCTTCCGCCTCCACGCGAAGTCCCCGGATGGCCACGACCGCGCTGCCGCGGGCGACCTCGACGCCCGCCTCCTTCTCCTCGACGCGGATCCCTTCGATCTTCGCCATCCTCCTCCACCGGACCGACAGGATGATCTCCGCCGTGCGGGCCTGAAGGAGCGTCTCCATCGCGAGGGCGGCCGCGTCCGGCCCTTCCGGTTCCTTCGGCGCCTTGGGCGCGGATCCGCAGCCGGCGAGGAGGGAGAGAAGCAGGAACGGAGCCGCGCGGCGCAGCGGTCAGTTCCTCTTGCCGGCCATGCCCTTCGGCTCGTCCGGCACGGGCCCCGGCTTGTCCGTGTCGTGCGGGCCGCCGGGCCGCCCCTTGAACTCCTCGCCGAAGGCCTTCACGACGGCCTCGCGCTCGGAGGGCTCGACCGGCTTCCCGCGGCGTTCCACGGGCCGGAACTCCTTGCCCCAGTACCGGACGAGGAAGTCGTAGGACGCGGCCCACGCGGCCCACGGGACGTCGTCGTCGAGGAGCACGTTCGCAGCGTGATCGATCATCGGGGCGGAGGTCCGGTCGGGCTTCACCTTGACGATCGCGTCGCCGAGCTGAGCGAAGCACTTCGCCAGCCGGCCCGCGCCGTCCTCGGAGTGGAAGTACTTCGCCCAGAAGAGGCGAACCTGCCGGACCTGCTCGGGCGTGTACGGCTCGATGCCGCCGCCGAACGGGCTCCGCCGCTCGCAGAGCGCGGACAGCTGGCTGTCGGCCTCGCGCACGACGATGCCCGAGTCGTCCTGCAGCGTGTAGTAGATCGCGGGGATGGCCAGCTGGCCGGTGAGCGCGGCGACCGTGCGCACTCCCTCCTCGCGGATCTCCGGCGTCCTGCCCTCGGGGTGCACGAAGTGCACGAGGACGGCCATCAGCCGCGGCGACGGCGGCATGCCGTTCCGGAGCGCCCGGAGCTGGATGACGACGAGCTCCGGGGGGCCGTCGACGAGGACGCGGAAGCACTCGTCCCACGCGAGCTTGACGAGCGGCCGCAGCTCGACGACGTCGATCGCGTCGCTGAGGATGAACCCCCAGAGTCCCCGCAGGATGGCGAGACGCTCCTCGACGCTCAGCCCCTCGTTGTGGAGCCTCGCGATGCCGTCCTCGATCTCCCACTTCACGAAGGCGCTCCTGCCCATCGTGTCGAGGTCCTTCAGGCGGTTCGAGATCCGGGCACGCTCCTCCGTGCGGAGGTTCTCGCACTTGAGAAGCCGTTCGACCGTCCGCTTGACGCCGTCGACGTCGCCTTTCGCCTGGTAGACCTGGCGGAGGTACATGAGGAGCTTCAACTGGAGCTCGGGCTTCATGTCCCCGGCCGCGTGGAGGGTCTCGAGGTAGTCGATCGCCTCCACGATGCGGCCGAGGTTCAGGAGGACCTCCGCCCGGAAGAGCCGCAGGACCTGGTTCTCGGGCTCGAGCGTCGTCACCGCCTCGGCCGCGGCGAGCGCCTGCCTCGCGAAACGCTCCTTCTCCTTCTCGTCGAAGGTCTTCTTGAAGAGGCCCAGGTAGACCGCGATAAGCGCGCTGAACGCCTGGACCGTGGGCTCCTCCAGGGTGCGCTCGTAGATCTCCCGCGCGCGCTCGAACTCGCCCCTCTTGAGCGCCATCTGGCCCAGCTGGAGTTCGGCGCGCAGGTATCGCGGGCGGAACCGGAGCGAACGGCGGAGGAGATCCTCCGCCGCCGTGGCATCGCCGGAGCTTTCGGCGATGAGCGCCAGGTCCGCGAGGGCGGGCAGGAACCCGGGGACGAGCTCGACCGCCCGCTGGAGTTCGCGCTTCGCCTCGCCCTTGCTCTCGTTCCTCTCCGGCGGGAGGACGTTCATGAGCACGAAGCCGTACATGTAGGCGTTGACCGCCCTCTGCCGGGGCGTCCCCTTGGCGAGCGACTGCTGCTGGTAGAAGAGGACGAGTTCGTCGATCTTCAACGAGTTCTTGCGCGCCTGCTCCAGCCGCGTGCGGAGCTCCTGCATCTGCGGCTCCAGGTCCTTGTCCTCGATGATCTCCGGCTCCGCCGCCTGCGCGGCGAGCGTGAAGAGAAGGCCCAGAAGCAGCAATCGAAGGGTCATAGGATCACTCCGTGAGGGCCGCGAGGTCCTCGAAGAACGCGGGATAGGACTTCCGGACCGCCTCGGCGCCCGCCACGGTAACCCCGGGGACCGAAAGCGCAAGGACCCCCGCCGCCATCGCGATCCGGTGGTCCCCCATGGACGGAACGGTCGTGCCGCGGAGCGGCAGCCCGCCCCGCACGCGGAAGCCGTCGGGAAGCGCCTCGGCCTCGCCGCCGAGCGCGCGCACGAGCGAGACGGTGGCGGCGATCCGGTCGCTCTCCTTGTGGCGCAGGTGCGGCGCCCCCGAGACGACGGTCGCGCCCTGCGCGAGCGCGCCCAGCGCGCCGAGGACGGGCGCGAGGTCGGGGCAGCTCGCGAGATCGGCGCGGATCCCCGCGAGCGGGCCGCCCCGCACGCGGATCCCCTTCTCCTCGCCCGTCACCTTCGCGCCGGCGCGGTTCAGGTGGCCGACGATCCGGGCGTCGGGCTGCGGGGAGGAGACCCCTAGGCCCTCGAGGAGGAGATCGCCCCCTGACGTCGCGGCCGCGACCATCAGCGCCGCCGCGGAGCTGAAGTCCGGCTCCACGTCGTAGGGGTCCTTGAACGCGCGCTGCACGAAGGCGGTGAGGCCCACATAGGAGAAGGAACGGCTGCCGGACACGTGGACCCGCAGCCCCGGCACCCGGCCGACGAGGAGGATGAGCGCCGTCGCGAACTGGCTCGACAGCTCCGTCGTGAGCCGCACGGTGCCGCCCCGGAGCGGGCCCTTCACCCGGACGGGGAACGCGTCGCCCTCGACCGTCGCGCCCAGCTCCCGGAGCGCGTCGCAGAGGGGCGCGACCGGACGCTCCCGGAGCCGCGGCGACCCGTCCACCGTCGCCCAGGCGTGGCGGAGGGAGGCGAGCGCGAGGAGGCAGCGGGCGGCCGTCGCGTTGTCGCCCGCGTCGATCACGGCCTCCCGCTCCGAGGCGCTCCCGGCGACCGTCCGGGTCCCCCCGGCCCCCCCCACTTCGTAGCCCAGCGCCGTGAGCCCCGCGCAGAGGCGGTCGAGGTCCTCGCTCGCGGGCACGTTCCGGACCGTCCCTCCCCGGCGCGTGGCAAGGATGAGCGCGCGCTGCGCGATCGCCTTCGAGCCCGGCACGAGGATGCGGCCCCGGAGCCGCCCCGGCCGAACCGTCACGTCCATCCGGGGAGTGTAGCGGCGCCTTCCCCCTTTGGAGGGCCCGCGCGGGGCTGGTAGATTGCCCCCATGGAAGCCGTGCTCCGGGTCGATCTCCCGCTCAGGAAGCGCGCGAGCGGGAAGGTGCGCGAGATCTTCGAGGCGGACGGCAAGGTCCTCCTCGTCGCGACGGACCGCGTCTCCGCCTTCGACGTCATCCTGAACCAGGGGATCCCCGGCCGCGGCGTCGTCCTGACGCAGCTCTCGGAGTTCTGGTTCAAGAAGCTCGAGAAGGTGTGCCCGAACCACCTCATCACGACGGATGTCGAGAAGATGCCCGAGCCCGTGCGGCGGCAGGCGGCGACGCTCGCCGGCCGCACCATGCTCGTGCGCGCGCTCGACATCGTTCCCGTCGAGTGCGTCGTGCGCGGGTATCTCGCCGGCTCGGGCTGGAAGGAGTACCGCGAGACGGGCAGCGTCTGCGGGGTGGGGCTCCCGAGGGGGCTCGTCGAGAGCGCGAAGCTCCCGGCGCCGATCTTCACGCCGACGACAAAGGCGCACACGGGCCACGACCTGCCGCTCACGTACGCGCAGGTCGAGGAGCTCGTCGGCGCCCACACGGCGTCGAGCCTCCGCGACCTCTCGCTCGCGCTCTACCGCGCGGGCGCGGCGTTCGCCGAGAAGCGCGGCATCCTGCTCGCCGACACCAAGTTCGAGTTCGGGCTCGCGGACGGCCGGCTCGTGCTCGCCGACGAGGCGCTCACGCCCGACTCCTCGCGCTACTGGGACAGCAACACCTACGCGCCCGGCCGGCCGCAGGACTCGTTCGACAAGCAGATCATCCGCGACTGGCTCGAGCAGTCGGGCTGGAACAAGAAGCCGCCGCCGCCGGACGTGCCGGCGGAGGTGATCGCGAAGGCGGGACGCCGCTACCGCGAGATCGCGGACCGGCTGATGGGGGCCTAGCGATGGCGGTCGTCGGATTCGTCCTCGGCTCGCAGTCGGACCTCGACCAGCTCGACGGCGCGCGGGCGTTCCTGAACGAGATGGGCGTGCCGCACGAGGTGCGCGTGATCTCGGCGCACCGGACGCCCGAGCGCTGCCGCGAGTACGTGACCACCGCGAAGGAGCGCGGGCTCAAGGTGCTCGTGGGCGTCGCCGGCGTCGCGGCGCATCTCGCGGGGGTGCTCGCGGCGCACACGGACCTCCCGGTGCTCGGCGTGCCGGCGGCGGGCGGCCCGTTGAACGGCCTCGATGCGCTGCTCTCGACCGTCCAGATGCCGGGCGGCGTGCCGGTCGCGACCTTCGCGATCGGGAAGGCAGGCGCGATGAACGCCGCGGTCTTCGCCTGCCGGATGCTCGCGCTCGACGACCCGGCGATCGCGAAGAAGCTCGCGGCCTACCGGGACGCGATGCGCAGCAAGGTCGAGCGCGCCGACGACGAGCTCCGCGCGCGGAAGTAGAGGCGAGGGGGTCCCGGGGGAGGGCCGGCGCGGTCCTCGACGACCGATGCGGCACGCATGCCGC
>WYBS01000117.1 GCA_011525755.1 Planctomycetaceae bacterium
CGAGCGGCCGGTCCTTCGGACGCATCCTGCTGGTCGGCTTCGCCTTCTCCGGGTGACGCGCGAGGTCGAGCCCCTGGTGGTGGGTCTGCGTGAACGACGAGAGGCCCGCCGCGATCGCGTTGTTCGATCTCGGCTCGACCCTCACGTTGTAGGGGGGGTCCGCGTTCACGAGGTGGACCGGCGCGCCCGCGAGGAGACGATCGACGTCCTCGGGCTTCGCCGAGTCGGCGCAGAGCAGCCGGTGCTCCCCGAGAACCCAGAGGTCCCCGGGCCGCGTGACGGGCTCCTCCGGCGGCGCGGGGACGGCGTCGGGGTCCGTGAGCCCCTCGCCCGGCAGCGGCACCGCGAGCTCGGCCCACATGTCCCGGAGCGCGGCGCTCTCGGTCTCGATCCCCGCGAGCAGCTCGCGGAGCAGGTCGTCGTTCTGCCCGGCCATCGCCGCCAGGGGGTCGAGGCTCACGAGGAGCTTCTCCGCCTCCTTCTCGTCGAGGTCGAGGATCAGCACGGGCACCTCCTGATCGGGCGTGGTCTCCGCGCGGAGGTGGCCGTCGATCAGCTGGAGGCCCTCCGGCGTCTCGCGGGCGAGGAGCGCGTCGGCGTAGCCGATCTCGGCGAGGAGCCCCTGGAGCGCCTCGCGCTGCGCCTTCGGGTGCGTGCGCCAGTTCTTCGGGTTGGGGCGGAGCTCGCTCGCCTTCACGCGGCGGAGGCCCTTGATGCGGTCGCGGATCTGCATGGTGCTTCTCCTAGAATAACCGCATCTTATGGCTCATAGGCGACGATAAGAGCGGGGCCGAGCCGCACGCGGGACGGCGCGTGCGGTAGGCTGGTCGCCCATGGGGGACGCGAAGGTACGCAGGAGCGACGGCACGAAGGTTCGCCCGATGAGCCACGCGCGCGCGAGGCTTCTCGCCTACAAGACGTGCGACGGGGACGTCACGTTCGACGAGCTGAAGGCGCTCTCGCGCCACCTCCAGGGGTGCCCCGCCTGCCGGAAGGAGGCGGGCGAGATCGCGGAGTTCGTGGGGATGATGCGTCGCGTGTCCCGTCGGCGGCGCGCCCGTGGCGGGCATTGCAACCCACCGCCTCCCCCGCGTATGCTCCCGCCCCGATGACGGCAACGCTCACCATCACGCTCAGCGACGAGATCCTCAATGCGCTCCAGGCGGAGAAGTCCATCACCGTCGCGCTGGAGTCCGGGGGACGCGCGCCGCGCGCGGCGCCCGCGAGCAGGGGGCCCGCGAAGCGTCCCGCGAGGAAGCGCAGGCCCGCGGGTGCCGCCGCCGCGGAGGCGCCGCCGTCCGAGCCGGGCCCCTTCCGCGAAGGCTCCCTCCCCGCGAAGCTCGTCGCGTGGGCCGGCGGCCGCAAGAAGCCGTTCGGCGTCCCGGACGTCATGAAGGCGCTGAAGGTGAAGCGGTCCCACGCGTCGATGGTGCTCACTGCCGCCCGGCGGAAGGGCGCGGTGAAGCGCGTCGGGCGCGGCGAGTACGCGGCAGTCTGAGCCGCACCCCCTTGTTCCCGGCATGCCCCATGTCGCACCATGTGGGGCCGTGGGCGGCCGCGAGCACTTCGACTTCGATCTCGCGCGGCAGCGCCTCGACGAGTACTTCGCCCTGATGCAAACGACCGCGGTGCCGAGCGCGAAGCTCGAGCAGTTCTGGCGGCTCGTCGATACCGGGACACAGGAGGAGCAGATCCGCACCTGGCAGCGCGTCCGCGATGCCGGTCTCCTTCCCCCCTCCGCGGCCCTCGTGCTGATCGCCTACCATGTCCACGGGATGGCCGAGGCCCGGTGCGAGGAGCTGCCGGAGATGGTCGCGCTCTACGCCAGCATCGAGAACGACCTTGTGCCTCCGGGCGCGGATCCCACCGACCTGAGACCGAACGCGACGTACTGGGCGGAGAAGCGCCGCCGCCACGACGAGATGGACCGCGCCGAGATGAGGATGGCCGCGGAGATCTACCGCGAGTTCGGGGAGGACCAGATCGCGGCCATGGTCACGGAACGGCCCCGCGACTTCCACGCGTTGGTGGCCGCCGGCAAGGCGCACTTCGACTTCCCGCCGCCCGGCCTCATCGAGGAGTGTGTGGGCGGCATCGAGTAACGTCGCGCCCGTCTGCGGCCGAAGGGGAAAGTGCGGACGCCCCGCGGGGAAAAGGGGATTGGAGAGAAAGCGGGGCGCCCGCTTGTGAGCGCGAGAGGATACCGGACGGGCGCCAGCGGCGCTACGCTCCCCTGCGTGCCGCGCCCTGGAGGATCGCCCGGATCGTGCCCCAGAACCACGGCAGCCCCGTGCGGGGGTTCCGGACGCCGTCCGCGTTCAGCACGGTCGCGATCCGGTAGCAGCCCGCGCCGCCCTCCGCGAGCTGCCGCATCGTCCCGAGCACGGCCTGCTCGTCGGGCTCCTCGACGACGCTCCCGCCGTCGAACCGGAACCCGAACGGCGCCTTCCCCGAGATGCGCCGGCCCTGCCTCCTGAGCTCGGCCATCGCGGTCCGCGTCCGCTCCGCGGCCTGCTCGCGCTCCAGCTGTGCGAGCGCCCCGAGGATCGTGACCACGAACCTGCCCTGCGGCGAGCTCGTGTCCAGGCGCTCGTCGATCGAGTGGAGCGCCCACCCGTCCTTCTCCGCGCGCGAGACGAGGTCGAGCACGTCGCGCGTGGTGCGCGAGAGCCGGTCGAGCTTCACGGCGACGAGCCCCGAGGCCTCGCCCTTCCCGAGCGCGCGGAGCGCCCGCTGGAGCCCCGGCCGGTTCGAGGTCCGGCGCGCGGAGACGCCCGCGTCCTCCTCGATCCGGAGCA
>WYBS01000118.1 GCA_011525755.1 Planctomycetaceae bacterium
CGCGCATGGGGGGCGCGGCCGTCCTCGCGGCGCGCGCGGTCGGCTACCGGAACGCGGGGACGGTGGAGTTCCTCGTCGACCGTGACGGGAGCTTCCACTTCCTCGAGATGAACACGCGCATCCAGGTCGAGCACCCGATCACGGAACTCGTCTACGGCGTGGACCTCGTGCGCCTGCAGATCGAGATCGCGGAGGGCCGCCCCCTCGAGCTCGCGCAGGGCGACTTCTTCCCGCGCGGCCACGCGATCGAGATCCGGCTCACGGCGGAGGATCCCGCGGCGGGCTTCCTCCCGCAGACCGGGCGCGTGCAGGCGCTCCGCTTCCCCCAAGGCCCCGGCGTGCGCGTCGACTCGCACCTCTACCCCGGCCAGGAGATCTCGCTCCACTACGACCCGATGATCGGGAAGATCGTCGTCCACGGGCGCGACCGCGAGCACGCGATCGCGCGCATGCGCCGCGCGCTCGTCGAGATGCGCCTCGTCGGCGTGAAGACGTGCGCGCCGCTCCTGCTCGCGCTGCTCTCCGACGAGCGGTTCCGGAAGGGCGAGGTCGACACCGGGTTCCTCGAGCGGTTCGTGGCCGAGGGGACGTGGTCGCGGCTCCCCGCGGTGAACGACCTCCCCGCGGAGATCCCGGCGGTCATCGCCGCGGTGCTCTACGCGCACCGGAGGCAGGGCGCCGGGCGCGCGGTCGTGCCGCGGGCCGCGTCGAGCGAATGGGTCCTTGCCGGCCGCCGCGAGCAGATGAAGTGGGGGGGCGCGGGGGGGTGAGGTACTACGCGAAGATCGAGGGGAAGGACTACGAGTGCGTCCTCGAGGGAGGCGACGGGGCGCTCTCGATCGTCGTCGACGGGAAGAGGTTCTCCGTCGACCTCCGGCACATCCCGCGGTCGCACGCATGGTCCGTGCTCCTCGACGGGAAATCATACGAATTTACGGTACATGAGCATGAGGAGCAGCTCGAGCTCGCCGGCGCCGCGGGCGTCTTCCTCGTGGAGGTCGAGGACGCGCGCACCCACGCGGCGCGGGCGCGGACCGTGGCCGCGCGGGTGCAAGGCCCGCGGGTCGTGAAGGCCGTGATGCCCGGGATCGTGCGGGAGGTGATGGCCGCGCCCGGGCAGGCCGTCGAGAAGGGCCAGTCGCTCCTGATCCTCGAGGCCATGAAGATGCAGAACGAGGTGCGCGCGCTCGAGCCGGGCACCGTCCGCGCGGTCTTCGTCGCGAAGGGCGACACCGTCGAGAAGGGCGCCCGGCTCGTCGAGATCGAGTGAGACGGAGGGCGCGGATCCCGCCCCGGCGGTGGGGCCTCGCGCTGGCGCTCGCCGCGGTTCTCGGCGCCTTCCTCTGGTCGCAGCTGGGCGGTCGGCCCGAGTCGGAGGGCGCGGCTCCGGGCGCGCCGCGGCTCCCGCGGGAGTTCCGCGGCGCGGTCCGCGCCGCGGGCGCACCCGTGCCCCTCGCGCACGTCCGCATCTACGAGGACCTGCCGGGCGGCTACGCGGCGGAGGGACGCGCGGGCGAGGACGGGTCGTTCGCGCTCGCGTGGACGCCGACGCTCTCGGTCGACACGCGCTCGCTCTTCCTTGCGGCGTGGGACGGGGAGGGGCGCTACGCGAGGACGGTCGTCGCCGCGGACCCGCTCCTCACGACGATCGACCTGCACCCGCCCGAGGAGCTGCGCGGCCGGATCGTCGACGTGGAGGGCCGGCCGGTCGCCGGCGCGCGGGTCGCGGCGGCGGTGCGCCACTCGTTCGAGGAGCCGCTCCTCGCCGAGAGCGGCGCGGACGGGCGGTTCGCCGCGCCGCTGCGGGCGCCGCGTGGCGCGCCGCTCGACCTCCTCGTGCGCGCGCCGGGCATGGCCGTTCGTGCCGAGCTGCGGTTCCGCGGCGGGGACCCGGTGACCGTGCACCTCGTGTCCGGGATGGACGTCCGGCTCCGCGTCATCGACCCGACGGGCCGCCCGGTCGCGGGCGCCCGCGTGCGCCTCGCGTTGCCCGCGGCTCTTGCCCCCTTGGCCCCCTCCGCGACGACCGGCGCCGACGGGCACGCGATCCTCGAAGGCGCGTCCGACGGCTCCCACGCGGTCGTGGGCGTGGATGCCCCCGGCTTCCTGCCGGTCGAGGCGCCCGCCTGGCCCGGGCTCGCCTCGGACGTGATCCTCTGGCCGGAGCGCGAGGTCGAGGTGATCGCGTGGGACGCCTGGAACTCGAAGGGGATCGAGGGCGTGCGGTTCGAGGCCGATCCCCACCCGGTCCGCGGGGAGGAATGGTGGGGGCCCGAGCCGGCCGCGACGACGCGGCGCGTGCCCGTGCGGCCCGGCCCGACCGCCGGGAGCTACCTCGCGCGGCTTCCGCGCTGCCCGGTCGCGCTCTCCCTCTCGGCGCCGGGCTACGGCGACGGCGCGGGCGACGTCCCCGCCTCCGCCTCGCGCGCGACGATCCGCCTCCAGCCGCCGATGTCGCGCGACAAGCCCGCGATGCTGCGGATCCGCGCGCCCGGGGACACGCCGCCGCTCGACCTGATCGTCGCGGACGAGTCGGGCGCGGGCTTCCTGCGCCAGCTGGCGCTCCGCGACGGCAAGGCGGACGTCGTCGTGCCGCCCGGCATCCGGCTCCAGGTGGGCTCGGGAGCGGCGGCGGACGGCGTCTTCCTGCCGAAGCACGGCGCGCCGCCGCTCCGCCCCGGCGAGCGTCGCACGCTGCGCATCGGCACGCGCCCCGCGCGGCGCCTGACGATCACGACCGATCCCGCGGTCGACGGCGAGGCCACGCTTGTCGTGACCGAGCTTTCGCGCTACGTCGCCCCGGTGCGCGTGCCGGTGAAGGCGGGGCGTGCGGATCTCTGGGTCGCGCCGTTCCGCAAGTACCGGGTCGAGGTCGCGCCCCCGCCGGGGTTCTTCGTGCACGAGGCCGAGCTGGAGACGAAGACGGAGGACGTGGAGCTCGACCTCCGCCTGCTCCGTGCCGCGCAGCTCCGGTACCGCGTCGAGGACCATGCGGGGAACCCGGTGCCTTACGCGCGCGTGCTCGTCTACGAGCCGGGCGCCGCCGGCCGGATGGACCTCGAGCAGGCGCCGCGCGAGGCGGTCGCGGACGCGGGCGGCGTCGCGGGCTTCCCCGCGCTCCGTGTCGGCGACGCCGCCGTCGAGATCTCCGCGGGCCCCTTCCGCGCGCACCGCGCGATCGTGGCCCTCCCGGCGGAGGGTGTCGTCGACGGCGGCGTCGTCAAGCTCGAGCCGGCGGGCGTCCTCGAGGGCAAGGTGGTCGACGAGGAGGGCGCGCCGGTCGCCGGCGTGAAGGTGCGCACGCTTCACCCGCGCATCAGCTGGCTGCCGATGCCCGGCGGCGGCATGCGCGAGCTCTACGACCTGACCGAGAGCTCGCTCGGCGACGTCGTCACCGACGAGAAGGGCCGCTTCTCGACGCCCGACCGGTCCCCCGGGCCCCCCCTCATCGCCCTCTATCCGGGCGTGGCGTCGATGCTTTCGCCGATGGCCTTCGAGCCGGCCGAGCGCCTCGTCCTGCGGAAGGCGGCGTACGTCGAGCTGGAGCTGCCGAGCTCGCCCGAGGGCGTCTACCTGCTGCTCGGCGACGGCGCGGCCGTGCTCGTGAAGACCGACCCGCCGCTCCGGCTGCGTCCCCTGCCGCTGCTGCTGCCCGCCGGCCGGTCGAGCCTTTACGCGAAGCTCGTCGACTGGCGCTGGGGCGCGAAGGACCTCGACCTCGTGGGCGGCGAGACGGTCCGCGTCGAGCTCGACTGGCGCAAGTAGGGGAGGGGCTCCGGGGAGGGGTCAGGGCGCGCGCCACCGTGACGGCTCGGCGGCGTTCCACGCGGCGCGGTGCTCCTCCGGCGCGCGGTCTCCGAGGAGCGCGTTCGCGGGGAGGTGCGGGTAGAGCTCGTCGAGCCGGCGGATGGTCCGCTCGTCCAGGCGGTGGAGGACGTGGTGAGGGCGGATCTCCTCCGGCGACTCGAGGCCGGCGCTGCCGAGCAGCTCGTGGAAGGACCGGATCGTCTCGTCGTGGTAGCGGGCGACCCGGCGCGCCTTCAGCGGCACGTCGAGGCCGGCGGCCAGGCGGGCGTCCTGGGTCGCGACGCCGGTGGGGCAGACGTTGGCGTGGCAGCGGCGCGCCTGGATGCAGCCGAGCGCGAACATCATCGCCCGCGCCGAGTTCGCCGCGTCCGCGCCGAGGGCGATGAGGCGGAAGAGGTCGAAGCCGCTGACGACCTTGCCCGCCGCGATGACGCGCACCTTGCCGCGCACGCCGATGCCGTTGAGCGTGTTGTGCACGAGGATGAGCCCCTCGCGCATCGGCATCCCGACGAAGTTCGAGAACTCGAGCGGCGCCGCGCCCGTGCCCCCCTCCGCGCCGTCCACGGTGATGAAGTCGGGCAGGAGCCCCGTCGCCGCCATCGCCTTCGCGATCGCGAAGAACTCCGCCTTGTCGCCGATGCACAGCTTGAAGCCGACGGGCTTCCCGCCCGCGAGCTCGCGCAGCCTCGCCACGAACTCGAGCAGGCCCTGGGGCGACGAGAAGGCCGTGTGCGAGGGCGGCGAGATCACGTCGCGGCCCGCGGGCACGCCGCGGGCTTCCGCGATCTCCGGCGTGACCTTCACGCCCGGCAGGATGCCGCCGTGGCCGGGCTTCGCCCCCTGCGACAGCTTGACCTCGATCATGCGCACCTGCGGGTGCGCGGCGTTCTCGCGGAAGCGCGCGACGTCGAAGCGCCCGGCCGCGTCGCGGCAGCCGAAGTACCCGGTGCCGATCTGCCAGACGAGGTCGCCGCCCGGCTCCAAATGGTAGCGCGAGAGGCCGCCCTCGCCGGTGTTGTGGGAGAACCCGCCGAGCTTCGCGCCGCCGTTGAGCGCGAGGATCGCCGCGCCGCTCAGCGCGCCGAAGCTCATGGCGGAGATGTTCAGGCGCGAGGCGTCGTAGGGCTTCGTGCAGGCGTCCCCGCCGATGCGAAGGCGCCGCTCCTGCTCCAGGGCCGGCACGGGGGCGAGCGAGTGGTTCATCCACTCGTAGCCGGCCGCGTAGACGTCGTGCTGGGTGCCGAAGGGCAGCGTCTGCAGCTTGCCCTTCGCGCGCTGGTAGACGAGCGACCGCGCCTCGCGCGGGAAGGGCATGCCGTTGGTGTTGCTCTCGACGAAGTACTGCTGGATCTCGGGCCGCACCATCTCCATGAAGTAGCGGCCGTGGCCGATCACGGGGAAGTTGCGGAGCACCGTGCGCTCCTTCTGGAGGACGTCGCAGATCCCGAGCGCGACGAGGGGGCCGAGGACGACGAGCGACCAGAGCACGCCCGGCCAGAGGAAGGCGAGCGCGGCGACGGCGGCGAGAAGGACCCCGCTCGCCGCGAAGAACCACCTCCGCACCATGCGGCACAGCCTACGGGCACCGTCCATCCTCTCGAGGGGGGCGGCCCGCCCGGGCGGGGCGAGGCGATCCCTCGGACGGACGTTATGCTCTTGGACTCCCATGGGACGCCAGTGGCTCCAGAAGAACCGCGAGATCAACGCCGCCAAGCGCGGGAAGCTCTTCAGCAAGCTCGCGCGCGAGATCGCGATCGCCGCGAAGTCGGGGCTGCCCGACCCGGCCATGAACCCCCGCCTCGCGGTCACCGTCGAGGCCGCGCGCAAGGCGTCGGTCCCGAACGACGTGATCGCGCGCGCGATCAAGAAGGGGGCGGGGCTCCTCGACGAGAAGATCGAGATGCAGCTCGTCACCTTCGAGGGGTTCGCGCCCTTCAAGGTCCCGGTGATCGTCGAGTGCATGACCGACAACCAGAAGCGCACGGCGCCCGAGATGCGCGCCCTCTTCAAGAAGGGGCAGCTCGGCGCGAAGGTCGCGTTCTTCTTCCACCACAGGGGGATCGTCGAGGCGACGCACGAGGGGGCGGGGCTCGACATCGAGGCGGCGGCGATCGAGGCGAACGCGCAGGACGTGGAGCCGCTCGAGGACGTGCCCGAGGGGCAGACGGGCGCGCGCTTCTTCACCGACCGCGCGGACCTCGACGCGGTGACGAAGAGCCTCCGCGAGGCGGGCTGGTCGGTGACGACGTCAGAGATGGGCTACGTCCCGAAGGAGACGACGGACCTCCCGCCGGAGCAGCGGAAGGAGGTCGAGGAGTTCCTCGAGGCGATCGACGACCAGGACGACGTCCATCGCATCTACACGACGCTGAAGTAGGGCGGACCTCCCCCCGGGCCCCCCTCCCTTCCTCCTCCGCGCTACTTCCCGCGGGTGAGATCGACCGCCTGGCCCTTGCCGATGGACGCGAGCGTCTGGAGCGTGTTCATCTCCGCGCCGCCCATGCCCACGCAGTGGATCTCCACCTTGCGGAAGAGGTTCAGCCGCGACACGTCGCCGATGAGGTAGTGGGACCTGCGGTAGGGTCCGTGGAAGATCAGGTTGTCGGAATCGGCGTGCCGCGCGCCGGTCTCGGGATCCCCGGCGTAGTCCCCGGGATCCTTGCTGTCCCCCGACGGCCAGTCGTCGCACGTCGGAGCGCCGTCGGAGAGGAGGAAGATCGTGTCGCAGCCGTCGTCGAACGTCGCCGTGTTCACGTACTCGCCCGGGCCGACCAGCGTGCCGCTCTTCAGCTTGTAGGCGCGGTGGAGCCCGCCGTGCATGTTCGTGTAGCCCATCAGGGTCCCGTTGGGCCGGTCGGCCTTCTTCGCGCCGGGGCGGATGCCGTCGAGCGTCCGGATCGCGCCCTGGATGTTCTCGAGCGTCGCCTTCTGGAGGCCCTTCGTCCCCTTGAGCAGTCCCGCCCCGTCGCCGAAGCAGATGACCGCGAAGTGCTGGCTCTCCTCGAGCAGCAGGAGCGACTGCTTGAGCATCTCGCGCGCCGCCTCGAACTTGTTCGTGACCTTGTCCCACTTCACGTTCTCGAAGGCCTTCTTCCACGCGTCGCTCTTCGACAGCTTCGCCTGCGCGGAGGCGCTGCCCGTGACCGGCCCCCTCGGCAGGTTCTTGAGCTCGCCGGGCGAGAGCGGCTCGAGCATCGAGTCGGAGAGGTCGATCACGTAGCAGATGCGGTCGCCGGACGCCTCGATGCCCGCGAACGTCGGCGGCGCGTAGCGGTCGTCCTTCGGCTGCTTGCCGCCCGTCTGCACGAACCGGAGCTCCTGCTGCCAGCGCGCGCCGTCGCGCCAGACGAACCGCGTCTTGAAGAGGCGCGCGAACTGGCGGCCCATGGCGATCCTCGTGCGGTCCATCGTGCCCGCCTCGTCCATGCGGCGGATGAGCGACGATGCGACCTCGCCGAACTCGGGCGTCTTCACCTGCTCGTACCGGCTGCAGAGGAGCGCCGTGAGGCTCTCGAGGAGGACGGCGCGATCGATGCCGCTCGACGGGATCTTCCTCTCCATCTCGGCGAGGAAGGGGAGCGGATCCCCCTCGTGGTCGAAGCGGAGCGCCTCGATCGCGGCGGCGCGGAGGAAGGCGTTCCGGTTGCTTTTCGCGACCGCGAGCACCTCGAGGGGCCCCTCCGATTCGACGCGGTGGCGGAGCGCGACGTGCCAGAGCCACGCGTCGGCCGCGCTGTCGTTCTTCGCGCGCCACTCGTCGAAGAGCGGCGCGTTCGACCCCTCGACGAAGGCGTCGGCGGCGATGAACGCGATCAGGTAGCGGACCTGGTCCTTGGGCTCCTCGGGCCTGCCGTAGTCCTGGATGAGCGCCTTGAGCGCCCGCGGGTCGCCGGTCTGCGCCAGCCGCGCGCGCGCGTCCGTGCGTTTCAGGAGCGACTGCCGCTTGACGCCCGTCTTGTAGGCCTTGAACGCGGTTTCGAAGTCCTCCGCGCCGGCCGCCGCGCCGAGGAGAAGCAATGCCGCCGCGGCGGCAACCCACCTGCCGTTCATCGCCGCAGCAAGTATAGGGCATTCCAAGGGCGCAGGAAGAGAGGGGGCTCCGGGGGCCGGAGTCAGAACACGGCGACGAGGACCGCGACGGTCGCGAGGAGGAAGGCGCCGTTCGAGAGGAGCGCCGGGCGGCGAGCGCGCGGCGGCTCCGAGACGGCCTGCAGCATGGAGGTCAGCGCCCAGAGCGGCAGGCCCGGGAGCATGAGCATCCCGAAGGTCGGTGCCCCCCACGCCGGGACCCGGAAGAGGACCTAGTGGACCCCGTCGAACAGCCAGATCGCGCAGCCGGCGAGGCCCGGCCAGGCAAGCACCCACCGCGACGCCGCTCCTCTTTCCGGCGGCGGCGGGCGGTTGTCCGTTTCTTCGATCCGCCGCTCCAAACGCCTACGCTCGGCGCGCGCCCAAAGCGGCTTCGAATCCCCACCGCGGCCAGCGCGGAGCGATTCCATTCGGGACCCGCGGGGGCGGCGGCGCCGGCCGCCGTGGCGGGTGCATGTCGGAGTGCGAACATCTGGCGCTCGCCCGGCGGTCGTTCGCGGGCGAACGCCTTCGCGTGGGTCGTTCGCCGGCGCCCTTCGGTCATGGCGGCGGGTGGCGCCGGAAGTGCGAACATCTGGCGCTCGGGCTCGGGGGCGCGGAGTGCACCCGCGACGCGGGCCGGCGACCGCTCGGCCAGCGGGGACAGAACGGGAGCCACTCCCGGGCCCCTTCCCGGATCCAATCCATTGAGTGCAGGGATACGGTGCGGGACCGACAAGTCTCGACGTGCGCACCTTTCTGCGCCGAACCGGCGCAGGTGGGCCCCCCGCGGGGCCGGACTGCCATATCCCAGGCCCCCGCGGCGGCGCGGATCCGTGCCGCCGCAGTTCTGCGATCGAGGACGGGCTCAAGGCGCGTCGGACTGGCCGCGTCACGCGGTCGTTCGGCGCCGCTTCGCTCGTCTGCAGCCAACGCCACGCTCCCGTCGCGTACGATAGTCGCCGCCCGCCCGCGTCCATGAGCCACCGATGGAAGGTCCTCTTCGCCGCGGTCCTCGCGGCCGGCCTCTCGCCCACGGCCCTCGGCGCTCCTCCCGCGAAGGGGCGGTTCCAGCCGGACCCGGACCTCCCGCCGGACCTCGGCGTGCCGTACGTGATCGTCACGTCCGAGGAGCTCGCGCCCGTGTTCCGGAGGCTCGCCGAGTGGAAGCGCTCCACGGGGATGCCCGCCCAGGTCGTGACCGTCGAGTGGCTCCAGAGAAGCGCCTACTACCCCGGCGTGGACCTGCCGGAGCGGCTCTACCGGCTGCTCCAGGACCTCCGCCTGAACTGGAGGACGCGGTGGGTGCTGCTCGGCGGCGGGGTCGACGCGGTGCCGACGCAGCGGATCCGCGCGTACAAGCAGGCGCTCGGCGGGAACCAGATCGCGTGCGACGTCTACTACGCGGACGTCCTGCCCGAGGAGCGGGACGACCCGGACAGGATCGGCGCGTACGGTTG
The DNA here is from genome assembly GCA_011525755.1 of Planctomycetaceae bacterium. Lineage (GTDB taxonomy): Bacteria > Planctomycetota > PLA2 > PLA2 > PLA2 > PLA2. The sequence goes on from WYBS01000118.1 coordinate 9,336, forward strand.
GAACGGGAACGGCGACCGCCACATCGGCGAGGCGGACAGGGACGGCTTCGACCTCGTCGAGGACCTCTGCGTCGGGCGCGTCCCCGCCGAGACGCTCGAGGAGGCGGAGGCGTTCCTCGACAAGTACCTCGCGTACGTCCACGCGAAGGACAAGGACACGGCGTGGTGCTCGCGGGCGCTCGTCGTCGGCGCGCGCCAGTTCGAGCAGCGGCAGGACGAGGTGGCGAAGCTCTTCCGCGAGCTCGGCGGCGACGGGTATGCGGCCGAGCTCGTCGTCGAGAGGAAGCCGCAGCCGATCCAGGCGATCTCCGACGAGCTGAACAAGGGGTACGCGTTCTTCGACTTCTTCTGCCACGGCTGCCCCGCCCACTTCTGGGCGTGCGACGACCACACGAGCTGGGGCGTGAACCAGGTGAAGGTGCTCAGGAACGAGGGGCGGTACCCGGTCGTCTTCGCGAACTCCTGCGACACGAACGAGTTCGAGAAGGACGTCTGCCTCGGCTCGCTCATGGTCCTCCAGCCGAAGGCGGGCGGGATCGCCTACGTGGGATACAGCCACCTTTCGTTCGGCTCGGACGTCAACCACCAGATCTGGCGCCGGCTCTTCAGCGGCGACTGCCCGGAGCTCGGTCGCGCCGTCGTCGAGGCGAAGCGCGCGGTGGAGCAGGACGTCTGGGTGCGCCAGGTGCTGCAGCTGCTCGGCGATCCGGAGATGTGGGTGCGTACCGGGGCGCCGTTCGCGCCGGCGATCTCGGGGGAGCGTCTCGCGGTGAACGTCCCCGCGCGCGTCACCGTGGCCGACGCCCTCGGCAAGCCGGTTCGCCGCGCACGCGTCTTCGTCGAGGGGGCGGGCGTCTTCCTCGTCGGCCTCACCGACGAGTCGGGGATCGCGCATCTCCCGGCGCCCGGAAGGCCCGGTCCCGTGCGCATCGGCGTGCTGGCGCAGAACGGCCGCCCGTCCGAGAAGAAGGCGCTCGTCCTTTCGAAGACGCCCGCGGACGCGCTCGCGGTGGCCCGGCCTCTGCTCGCGATCGACGACGCCGCGAACGAGGCCGGGGACGAGGTAGCCGAGGAGGCCCCCGAGCAGCCGCCGGCCAAGGCGGAGGACGACGGGGGCATCACCGAGGACGGATCGGGGGAGGCTCCGGAGGACCAGCCGCCGGCCGTGGCGCCGCGCGCGGACGAGGGCGCCACGCGGCTCCGCGGGAACGCGATGAAGGACCTGAACCCGGGCGAGACGGTGCGGTTCGTCTTCTCGTGGCCCAAGGACGCGCCGCTCCCGGGCGGAGAGCTGACGCTCGAGTTCGAGGACGACCCGTTCGTCAAGGCGGTGGCCGGGCCCGAGAGGGTCGAAGGCGGGGCCGCGTTCCGGGTCCACGCGACGCGGCGCACCCCGGCGTGGCACCAGGCGTGGGCGACGCTCCGGTGGAAGGCGCAGGGCGAGGCGTGGGCGTGGACCTACCGGCAGCCGGTCGAGGGGCCGTCGCTCACGTGCGTCGCGGTCGCCGTCGACGACGCGGACGGCAACCGGGACAAGCGGATCGGGTGGGAGGACGCGGGGAAGAGGATCCGCTTCTCCGTGGGCCTCTACAACGGCGGCACGCAGGCCGCGACGGGCGTGAAGGTCGTCGCCACGACCTCCGATCCCGCGGTCACGCTGCTGAAGGACGCCGTCTCCCTCGGGGCGGTCGCGCTTGAGGAGGTCGCGCATCCGAACCGGACGTTCGAGTTCCAGCTCGCCCCCGACTACGACGGGCACGCGATCACATTCGGGCTCGCGATCGAGGACGCCCGGAAGAACCGGTGGGCCGGGCGGCTTCAGTTCACGACCCCCCCGGCCCCCCCGATCCTCCTCGTCGCCGAGGCCGGCGTCCGGCACGTCACGCTCTCGTGGACCCCGGGCGGCAGCGACGGCGTCGTCGGCTACCACGTCTACCGGGCGGCGAGCGCGCGCGGGCCCTGGACGCGGCTCACCGAGCGGCCGCTCCGGGGCGCCATGCGCTTCCCGGATGCGACGGTGAAGCCCGCGACCGAGTACGCCTACGCCGTCACGTCGGTGACGGCCGACGGGCTCGAGAGCCGCCACTCGGCGCCGGTCGCCGCGGTCACGCTGTCGAAGCTCCCGAAGCGGAGGGACGCCGCGAAATGAGCGGGCGCGCCTTCCTCCTCCTCGCGCTCCTCCTCCTTCCCGGCGTCGCCGAGGCGGGGATCGAGTGGTCGAAGAGCCTCGACGGCGCGAAGAAGGCTGCGGCGGAGAAGAAACCGATCGCGGTGCTGCTCCGGCAGAAGGGGTGCCCGCTCTCCGCCGAGCTGCTGAAGAACCTCGCCGGGGACGATCGCATCGCCGCCCTTGCGCCCTCCTTCGCCTGGCTGTCGGTCTCCGTGGGAACGGACGAGTACAAGGACTGGTTCGTGCCGACCTGCGGGGGCAACGTCGAGGGGACGCCGTCCCTCCTTTTCCTGAACCCCAAGGGCGAGAACGCGGACCCCGAGTACGCGGGGCTGCCGACGCTCTCGACCGCGGATCCCGACGAGATCGTGCCGGTCCTGCGCGAGGTCCTCCAGCGCGCGAAGCAGGAGGAGCCCGCGAAGGACAAGGAGGCCGTCGCCGCGGCGATCGGGAAGGCGAACGCCGCGAGAACCCCGGGCGAGAAGGTCGCGGCGTGGCGCGAGGCGCTGCGGGCCGGCGACGGCTGGCGCGGCGAGGAGCCGGCGATGGAGGAGGCACGCGCCGCGATCCGGGCGATCCTCCAGGAGGGCGGGGCAGAGATGCTCCGCATCCTGCGCGAGGTCCGCGACGTGGGCGGGCAGCGGAAGGCGTACGAGGCCGTCCGCGAGAGCTACGCCGGCACGTCGATCGCCGACTGGGCCGCGGACGAGATCGCCCGCCTCCCGAAGAAGTAGGGATCAATCCCGGACCTGCGGGGCGTGATGGTCGAAACGCGTCCGAATCGTCTCCGCTGCCGTCGCGGAGCGATCGCATGCGGTCCCGCAGGGCGGCGGCGCCGGCCGCGAAGGCGGTTCATGTCGGTGTGCGAACATCTGGCGCTTGGCCGGCCGTGGCCGGCGGCCGGTGTGCGAACGTCTTCCGCACCGCCAGGGCGTGTCCGCAGGCGCCCCCGTCATGGCGGAGGGTGGCGCCGCATGTGCGAACATCTTCCGTTCGGGCGCGGAGCGCGAAGACCGTGGCGGGGCCGAAGACGGCGCCGCTTCGCCGGACGGAGGCCCCTCGAGGGGCCCGCCCTTTCCCGGATCCAATCCATGGAATAGAGACATGCAGCATGGGTCCGACAGGATCGCGCGCGCCCGGAATCCGGACCGGCGCTTCCCGCGGGCGCCTCGCCGCCGCGGAGGAGTGGGGAAGACGCCGCTCGACCCCCGCCGAGCCCCCTACCAACGCAGGTCGGAGCGGCTCACCCGGCTTGCCGCCACACGCGTCCGTCCCTGCCCGTTCCGCTCGCGTCGCCTTGCTCTCGGCCGCCCCCCGCGCCCCCCTGAATCCGGCGCGCGTGGACGCCCGACCCGGCGCCTACGCCCGCGTCCGCGCGTCGATCCAGTCGCCGATCGCCTCGATCCTCACGCGCTCCTGCTTCATCGAGTCGCGCTCGCGGATCGTGACCGTGCCGCCGGTCATCGTCTCGCCGTCGACCGTCGCGCAGAAGGGCGTGCCGACCTCGTCCTGCCGGCGGTAGCGGCGCCCGATCGCGCCGCTCTCGTCGTAGAAGACCGGGAAGCGGTCGAGGTAGCGCCTCACGATCTCGCGCGCCTTCTCCGGCATCCCGTCGCGCTTCACGAGCGGGAAGACGCCGAGCGTGATCGGCGCGATCCGCGGGTGGAAGCGCAGGAGCGTCCGCGGCTCGCCGTCCGCGACGTCCTCGTCGTACGCGTCGAGGAGCGCGACCAGCACGAGCCGCGACAGCCCCGCCGCCGGCTCGACCACGTGCGGCGTGATCCACTCCTTCGTGTCCGGGTCCATCCACTGGAGCTTCTTCCCCGACGCCTCGGAGTGCCGCGTGAGGTCGAACGTCGTCCGGTTCGCGACCCCCTCGAGCTCGTCCCAGCCCCACGGGTACCGGTACTCGATGTCCGTGCACGCCGCGGCGTAGTGGGCGAGGTCCTTCTTCTCGTACGGCCGCGCGCGCAGGTTCTCCTCGCGGAGCCCGATCGACCGGTACCAGCGCAGGCGCTCGGCGACCCAGTACTCGAACTTCGCCGCCGACTCCTCGGGCCGGCAGAAGTACTCCATCTCCATCTGCTCGAACTCGCGCGTGCGGAAGAGGAAGTTGCCCGTGACGATCTCGTTCCGGAACGACTTCCCCATCTGCGCGACGCCGAACGGCAGCTTCATGCGCATCGTCTGCTGCACGTTGAGGAAGTTCGTGAAGATGCCCTGCGCGGTCTCGGGCCGCAGGTAGGTGATCGCCGCCGAGTCCTCGACGGGGCCCACCTGCGTCTTGAACATCATGTTGAACTGCCGCGGCGGCGTGAGCGCGCAGTCCGAGTGCTCGCCCGGGTGCTTGCTCGGCTTCCGCGGGCACTGCGACATCGCGAGCTTGTCCGCCCGGAACCGCCCCTTGCACGCCTTGCAGTCGACGAGCGGGTCGTTGAACCCGGTCGCGTGGCCCGACACCTCCCACACCTTCGGCGCCTGGAGGATCGCCGAGTCGAGGCCGACCACGTCCTCCCGCGCCATCACCATGTCGCGCCACCAGGCGTCCGCGATCCGCCGCTTGAGCTCGACGCCCAGGGGGCCGTAGTCCCACGTCGACTCGAAGCCGCCGTAGATCTCGCTTGCTTGGAAGACGAAGCCGCGTCGCTTGCTGAGCGACACGATCTTGTCGAGGGTCACCTCGGCGCGGGGCATCGCGGCACAAGGTAGCGCCGCCGGCCAAGATTCGCCTGCGGGCCCGGGGGTGGGGGGGCGCGGGGGGGCGGGGGCCTGTCGACCGCGGCAGGGCGGGCCGTCGCCCCCCCCGGAGCCCCCCCCGATCCCCACGAAAAGGACATGGGCCGCCGGGAGAGGCGGCCCACAGGCATCGGGAGTTCGTTGAACGCTTGAGGGAGCTCAAGCGGACATGAGCGGTATTCCACTTGAATCAATACTCTGCGGCTCTAGGTATGCAAGCCGGGCCGGCCCCTTTTTACGCAGGCGGGGGTGGCGACCGCGCTAGGATGAGACACCGCCGATGGGGAAGCCGGCGAAGCGGTCGCAGTGGGCGTTCGTGATCGCGCTCCTTCTGGGCGCGGCGCTCCTCGTCGGCGCGCTCCTCCACCCCGACGCGTTCACGGGGTCGCGGGCCGCCCACGCGGGTCGTCCCGGGATGGGACAGGCGGAGGATGCGTCGGGCGGGGGCGAGGCCGTCGAGGCGCTCGCGGCGCCCGCCGACGCGGCGGCGGCCGACGAGACGGCGCCCGAGGAGCTGCCGCCCTACGGCGACCGGAGCCTCCCGCTCGAGGAGTCGATCCGCGGACGGGTGCTCGACCGCGAAGGCAAGCCCGTCGCCGACGCGATCGTCGCCGGCGCGTTCCGCGACTGGCGCGTGCAGCCGTCGCCGATGGGCTCGACGCCGCGCGTGCGTACGGAGGCGGACGGCACGTTCGTGCTCGGGCCGCTCGAGCGGCAGCAGTACTCGGTCGTCGCGCAGAAGACGGGCGTCGGCGTCGCGTACGCCTCGAACCTGCAGGTCGGCGCCTCGGTCGACCTCACGCTCGCGCCCGGCGCGCGGCTCGAGGGCACGGTGACCGAGCGCGAGAACGGGCAGCCGGTCGCGGGCGCCGCGGTGATCGTCCACGAGTGGGCCTTCCGCGCGGAGACGAGGACGGACGCGAACGGGAGCTACGTCTTCGCCGAGCTTCCTCCGCCGGCGAGCGCGTGGCAGGGCTTCAGCGTCGTCGTCGTCGCCGAGGGCCTCCGCCGCGGGGAGCGCTCGAGCCTCGTCACCAAGGGAGGCCGCACCTACCGCGTCGACTTCGCGCTCGAGAAGGGCGAGACGCTCAAGGGCCGCGTCGTGGACCGCGAGCAGCGTCCGATCGCGGGAGCGACCGTCGCGGAGGGGCTCGAGACCTTCCACCGCACCGCGACCGCGGACGCGGAGGGCATGTATACGCTGGGAAACGTCAGCACCGCCCCGAACCTCGTCTTCTTCGCGCGCGCCGACGGCTACCTCCAGCAGCAGCGGCAGAGCGACGGCACCGGCTCGCTCGACTTCGAGCTCCTTTCCTCGCTCGCGGTCGAGGGCATCGTCCTCGACCGCCTCGACAAGCCGCTCAAGGGGGCGCGCATCTACCTCCACCGCGTGTCGCTCGCGCCGGGGGTCCAGCCCGACCAGGGGAGCCAGCAGCGGAACTTCACGACGAGCGGCGAGGGCGGCGTGTTCCGCTTCGAGAGCGTGCAGCCGGGACGGGTGGCGGTCGTCGCCTTCCACCGCGACCACGGCCCGGGCGAGAAGTTCCCGATCGACGTGCCGGTGGGGGGCCCGGGGGTGAAGGACGTGCGCGTGCAGCTCTCCGAGGGGCTCTCGGTCGAGGGCGAGGTGCGCGACCGCGACGACAAGCCGCTCGCCTCGGTCACCGTGCAGATCCAGGGCTGGGAGATGGTGCCCGGGTTCCAGTTCGCGTCGCAGTACCGCTGGCAGGAGAACCCCGTCACGTGCACGGACGCGGAGGGGCGGTTCCGGCTCAAGGGCGCGCTGCCGGGCAAGCAGTGGCTCTACGCGTACCACGCGACCTACGGCTGGGCGAGCCAGTTCGTGGAGGGATCCGACGGGCAGCGGCTCACCGACGTGAAGGTCAGCTTCGCGGGCGGCATGATCGAGGGGCGGATCCTCACGGCGGAGCGCGAGCCGGTGAGCCGCGCCCGCGTCAACGCGCGCGGGCCGAAGAACACGCCGCAGATGAACTACCGCTACGTCGAGACGGACGGCCTCGGGCGGTTCCGGCTGGGCGGGCTGCCGGAGGGGCGCTACGACATCTACGCGAACCTGCAGACGGGCGGCGGCGCGGACCCGGCGCTCGACGTCCCGACGGGCACGACGGACGTCGAGATGGTGCTGAAGCCCGTGCAGACGCTCGGGGGCACGGTCCGGAGCGCCGTCTCGGGCCGCCCGCTCCAGCGCTTCTTCCTCGGCCTCCAGCCGCTCCAGGATCCGGGGGCGGACCGGCGGTCGCGGCGCGGCGGCACGCACTGGCAGAACTGGGTCCAGTCGCCGGACGGGCGGTTCGAGATGGCGGTGATGCCGTCGCGGTACCAGGTGACCGTGAAGGCGCCCGGCCACGAGCCGAAGGTGATCGACGGCGTCGTCGTCGAGGAGCTCGTGCCCCCGGGCCCCCTGGATATCGTGCTCGACGCGGGCGGCGGGATCGAGGGGACGCTCCGCGACCCGCAGGGCAAGCCGATCCCGAACGCGTACGTCCAGGCGCGTCTCTACCGCGGCCCGGGCGCCGTACAGCAGAGCGACTGGATCCTCGGCGGGAACGACCAGACGGACGACCGCGGGCGGTACTTCCTCGAGGGCCTCGCGGCGGGCACGTACGTCCTGCAGGTGAACATGGGCCCGCAGGGCGCGGCGACGGCGCGCGTGTCGGTCGCGGGATCCGAGATGGTGCGGCACGACCTCTCGCTCGTGCCGACGGGAACGCTCAAGCTCAAGGCGGTGGACGAGGAGGGGAAGGGCGTCGCGGGGATCTACTTCCAGTTCATGGACGACGAGCAGAACTACGTGGGCTGGGCGGGCGAGACGGACCAGAACGGCGACGCGCAGTCGGAGCCGATGCGGGCGGGCCCGGCGATCCTCACGATCTACCAGGACGACGAGCAGCCGCCGTACACCGCCGA
>WYBS01000119.1 GCA_011525755.1 Planctomycetaceae bacterium
GCGCGACGGGCTCCATCATCGCGGTCGCGATGAGGAAGGTGTTGATCGAGTGGTCGAAGGAGGCGGGGCTCTCGCGCGGGAGCTGCGTGGCCGCCATGAGCTGCGTGCCGCTCGCCCGCGCGGCCTCCGCCGCGAAGCGCACGACGGAGGAGACCGCGCCGAAGTCGAAGTGGCGGCCCGCGCGCGCCTCTGCTAGGACGTGCTCCATGATCTCGATCGCCTTCGCCTGCACCTCGAGCGGGACCTTGAGTTCGGGCAGCCGCTCCGCGACGCGGCTCCGCTCGTTCTGCTCCGTCAGCTCCTCGCCGGCGCCGGGATCGAGGACCTCGAGCCCCGGGGCGCGGGGGACGATGCCCGAGGGGCGGCGCCCCGCCAGCCAGTCGACGAGATGGGAGAGCGCGTCGTCGCCGACGCCGACGTGAAAGGCGACGCCGCCGCTGTCGCGCTCCTGGAAGAGCTGCGCGAGGTGCGAGGCGGTTCCGTTCACGATGGGTACGCCCTCGTGCGTGAGGATGCCGCCCGTCAACGTGAAGCGCACGCGCTCGTGGCCGAGGCCGAACGCCCGCCGCAGCTCGGTGGCGAGGTCCTGGAACGCCGCGTGCGCGCGGGTGTGGTCGGGCGCGTAGATGCGCCGTGCCGACACCGCGGCCGCCATCCGGCGTGCCAGCTCCTCGGCCCGGTCCAGTTCGAGATGCGTCATGACGTCGCTCATTCGCGTTTCTCCCCGCCTGCGGCGGTGGTTTCCTGCAGTGCGCTCGTGGCCATCTGTCGCAGATCCTTGCGGAAGAGCGGCAGGAAGGCGGAGCGTGCGCGCGCCACCTTCTGGAGGAAGGCCACGCTCTCGGCGCTCCCCATCTGCTGGAGCGCCCTCATCGCGGTGCTCGCCTCGGCGATGCCGCGTTTCCGCACGTTGGCCCGGTAGACGATGTCGGCGAGGATCCCCGCCGCGAGCGGGGACCTGAACCGTCCGAGGGCGCGGACGAGTTCCTGGTCGATCCCCTGGTCCCCGTAGGCGAGGCCGAGGAGGAGGAGGCGGAGCGCCGCGTCGCTCCCCGTCTCCGCGAGCCTCCTGACCAGCTCCTGCCGGTCCGCGGGCGGGCCCTTCGTCAGGATCTCCTTGCAGATGGGCCCGACGACCGCGATCCCCTGCGCGAAGAGGGGCGCGAAGATCTCGGATCTGAAGAAGAGCTCCCGGTTCTGGCGGGCCCAGCGCGCGAGCGTCTGCTTCTTCTCCCGTGCCACCTCGATCAGCCGCTCGGTCGCCACATGGCGGAACGGCCGGAGGAGCGGCGTCGCGAGGATGCGCACGAGCATCTGGAACGGATTCGCCCGCGCCGAGAGCCGCTTCACGATCGGGCGCGCCATCTCGGGGCGGTCGGTCATCGAGGCGAGCAGGAGGAGCACCGCCTCCTCGTCGCGCGTGTTGTCGAAGACCGCCTGGATGAGCTGCTCGCGCGACTCGTACGGGACGGGCGGCATGTCGATCGCGATGTGCCGGAGCACGCGCGCGACCGACGTGGAGGAGTAGCGAGCCTCGGCGATCGTGGAGAGGAACATGTGCCGGCGCTCGTGGAACTCGTCCGGCATCTCCGCCGTCAGGAGCAGCTCGCAGAGGATGAGGAGCGCGGTCTCCTCCGACGAGTGGAACTCGAGGTGGCGCCGGATCGAGACCAGCGTCGCCTGCGCATCGGGCTGCTCCGCCGCGAGCAGCTCGCGCACCTTCTCCGTGGAGTAGGTCTCCTGCTCGGCGCCGCCGACGTGGACCGCGGCGCTGCCGCGCGTCAGGTCCTGCGGCGTGACGCCGCGGAAGAAGGACCGGAGGCTCTCGACGCGTGCCATGAGGATCGCGGCGAGCGCGGGCTGGTCGAGCGTGTGCTCGACGATCTCGAGGAAGGCGAGGATCGCGGACTGGAGCGCATCCCCTTCCAGCGCCTCCCACTCCGGGCGTGCGAAGAAGGCGAGGAGCAGCTTGTCGAGGTTGCCTTGCACGTGGGGCACGCTCTGCGGCTCCGCGCGGAGGCTCCGCTCGAGCGTGCGCTGCAGGTGCTCGAAACGGGCGATCGTCTCCGGGGCCCGCATGCGCTCGGCGAGCAGCGGGGTGAGCTGCCCCTGGGCCTGCTCGTCCTCCGCGTCCTCGGCGTCGCCGTCGCCGCGGAAGGTGGAGACCTGGAGGTGGGGGTGGGGGGAACGGGCGAAAAAGGCGTGCGCGCCTCCCGAACGGGCGAGCTCCCGTGCATCGAGGCAGAGTAGCTCCGCAAGGAGCTTCAGCTCCGAGCGTTCGATCCCTGGCAGCAGGATCAGGCTTCGGATGCGCCGACGGCGCAGTTTGTAGGCCAGGTCCGAGGTGATCTCGGGAGCTGCGGTGACGGGTTCGTCGTTGAGTTCGACGCGCACGCCGCGGACTTGGAACGTGAGCGGGACCTTCCTCCCGCCGAACACGTCGTCGAGGAAGCGGGAGAGCTCCGCGACCTGCGCCTCGACGCGCGCGTGGCCGGCGGGGTAGAGCTTCAGGACGCGGGGGAACGCGAGCAGCGCGCGGAGGAGGCGGATGACCCGGTGGTCATTGGCGCCTCCCATGCGCCTTACCTCGGGACGTACCGCGGGCGCCGGGTCACCTCCCGCCGTTTGGCGGGACGGGACCCGCCCGCCTCCCTGCCCTCTGCCAAGGGGGGAGGCGCCGCGATGGTCCACTTTTCCCATCTGTCCGAAGCCTGTCTGGAAACCTGCACCCGCAGCGAACCACAGCGTGAGACAAGAGCAAACTGCATCCACGCATTGGTTCGTAAAATCACATAACATGCTTCCACGTAACGCTTTGCGCCAACGACGCAGCTTGTCGATTGGTCTCATTTGGTCTCTTTCGTCTGGTCGTCGGGTGAGGGGGCTCCGGGGGCAGGGGGCCTGTTCGCTCCACCGGGTAGGATCTTGTCCATGCCGTACGACCCCGAGCTCGTCGCCCCGATGCGCCGCGAGATGGTGGATCTCGGAGCGAAGGAGCTCACCACCACGAAGGCCGTCGATGAGTTCTTCAAGACGAAGACGGGCACCGCGCTCCTCTTCGTCAACTCCGTCTGCGGTTGCGCCGCGGGAAGCGCGCGGCCCGGCCTCAAGCTCGCGCTCTCGGGCGACCACAAGCCGGACCGGATCGCGACCGTCTTCGCCGGCCAGGACACCGACGCGACGGCGGCGGCCCGCGCGCACTTCAAGCAGTTCCCGCCCTCGAGCCCGTCCGCGGTGCTCTTCAGGGACGGCGAGCCGGTCTTCTTCCTGCCGCGCCACATGATCGAGGGGCGGGACGCCCCGAGCGTCGCGTTCGAGCTCGTGAGCGCGTTCGACGAGTTCTGCGCGAAGAAGTAGCGTGGGCACCTTCCACAGCGACAAGGGCGAGCTGCACGGGATCACCGTCGTCGTCGAGACGTTCGGCCCGCGCGTCTACGTGGGCCGCTGCGACGAGGAGACGCGCGCCGGGATCATCCTGCTCGACGCGGACCACCACGACGACGGCGCGGACGGGAAGAGCACGGCGGACTACCTCCGTTTCGCGGCGCGCTACGGCATCTTCAGGAAGCACGACCGCGTGGTCGTACCCCGGGCCGAGATCCGCACGGTGACCCGCCTCGGCGACCTCCCCCGATCGTAGCGGTACCGCGGCGTACGGTGCC
>WYBS01000120.1 GCA_011525755.1 Planctomycetaceae bacterium
CCGCCGCCATACTTCGTCAGGCCTCCTCACCGTATTTCTCCGTCAATACGGCTCGTCGGCCTTCCTCGTCTGGCGGCGGCTCGCTCAGCCTCGGTCCTTACGGCCGACTTTCCAGACAGACCCTAGCAGCTGGCCGAAGCGCGCGGCCGCCGCTGACCCGCGGCCCGTTCGGCCCCGGGCCCTCGGGTCACCGCAGCGCGGCGAGCTCGTTCCGGGCCTGCTCGAGCGCCTTCAGCGCCTCGTCGTCCTCGCGCGCCTGGCGCTCCTTGATCTCGTCGATCTGGTCGAGCGTCGACTTGAGCACGCCGACGCGCTCCGACAGGTAGGACGCCGACTGCCGCACGAGCGGGAGCCGGTCGACGAGCTCCTCGTACTCCTGCAGCTCCTCGCCGCCCTCCACCAGCTGCTCGTGGATCTTCGCGTCGATCGCGTCGAGCTCCTTCTGGATCGCCTCGAGCTTGCTGCGGTTCTCGGTGAGCTCCTTCTTCTCGACGGCGATGTTCTGCTTCTCGATCTGCGCCTCCATGAGCTCGAGCAGGAGGAAGAACTTGAGGTCGGTGAAGTCGTAGGACTCGGGCGTCTTGCCCTTCGGCGCCTGCGGGAGGCCGAGGAGCTGGCCGACGACGCGCTTCCGCTCGGGAACCTCGCCGAGCCAGCCGCGGAAGCCGTCGTTGATGATCTTCCGCTCGCTCTCCTTCGCCGCGCCGCGCCGCGCGAGCGGCGTGGCCGCGAACCACTGCCGCTTGACGGCGCGGATCGTGTCGAGATCCTTCTTCACGGGCGACTCCTCGACCGTGCCGAGCTTCGCGTCCTCGAGGCTCTGTCGCCAGGCGTCCTGGATCGCGTCCTGCCGCGCGGCGATCTTCGCGCGCTCGTCGCGCAACTCCTTGAGCTTCCCGCGGACGGCGCTCTCCGCGAGCTTCTTCAGGTCGTTCTGGCGGTCGAGCATCGTCGAGAGCTCCGCGTCCTTCTTGCGCGCGTCGAGGATCGCCTGGGTGTACGTGCGCCGGAGGAGCCCGATCTCGGGAAGCCCCTTCATCTCCTCCGCGTGCTTCGCATCGAGGCCCTTCCATGTCTTCTCGAGCTTCGCGACCTTCGCCTTCAGCTCCTCGCGCTTCCTCTTCCGCTCCTCGGGGTCCGGAGCGGGTGGGGTGGGGGCCGGGGGAGGGGCGGGCTCCGGGGGCTTCGTCGCCTCGACGGGCGCGGGCGTGCCGCCGCCCTGCGGGGGGGCGGGCTTCCCCTTCTTTCCGCACCCGAAGGCGAGGAGGAGGGAGAGGAGAAGGAGCCGGTTCCGCATGGAGCACGAGGATACCAAATGCCCTCGCGGCCCCCGGAGCCCCCCCTCATCCTGTAAGCTCGGTCCCGTGCGCCACCAGAACCTGCTCTTCCTGGGCATGATCCTCGGCGCCGCGGTGGGCCTCATCGGCCCCTCGGACGCGGTCGTCTGGTGGTGCGACCTCTTCGGGACGACGATCTTCATCGGCGCGCTGAAGATGATCGTCGCACCGCTGATCCTCTTCTCGATCCTCGCCGGGATCACGAGCCTCTCCAGCCAGAAGGAGCTCTGGGCGATCGGCTGGCGGGCGATGCTGCTCTACCTGATCGCGACCGCGGTCGCGGTGATGATCGGACTCATCTTCGTGCTCGCGATCGCGCCGGGGCACCGCGGCGCGCGCGACGAGATCCGCGCCTCGTGGAGCGAGCGGCGCGCGGAGATCGCGCGAAGGGAGGGGGTGCGGGAGGCCAAGGTCGAGGCCGCGGGGAGGCTCACGCCGAAGGACGCGATCAAGGAGAACCTGCGGCAGATCATCACGAACCCGTTCGACGCGCTCGCGAGCGCGAACAGCCTCGGGATCATCTTCTTCGCGGCGCTCTTCGGTGTCGCGCTGATGGTCATCGGCGAGAAGGCGCGGCCGGCGGTCGCGGCGATCGAGGGATGCAACGCGGCGATGCTGCAGGTCACCCGCTGGATCATGTGGGGGTCGCCGTTCTTCATCTTCTGCCTCATCGCGTCGCTCGTCGCGACGCACGGCCCCGCCGTGTTCCATACTCTTTTATGGTATGTGATCACCGTCCTGCTCGGGATCGCGTGCCATGTGGGGTTCCTGCTGACGCTCGTGCGCGTGGTGGGGAGGATGAGCCCTCTCTCCTTCCTGAAGGGGATCCGGCGCGCGTGGGCGGTGGCGTTCGCGACGCGGTCGAGCGCCGCGACGCTGCCGGTGACGATCGAGTGCGTGGAGCGGGAGCTGAAGGTCCCGCGGAAGATCGTGGACTTCGTGGCGCCGATCGGAGCCACGATCGGGATGACGGGGACGGCGCTCTACGAGGGCGTGGCGGTGATCTTCCTCATCCAGCTGTTCGGGGGGCTCCCGGGGGCGGAGATCCACCTGGGCGCGGTGACGACCGTGATCGTCTTCCTGACGGCGGTGCTCGCGGCGGTCGGCGCGGCGGCGGTGCCGGACGCGGGCCTCGTGACGATGGTGCTCGTGGCGAACGCGGTGGGCCTCGACGTCCAGTACATCGCGCTGATCTTCGCGGTGGACGCCTTCCTCGACATGTTCCGCACGTCAACGAACGTGATGGACGACGCGGTCGTGTCGGTCGCGGTCGCGCGGCTCACCGGCGCGCGGTGATCTCCCCTCTCCCCCGCGCCCCCTCACCCCGATGTAGGATGTCAGGATGCGTCGCGCAGCCGCCCTCGTGCTTCTCGCCGCAGCCGCCAGCGCCGGCCCGAAGGAGAACCTGCCGGCCGACTGCGTGATCTTGAACCACTTCGACTTCGACGCGCTGCGGAAGACGGAGGTATGGGGGAGGATCGCGAAGCCGATTCGCGAGTTCCTCGCCGAGGCGATGGGGCTCGAGGGGCTCTTCGAGGGGATCGGGTTCGACCCGGAGAAGGACCTCGCGTCGGTGACGTTCGCGCTCGGCGGCGACATCGCGAGGAACGAGCAGCAGGTCTACGCGATCGCCCGCGGGAGGTTCGACGCGGCGAAGCTCGCGCAGGCGCTCGCGCCGTCCGGGATCAAGCCGGTCGTGCGCGACGGGATGACCGTGTTCGAGAACAAGGAGTTGCAGGGGAAGCTCTACTGCGGGTTCAACGGCGCGTTCGGCGTCGTGGACGGCGCGCTCCTCTTCGCCGATCCGGCGAAGGGGATCGACGTGCTGTACGCCGCGATGAGGGAGGGTGCGGAGCGGAGCACGATCTCGAAGGCGCTCGAGGCGGCGCCCGACGCGCACGCCTGGACGGTGTTCCTCCCGACGCCGGCGCTGCGGAAGGAGATCGGGAAGGAGCCCGAGGGCGCGCCGTTCGCCGCGCTCACGAGCGGCGTCGTCACATTCAAGGCGGGGCCGACCGTCGAGGTCCGCGCGACCGCGGACGCGGAGACCGAGGATCTCGCGAGGCAGGTCGCCGTGGTCGCCGACGCAGGCCTCATGGGGCTCGGCCTGAAGCCGTACGCGAAGCTCGGGCGCAAGGGCGCGACGATCGAGGCGAGCCTCGCGATCCCGCTCGAGGACGCGATGACGATGATGGGCATGGCCGTGGAGTCCACGGAGAAGCCGGGCACGTCGGCGCGCCCGGTCGTCGCGGAGGGCGCGCCGAAGCTCGAGGGCAAGGGGAAGCTGCGGCGGCTCGCGCTGCCGGGGCAGGTCAACGGCCTGGCGGTCTCGCCGGACGGCACGCACGTCTTCGTCGAACGCGCGCTGGAGTCGGCCGTCGTGCTCGACGCGGACCTGCACGTCGTCGGCAAGGCGCGGGACACGTGGGGCAGGATGGCCTTCACCCTCGACGGGAAGGCCGGGCTCTGGCCGGACCTCGCCGGTGGGGGCGCGGAGGTCCGGACCATCCCGGATCTCGACAGGACGCTCGGGATCGAGCGCGCCGAGGACCGTTTCGACGATCCGTGGGCCGTCTGCGCGCTCCCCGACGGGAAGACGTTCGTGCTCCCCGGTTGGAGGGAGGTACGTCTTTTCCACATGGACCCGCCCCGCTGGGGCCTCAAGGGGAAGGCGGCGATCGGACGACCCATCGCCGGCGCTGTCGATTCCAGGACCGGGCTGCTCGTGATGATCGGGGACGGCGACATGTTCGAGGTCTTCGATCCGGCCGCGCTGAAATCGGTCGGGACGTTGACGTTGGCTCAGCCCGTCACCTACGACGTCGCCGCGACCGGCGGGCGCGCGTGGGTCGGGACGAAGTCCGGCGTGATCCTCCCGGTGGACATCGAGGCGCGGCGCGTGCTCGATCCCGTGCGCGTCGCGGACGGCGGCAACGTCAGCCTCGCCCTCTGCCGGAACACGCTCGTCGCGGCGGCTGGCAGGTTCGTGGACGGGGACCATCACCCGACGCGGATCGTGGCCTACGAGGTCGCGGCCGCCGGGCTCAAGGAGATCGCGGCCGCGACCTTCATGGGCCCCTGCGCGTGGAACGACGTCGCGGTGGTGCCCGACCGGCACACGGCGATCCTCGGCGGCCGCGAGAGCCTCGTCTGGACCTACGCCGAGTAGCCCCTCTCCCCCGCGCCCCCTCACCCCCCGACGGGACGCTACCATGTCCGCGATGGGCGTCCGCGTTCCCTGACGGCGATGGCGATCCGGCGGATCTGCGTCTTCTGCGGCTCGAATCCCGGCGGCGATCCGGCGTATCGCGCGGCCGCGCGTGCGCTCGGCGAGGAGCTCGTGCGCCGGCGGATCGGGCTCGTGACCGGCGCCGGCGGCACCGGGCTCATGGGCGAGGTGATCGACGCCGTGCTGCGCGGCGGCGGCGAGGCGATCGGCGTGATCCCGCACGCGCTCGTGCTCCGCGAGCTCGCGCACGCGGGGCTCGCGGAACTCCGCGTCGTCTCGAGCATGCACGAGCGGAAGGCGATGATGGCGGAGCTGTCGGACGGCTTCGTCGCGCTGCCCGGCGGGCTCGGCACGTTCGAGGAGCTGTTCGAGATCATCACGTGGGCGCAGCTCGGGCTGCACGGCAAGCCGTGCGGCGTGATCAACGTGCGCGGGTACTACGACCGGATGCTCGATGCGCTCGACCACGCCGTCGCGGAGGGGTTCCTGAAACCGCTCCACCGCGGGCTCGTGCTCGTGGGCCATGATGCGCAGGGCCTGCTCGCGCAGTTCGAGCGCCACGTGCCCGCGCCCGTCCAGAAGTGGATCACGCCGGAAGAGGCGTGAAAGGGGGGATCTCCCGCGTGCGCCGGGCTTCGGCGGCGAGGCCGGAGGCCGGGCGGCGACATACCCGAAACTTGTCGCCCCCGTCCCGTATGTTCATGGAGTATGGGGAAACGGGCCACCTTGGTCCCGAGGGGGCCTCCGTCGGCCGGGCGGGGCGCGCCTTGGGCGGCCGTCGTGCCGCTTGGGCCGCGGTCTGCCCCGGCGGGCGGCGATCCCTTGATGCGCCAGGTGCTCGCCGCCCGCGGCTGCCGCGAAGCCGGACGGCGGATGTTCGCACTTCGCAGGCGATCCGGAGCGCGGCCGGAGCGCCAGATGTTCGCACATGTCCGCGGCGGCCGTCGATCGACGGGGGCGGAGCGCCAGATGTTCGCACAGGTCCGCGGCGGGCGTCGATCGACGGGGGCGGAGCGCCAGATGTTCGCACAGGTCCGCGGCGGGCGCCGATCGACCGGGGCGGAGCGGCAGATGTTCGCACAGGTCCGCGGCGGGCGCCGATCGACGGGGGCGGAGCGGCAGATGTTCGCACACGGCCGGCCGGGTCGCTGGGCCCCGGAGGTCCGGCGTCCGGAACCCTGGCCGCGGCCCGAGGGCGGGCGTTTGGGTCCGAGCGGCAGATGTTCGCACTCCCCCGCTGGCGCTGGCGCCGCCGGCGACAGACCCGACCGGGGCGCAGGACGTTCGCCGTGCTCGGCTGCGGCGAAGCGAAGCGGCAGATGTTCGCGCTTTGCGGGCGATCCGGAGCGTGGCCGGGGCGCCAGATGTTCGCACAGGTCCGCGGCGGCCGCCGACCGACCGGGCCTCAAGGAAGGAGGTGTGGATCGAGCTTGCTCCGTGAGACCGACATGAGGCCCGACGGCCGACCAGATTCGCGCGGTCACTCCCCGTCCGCGAGCGGTGCCCAGTAGGCGACGTGCCGGCCTGGCATGTCGAAGGCCTGCGCCCACCGGAGCGCCTGGCCGTCCGGCGTGAGGTCGACGACCAGCAGCACCTCGAGCGGCTTCGCCGCCTCGGGCGGCGCCGCGGGCACCGACGCCCCTGTCCCCGGGCTCCCGACGACGAGGACCGCGAGGCGACGCTCGTCACGCGGGTGCTCCGCGAAGCCCTCGATCGCGAGCGGCTGCGCGACTTCGAGGATCTCCGCGCCGCCCGTGCGCCGCGGCGCGCCGAGCGTCACGACGTGGCCCGCGTGCGCCGCCCCGAAGAACCCCGCAAGCCGCGCCGCCGCCATCCGCGCGGTCTCGCCTTCGGGCCGGAGCCCCATGATCTCGGCCAGGGCGTGGGGGGCGGCGAAGCGGATGACCCGGTCCATCTCCTCCGACGGATCCGCGAACACCCGCACGGCCGCAGGCTCCGTGAGGAGGAGCCGGAGCGCGAGCCCGAGGCGCGCCTCGCCGCCGAGGGTCGCGGCGACCTCGCCGGGGGAGGGCTCTCGCTCGACCACCTTGCCGGGGACGTCCGCGCCGATCTTCCTCAGCGCCTCGGTGTACCCCGCGTGGTCGCGCCCGGTCCGCGACGCCGGCGCCGCGTCGTCGACGATCACGGCGCGTCCGAGCCGACCGAGCCTCGATCCCCGCTCCACGAACCCGAGGAACTCCCGCCAGTCGAGCCCCTCGATCACCTCGCGGATCGGCGCGTCCGACCGCCGGTAGAGCGCGATCTGGATCACGTCGCCGCCCACGTACGCCATCGTCGCCTGCGCGATCAGGTAGGCGAGGTGTCCGAGCTGGTAGAAGGCGTCGGGATCGAGCTCCACGAGCCGCCGGGGCTGCACGGTCCTCAGGTCCACGCCCGCCCGCGAGAGGCGCTCCAGCAGGTACGCGAGCTCGGCGAGGGAGTCCCGGAGCCTATCGATCGGCACGTTGAGCCCGTTGTCGCGGTTGCTCACGAGCCGCAGGTACTCCGCGACGCCCTCCGTGATGAGCCGCGACCGGGAGAAGGACTTCGCGGTCCTGTGGCAGTAGGCGTGGATCAGCTCGTGCTCCACGACCTCGACGCGGAAGTGGGGCCGCAGCTCGGAGTCCACGACGCAGTACTGGTCGCCGCCGAAGTAGAGGCCCGCCGCGCGCTCGATCGGAGGCCGCGGCTGGCCCGGGAACACGTCGTTGCCGAGCGCGGGCGTGATGAGCACGTCGATCCCGCCGTCGACGTCGCGTTCGACGCAGCGGACGACGTGCTCGAGCGTCGCCGCCGCCGCCGCGAGCTCCTCCGCGGGGTACGCCTCGCCGAGCGTCCAGGCGCGCACGCGCAGCGTCTTCCCGAGCGGGTCCGCTTCCGTCGCGCCCGCGAGCGTGAAGCTCAAGAGATCGCGCGGCGGGCTCGTGAGCATCTCGAGCAGGCGCGCGCCATGCAGCCGGAGCGGAGGCCGGTCGGCCTTGAGGAGGAACGGGGAGACCCGTTCGAGCCGCGCATCGAGGCGGGCCGCCTCGGCGCCCCGTTCCTCGACCTCGCGCGCGAGCTTCGCGAGCTCGGCGCCGGCCTCGAGGCGCCGGACGAAGGGGGTGGTGCCCGAGAGAGCGAGCGGCGCGAGGGCAGGCGGCGTCTCCGGTCCGGTCAACCGGGGGGGCTCCGGGGGCGGCGCGGCGACCTCCGGGCCGCGGGGCTCGAGGGACGGCTTTTCCGCGAAGGCGAAGAGCACGAGCCCGACGACCGCGAGCGCGGCGAGGACCGTGAGCAGCCGGACCACCAAGAGGGCCGCGCCGAGGAACCGCTCCCCGATCGTCGCCATCGGGGTCCAGTAGACCACGCCCCCTCTCCCCCGGGGCCCCTTCACCCCCCGCGGCGGGAATGCCGATGAGACCGCGTGGCCCGGCTCGAATCGTCTCTCCGCCTGACGAGCGCGCACGTGGCGTCCTGCCTCTGCGCCCGTCTGCCCGATCCCGTGCCGCGCGCGGGGGGTGAGGGGCCCGCGACGAGGTAGGCCATGCGCACGCGAGAGCTGGACGAACTCCTCCGCACGCTGCTCGAGAGCGGCGAGCGCATCAGCGACATCAACTTCACGCCGGGGAAGCCGCCCCAGCTGGAGATCGACGGCGCGCTCAAGTTCCCCTTCGTCGAGCCGCCGCTCCCCGAGCTGACGCCGTTCATGACCGAGCAGATCGCGTTCTGCCTCGTCGGCGAACGGCAGGATCTCCTGCGCCAGCTTCTCGAGCAGGGATCGTGCGACTGCGCCTACGAGGTCCCGGGGCTCGCGCGCTTCCGCGCGAACGTGTTCTCGCAGCGCGGCTCCTTCTCGGCCGTGCTGCGCCGGCTCGAGACGAGGATCCCGACGCTCGACGATCTCGCGCTGCCGCCCGTCTTCCGGAAGATGACGCAGCTCGAGAAGGGGCTCGTCCTCGTCACCGGCGCGAGCGGCCAGGGGAAGTCCACGACGCTCGCGGCGCTCGTGCACGAGATCAACCTCACCCGCCCGGTCCACGTCGTGACGCTCGAGGACCCGATCGAGTTCGTGCACAAGCACGAGATCGGGACCGTGAACCAGCGCGAGCTCGGCACCGACTTCGACACGTGGGCGAACGGGCTCCGCGCGGCGGTGCGCCAGTCGCCGAAGGTGATCGTCCTCGGGGAGCTGCGCGACAAGGAGACGCTCGAGGCGGCGATCAACGCGTCGGACACGGGGCACCTCGTCTTCGCGACGATGCACACGCTCGGCGCGAGCCAGACGATCCACCGGATCGCCGGCATGTTCCATGCGGACGTCCAGGAGCGGCTGCGCGCGCGGCTCGCGGACGCGCTGCGCTACGTGGTCGCGCAGTGGCTCGTCCCCCGGCGGGGCGGCGGCCGCGTCTCGGTGCTCGAGGTGCTCGCCAACACGAAGCGCGCCTCCGACCTCATCCGCGAGGGGGAGAACGAGACGAGGACGCTCGCGCGCGTGATCGCCGAGGGCATGGACGAGGGGATGCAGACCTTCGACCAGCATCTCGCGCAGCTCTTCGACGACGAGTTCGTGGACGGGGAGACGGTGCTGCACTACTGCACCGACCGCGACTCCGTCACGCGCGAGATGGTGAGGGTCCGGCGCGAACGGGGCGCCCGGAGCGGCGTCGCCGCGGTCGCGGAGGAGGCCGCGGACCTCGGTCCGGGAGGCATGGGGGGGGCGGGGGCATGAACGAGAACCGCGGGACCGCGCTCCTCTGCACCGCCGACACGCGCATCCAGAAGGCGGTCGCGGACGCCGGCTTCCTGCCGCAGATCGCGGGCGTCTGTACCGTCGAGTCCCCCTGCCTGCGCGACGAGACGTTCACGCTCGTGGTCACGGACGAGACGACGGACCGGGAGACGCTCGACTACCTGAGGGGACTCACGGGCTCGCGGCGCCGCGGCCTCTTCGTGGTCGCCGTGACCGCGCGGGGGCCGACCGGGGACCGGTTCGCGGCGTGGAACGAGAGCGCGGACCTCGTGGTGGCGCGCGCCGACCTGCCGCACCTCCGCCGGATCGCGGGGGAAGGGCTCCGGGAGAAGTCGGAGTTCTACCGCCGGTTCGAGGAGCTCAGGCGGGAGTCGACGGGGCGCCTCGGGGCGCACGCGTAGCCCGCGGCCCCCGGAGCCCCCCCCGCATACAATCCGCCGCGTGCGCGAGGTCGCCGCGGTCTTCCTGAGGCTCGGGCTCATCGGCTTCGGCGGGCCGGTCGCGCATCTCGCGCTCATGGAGGAGGAGCTCTGCGAGCGCAGGAAGTGGCTCACGCGCGAGCACTTCCTCGACCTCGTCGGGCTCACGAACCTGATCCCCGGCCCGAACTCGACCGAGATGGCGATCCACCTCGGCTACCTGCGTGCGGGGTGGCGAGGCCTCCTCGTCGCCGGCGCCTGCTTCGTCCTCCCGGCGGTCGTCCTCACGACGGCGGTCGCGTGGCTCTACCAGCGCTACGGCACGCTCGCGCCCGCGCAGGCGGCGTTCCGGGGGATCGGGCCGGCGGTGATCGCGGTGATCGGCGTCGCCGCGTGGCGGCTCGGCCGGACGGCGATCCGGAACGTCCCGCAGGGGGTCTTTTGCGCCGTGCTCGTGGCCGCGGTGCTTCTCGGCCTCGACCCCGTGCTCGTGCTCTTCGCAGGGATCCTCCTCGGCACGCCGGCGTTCTCGCGGGCCGCGCTGTCGGTGCCCCCGCTCCCCCTGTTTCTCGTCTTCCTGAAGGTCGGCGCGGTGCTCTACGGGAGCGGCTACGTGCTCGTGGCGTTCCTCGAGGATGAGCTCGTCGCGCGCGGCTGGATCACGGAGCAGCAACTGCTCGACGCGGTCGCGGTGGGGCAGGTGACGCCCGGCCCGCTGCTGTCGACGGCGACCTTCCTCGGCTACGGATTGGGGGGGGCTCCGGGGGCCCTTCTCGCGACCGCGGGGGTCTTCCTGCCGTCGTTCGTGTTCGTGGCGGTGCTCGGCCCCTTGGCGACGCGACTGCGCGGCGCGGCGTGGACGGCGCCGTTCCTCGCCGCCGTGCGGGTATCGTCGTTCGCGCTGCTCGTGGCGGTGCTCGCGCAGCTCTGCGTGCATCTGGACTGGATGGGCGGGGCGATCGCGGCGCTGGCGCTCGCGGCGGGCGCGGGGTTCAAGGTCGCGCCGCACTGGCTGATCCTCGCCGGCGCCGCCGCGGGTTCGTTGTACGGAGCCTGACACACTTCAATGAACATCTGGCCGGATGCGCCCCGGTACGGCCCCCCGGCGCCCTTCCCTTCGCAGGCCTTTCTCCCCGGCCGGACGCCGAGGCCCGAGGAGGCGCCGCCGCTGCCGCCGGAGCAGGCGTTCCTCCGCGGTATCGACCTCTACCACGCGGGGTTCCTCTGGGAGGCGCACGAGCAGTGGGAGTCGGTGTGGCGCGCGACGGGGGACCCGGAGCGGCGCGACTTCCTGCAGGGGCTCATTCAGATCGCGGCGTCGGTGCTGAAGGTGCGGATGGGCAACGCGCGCGGCGCCGGCAAGCTCGCGCGCCGCGCGCGCGAACACCTCGCGCGGGTGAGCGGTGAGCGCTGCATGGGCATCGCGCTCGCGCCGCTGCGCGGGTTTCACGGCGACCCGCCGCGGCTGGAGGTCTCGTAGTGCGTGTCTATCTGGGCGCGGCGCTCACCGTGGTCGTGCTGGCCGCGAGCGGCTGGCGCATCCACGTGCATCGCGAGGAGGGCCTCCGGCACGCCCGGCGTCGGCAGAGGGTCGAGGACCTGAACAACCTGCGTAACATCACGTCAGCGTGCGTCCAGCGCGGGACCCTGCCCATGAAGGACGGCGCGCTCGATCCGTACGACCTCCTGCGATCTGGCGACCTCGTGCCCGAGCATGTGAAGACGTTCCGCAGCACCCGACTCGGCGTCGGCCCGACCGAGGAGGAGGTCCGTGAGGGCGACTACACGAACTTCCCGTGGGCGCGCTATCGCGGCGACGGGCGGGTTCGCGGGCGCCGCGTCCCGCTCCTCTGGGACAGGGAGGCGGACGAGGACGGGCTCTGCGTCGTGGCGTTCAGCGACGGCAGCGCGGAGGTGCTGGACCGCAAGCGCCTCGAGCGGGCGCTGGCGGAGATCGGCGATGGGCGCTGAGGCGGCTCCCGCGGGCGCGTCGCGGCTCGATGCGTTCCTTGGGTCGGTCCTCCGGAACACGTGGCTGTCGATCGTGGGGCTCGCAATCGCGGTCGGCGGTGACACTCTGCCCGCGCGCCTCGGACCGGCGCGATTGCTGGTCTTTGTGGGATTTGTCGTGAGCGCGCTTGGCTTCGTCCAGTCCTTTCGGACGGAACGCCTGGGGTGCCTCGTGGGCTCCGTGGCCCTTGCGATCCGCGTCTGGTCGGTGCTCGTCACGCTGCTCCTGACGATGGGCGTGATCATGGTCCCGTGAACGTCGCGGCCCCGCCGCGATTCGCGGCTGCGTCCCGCGGCGGGGAGCCAACCGCGTGGACGCCGAGGGGACAGAGCGATAGGATGATGGCGTGCTGCGCGACGCTGGCGCGTTCGTCGCAACCGGGCTCCTGCTCGTGGTCCTCGCGCTAGGGACGTGGCGCGTCTCCACGAAGGCCGAACGCGACTTGCAGGGGCTGCGCAGCACGTGGTTGTGGGAGGACGTCGGCAACCTGAGGTGCCTCGCGGGTCTGTTCGTGACCTGCGAGAGTCTGCCCATGAAGGACGGCGTGTTGGATCCCTACCATTTCGTAAGGACGGGCGACATCGTGCCGGAGGTGTTCGAGGTCCTGCGCAGCAAGTACTTCGGCGTCGGGCCGACCGACGAGGAGATCCGCCACGGCGACTACACGAGCTTCCCGTGGGAGCGGTATCACGGCGACCCGTCCCGGCCGCTCACGCCGCGGTTCCCTCTCCTCTGGGGAAGGCCGCTCGCGAAGGGAAGGAGGCTCGTCGGCTTCAGCGACGGCTCCGTCGAGATCGTCAATGTCGAGCGCCTCGGCCAATGGGGGCTCGATCGGTGATGGCGGGCGTCTCTGCGGCCGCCGCGTTCCTCAAGGAGGCCCTCCGGCTCACGTGGCCGTCCGCCGTGGCCGTGCTCTGCGCAGTGGGTGTTGATGCGATGCGCCCGCGCGGGTCCTGCGGCACGCACTCCCTGCTCCTGTTCCCCGCGTTGGGCGCCGCGCTCGTGCTCGCCGTCGTGGGGGCGGTGACCGCCATCCGTGGGCTGCTTCACAGCCGCCGGCCGGCGAGCCTTCTCGCTGCGGGAATCAGCACCTACGCGATCGCCCTGACGTGGCTGCTCGCCACCGTGTAGAGACGTCTGCAGGAACGTACCTGGTTCGTTTCGGCATGTCCGGCTGGATGCCCGGCAGGATCTCCCCGGCACCGCGGCCCCCTCGGCGCGGCAGTCTCATCGTCCGGTAGGCGCCTCCGCCTCCGCCTCCGCCTCGAAGGCGAGCGACGGGACCGGCTCCCCGAGCCGATGCTCGAACGAGAGATCCTTGAAGCCGGGCACGGTCACGTAGATGTGGAAGGGGTGTCCGGAGAGGGGCGGCGCGGGCGCGGACGCATCGAGCGCGACCGCGATGAAGGTGGCCGAGACCTTGCCGCCGGCCTCGGCGATCGTCCGTCCGTCCGGCATCCGCAGGTCGCCGGGGACGGTCGCGAGCGGCACGGAGAGCCCGAGGAACGTCGAGCCGTCGGTCGTCACGCCCGGAACCGAGACGAGGACCTTGGTGCACCCCTCGATCTCGATCGTGTAGAGGTGTCGCACTGCGGACTTCTTGGCGTCCTCGCGGAACGGCCCGAGCCGGAAGCCCTCCGCCGGCTGCGGGATCTGCTTCGGGGGAAGGGACGACCTGCTCCCGCCGCCGCCTCCCCCTCCTCCCAGAATGAGCACGGCCTCCCCTTTCCGCGGCGCGCGCGGCCTGCTCCATGCCGGCGTGCGCGTCCTGTCGCCCCACCTCCGGCTAGAGCCGCCGCGCACGCCCCCCGTCGGCACGGGCACGCCGCGGAGGTCGACCACCTTCACGTACGCGTAGAGCTGCCGCGGAACGGCGATCCGGAACGTGATCTCCGTGAGCGGGCCCTCGATCCGCACGGGCGGCGGATCGTCCGCGCAGTACCGCTCCGCGAGGCAAACGGGCCGATACACGCCCGCGGGCAGATCCTCGAGCGTCACGCCCTCGACGGGAACCTCCGCCGTGGCCTGAAGCTGGTCGCCGGCGGTCCAGTGCTCGTTGCCCGGCGCGTCGAGGCGCCAGAGATCGACGGTCGAGGCGACCGGCTGCTCCGTCTCCGCGTCGAGCACGCGCAGGAGGACCGCGCAGTGGCCCCGATCGACCGGGTCGGGGGGAAGTGGGGGGGCTTCGGGGGCCGGAGCGGGCTCCGCCGCCCCCGGCTTGGTCTCCTCGCCTGCGGTGACGGCATCCGGGGTCGCCGCGCGCCTCGTCCGCGCGCTCTCCTCCCCGCGGCCCCACCACACAATGAGCCCGAGCACGGCGAGGACCGCGAGCGCGGCGAGCGCGCTCCTCAATGCACCCTCGGCCCCCAGACGAGCTTCGCCACGATCCGCGCCTCGGCCTCCGCGAGCTCCGACCAGCGCTGGCGCACGCGCTCGCGCGGGAAGTGGTCCATCGCGATCGTCACGAAGAGCGCGTGGTGCCCCGCCTCGCTGTCCTTCAAGGACGCGAAGAGGTCCCGAACCTCGCCCGTCGCGACCTCCGCGAGCAGCGAGAAGTGCTCGTACGACCGCGCCTCGACGAGCCCCATCCGCAGCACGCGATCCAGCAGGCCCTGGTTCGCCACCCTCGCGAGCTCCTGCACGTACGGGTTGCCGGGGTCGGGCCCGAGCTCCACGCCGCGCCGGTGGAGGATCGCGCACACGCGCTCGAAGTGCTCGAGCTCCTCCCGCGCCGCCGGGAGCAGCCGCTCGCCGCCGCTCGGGAGCTGCCCCATGAGCGTGATCATGTGCCCAGCGGCCTTGCGCTCCAGATGCGCGTGGTCGCGCAGGAGCGCGTCCTCGTCCGCGAGCGCGGCGCGCGCCCAGAGGGGATCCGTCCGGCTCGCGAGGCCCAGCATGCGGCGCATCCTAGCACCGCACGAAGTAGACTGGAGACGTGCGACGGCTTCCGCTCCTCCTCTTCGCGGCGGCCTCTTACGCCGGGCCTCCGCAGATGCTCGAGTGCAAGTCGCCCGACGGCCGCCATCGCCTCGTGATCGACCACACGAGGTTCGAGTTCTGCGAGGGCGAGCGGCTCGTGGCGAAGGGGGAGCTGCCGCAGCCGCCGCACGCCGCGCACGTGCTCACGGGCGGTTCCGGCGCGGTCCTCTTCGAGAAGGACGGGAACGAGGGCTTCGGCATCACCCTCGCGCTCCTCGGCGCGGACGGGAAGCTCCGGTGGAAGCTCTCCCTCGAGGAGGCGATCCCGGGGGGCTCCGGGGGCGCGGAACGCTGGGAGAGCGAGCGTCCGGCAAGGCCCCCTTGCCTCGCGTGGTGGAGCGCGTGGTGGGTCGACGAGCCGCGCGGCAAGGTCGTCCTCGTCGCGAGGAACGGCACGCTCGCCGAGATCGACCTCGGGACGGGCAAGTCGACGAAGCCCGGCAAAGACGTCACTCTGGCGGCGTTCGGCCTCGAGTGGGCGCTCCACGACGCGCTGCGCGTCGCGGTGGATCTCCAGCCGGACGGGCTCCGTGAAGCCGCGGAGAGACTACTAGTGCATCGGAGCCTGGCACCGTACGACTACCTTCTTGCGGCGGTCGCGGTGGAGACGGCCGGCGGCCAGCGCGTTCCGCGCGACGCATGGGACGCCGTGCTCGCCGCCGGCGACACCGACCCGGCCCGGAACGCCATCGAGTTCGCGGGCGCCCGCATCGTGGACATCGACCTCGTCGTGAGGACCGCGCTCCGGAAGGACGTCTTCGCGCACTACGCCGTCTCGGCGCTCGAGGGCCGCAAGGCGGTCGCGGAGCTTGCGAGCCTCCTCACCCATGGCTCGATCGACCCCGGCGTCCGCGACTCCGTCGCGCGGGCCCTCGGCAGGCAGGCGCCCGAAAAGGCGCTCGAGGCGATCGACAAGGAGATGGAGGACGCGAATGCCGAGGAGGGCGGCGCGCTGCTGAACGCTGCGATCGCGACCGGCGCGCCCGATCTCGAGCGGCGCCTCCAGCACCACGAGGCCCTGCTTCTCAGGATCCTCGACAAGCAGACGGGCGACATCTCGTGGCTCGCGGGCTACTTCAGGGGCAGGCCGACGAGCGAGGCCGTGAAGCCGCTCGCGAAGGCGCTCGCGCGGCACAAGAGCGACCCCGCGCTGCGGCGGAAGATCATCGGCGCGCTGAAGCCGTGCAGCGGCGAGGACTTCGGCGACGACGCTGACCTCTGGATCAGCGAGATTGCGAAGCGCCGGTAGGCTGCGGAACCCGGGGGGCGCGGGGGGCGGGAGCCCTTCGCGGCTTCGGCACCGCCCAGAACGGGAGCGGCGCGCCCCACGGCGGCACCTTCCCCGCGACGGGCGCTCCGCCGACGGGACGCGGCGCCGGAAGCGGCGCGGGCCTCGGCTGAAGCGAAGGCAGCGGCTGCCACGTCGGATCCGCAGGGTTGCCCCACGCGCCGCGGTTGCCGCCCGACGCGCGGCGGCGCGCGGCGTTGTTCGCGGCGCGGTAGCCGTTCGCCTTCGGCACCGAGCCGGCGCGGATCGTCCGGACCGTCGTGCTTCCGACGCTCACGACCTCCGTCCACGCGGCGGCCTCGACGGGCTCCTCCTCGACGGCCGGGAGCTCCTCCTCCGGAAGCGGCTCACTCTCCTCCGCCTCCGCGGGCACCTCCACCTCCACCTCGGGAAGCGGATCGAGCTCCTCGAACTCGCGCGGCTTGCCGTCGCGGACCTCCGCCACCTGCACGAGCGTCGCCTGGCGCCGGACGTGCCCGTCGTCGCCGAAAAGCGGCGTCACGCGGACCCGCCAGCGGTTCACGCGCGGGAGCCTGAGCACGAGCACGCGCTCCGTCAACCCCGCGCTCGCGCCCTCCGTCATGTAGAGGCCGGGCGCGTCCTCCGCGCCATACCACTCGGGGTTCACGTCCTCCTCGAACGGGAGCGGCCGGTACCGGTTCCAGTAGCACGTCTGGCGGTCCGCGTCGTTGTACTCGACGACGAACTGCGCGGACGCGAGCGCCGCGGTGCCGCGTTCGCCCATCGTGCCGAGCCCCGACTTGAACGCGAGGAGGAGATGCACCTCCGCCGCGGGCTTCTCGAAGGAGTACTCGACGCCGTCCGGCCAGAGGCTCGCGTCGACCTCGAAGAGCTCGGTCTCGGCCCCTGCGAGGCCGACGAGGAGCAGGAGCACGGCCGCGCGCGTCATCACCCCATTCTAGCTGCGAACGAGGTGCCGCGGGCAGTCCCGAGTTGGGACGCTAGCGGAGCCGCTCCTCGATCCGCGGCCGCAGGCACGTGTCCCCGTACTCGGCGAGGAGTCTCCGGAAGAGGGCAGCGTCAGGGCGGCGCTCCGCGCCCTCGACCTTCGGCTCGCCCTTCATCGCCTTCTCGAACGCCGCGTCCGCGCGCCACGCCGCGATCTCCGCCTTCGCGTCGAGCGCCTCGAGATCGCGCAGCGCGTCGCCCGGGTACCCCGCGTCGCGCAGGCGCCGCGCGCGCGCGACCCCCTTCCCCGGGACCGCCGCGAGGAGCCCGAGCAGGTAGACCGCGTCCGCGTGCGCCTCGCTGCCGGGCTCGGCCGCGTCGCGCGCCTTCGTCGCGAGCGAGGTCGCCTTGCCGTACGCGCCGTTCTCCGCCTCGCGCGCCGCGGAGCGGAGGGATGCGTGAAGGGGGCGGAGCGGCGGCAGCAGGGGCGTCGTGCGATCGATCCAGAGCGACAGGAACCGCTCGGGGTCGTGATTGGGGGGGGCCGGGGGGCCGATCCGGTACTCGAGGTGGGCGAAGACCGCGCCGTTTTCCGCGGTGAAGCCCATGCCGATCGTGCCGAGGAGCTGGCCGGGCACGACGCGCTCGCCCGGCTCGACGAAGGCGACATTGCCCGTGCGGCGGTAGACCGCGCGGAGCACCTCGCGCCTCGGCGTCTGGTGCTCGACGACGATCTCGCCCGTAGCCGTGGAGCGCACGATGCCGTCGGTCGCGGCGTAGACGCCCGCGCCGTCGAGGTTCGCGCCCTTGTCCGTTCCGTCGTATCCCGCGCCGAACGCGCGCAGCGGCGCGTCGAGCACCTCCTCCTCGCCCCAGCCGAGGAGCGGGAAGACCCAGCGCGTGGCGACGGGCGGCGCGCCCTTGCCGTTCGCGCGCGGCTCGTGCGCTTCCGCGCTCTCCGCGTACGGCGCGAGCAGAAGGCCCCCGGACCCCCCCAGGATCGTCTCCCGGGAGAGCACGATTACGGGCAGCGTGCCGTCGACCCGGCGCTGGAGCGCCTCGAGGCAGCGCTTCGCGTGGAAGTCCTCCTCCCTCGCGAGCAGCGGCGCGAGGTCGAGCTTCCTGCCGTCCCAGAGGCGGATGAGCGCGATCGCCGCCTTCTCGCGGACGCGGCGGTGGGGGTGCTCGAGGAGCGGGAGGATCGAGTCGATCGCGGCCGCGTCGCCGAGGGATTCGAGCGCGAGGAGCGCGCGGTGCTGCACGTGCCAGTCG
>WYBS01000017.1 GCA_011525755.1 Planctomycetaceae bacterium
CCGAGCCCGAGGTGACCGAGCCCGAGGTGACCGAGCCCGAGGTGACCGAGCCCGAGGCGACCGAGCCCGAGGTGACCGAGCCCGAGGTGACCGAGCCCGAGGCGACCGAGCCCGAGATGACCGAGCCCGAGGCGACGGAGCCCGAGGCGACGGAGCCCGAGGCGACGGAGCCCGAGGCGACGGAGCCGGTCGAGGTCCCCGCCGGCGAGCAGCCGGTCGAGGGGTGCGCCGAGGCCACGGGCGAGGCTGCCTGCGGCGGCGAGGTGCCGGCCGAGGGGTGCGCCGAGGCCGTCGAGACGGCCGAGGGCACGACCGAGACGGTCGAGATGCCCGTCGAGGAGCCGGTCGCCTACACGGGCGACGAGCGCGTGGTCTGGGTGTCGGGCCAGATGGTCCGCCTGCCGCGGCTCCCCTTCTACGGGGCCGAGGACGTGACGGACGACGATCTCCGCGCGATCATCGAGGAGATCCTCCTGAACCCGGAGACCGACGAGTAACGCAACCGGGGCTCTCCCGGACGAACGGGAGCCGGCTTCGGCCGGCTCCCTTTTTCATTCGAGGCAAAGATGATCCGCGCGGACTACCCGCTGCTGCTCGACCCCCACCTCGCAGAGCGCGTGTGGGCAGGCACGACGCTCGGCAAGGGCGTGGGCGAGGCGTGGGACCTCTCCGTCCACCCGAACGGCCCCTGCCTCGTCAGGAACGGCGCGCTCAAGGGGCGCACGCTCGCCGAGGTGGCGCTCGCGTGCCCGGCCGACTTCGGCGGCCCGATCAAGCTCCTCGCGAAGCGGCTCGACTGCCGGGAGGAGCTCTCGGTGCAGGTGCACCCCGTGGACATCGACCCGAAGACGGAGGCGTGGGTCGTGCTGCGCGCGATGCCGGGCGCGGGCGTCTACCACGGATTCACGCGCGAGGTCACCGCGGACGAGGTGCGCACGGCGGCGAGGGACGGCTCGCTTAGCAAGCTCCTCCGCTTCCTCCCGCTCGACCCGGGCGGCGCCGTGTTCGTGCCCTCGGGCACGGTGCACGCGATCGGCAAGGGCCTCGTGCTCTTCGAGATCCAGCAGTCCGCGGACACGACCTACCGCCTCTTCGACTGGGGCCGCGACCGCGAGCTCCACCTCGAGGAGGGTCTCAGGTGCGCGGACCTGCGCGCGGGTGGCCCGCTGCCCGAGCCGCGGAAGGTCGCGGAGGGCCGCACGCGCCTCGTCTCGTGCGAGCACTTCCACGTCGACCGCGTCGAGGCGGAGGGCTCCTTCCGCGTCGATCCGATGGGCGCGTGGAGGGCCGTGCTCGTCGTCAACGGCGGCGCGCGGGTCGGCGCGCACGAGGCGGGCCCCGGCGAGACGATGCTCCTCCCGAAGCCGATCGGCGCGACGACGCTCTACACGAGGGGCAAGGTCACCGCGCTCGTGTACGGGCCCGGGCCGGGGGGTTAAGGGGCTCCGGGGACAGGGGGCACGTGCGCCCCCGGCCTGGGTCCCACCGTCGGGGCCTCAGGCGTGACGACGTCGCCGAAGCCGACGTCGATCCGCAGGCGAGGTTTCCTAAACCACCGCTCGTTCGCGCCGAGGGATCAGCGGAGGGTTCGTTCAAGCGGCCCGGATCCGAAGGATGGGATCGATGTCACCGTCGCCCGTGCAACTGCGGCGCGGGCCCTGCGGCGAGCGGGCCGAACTCCTGCTCCGTGCCGTCGGGCCAGGGCGCCGTCCTCGTCGACATTTTCCGTCGATGCCCCGACGGAGGCGTTAACGGGCGTCAGGCACTCAGGCGGGCGAAGGCAGGCCGCCCCCGGAGCCCCCGCTACTCGCTCGAGCGCGTGATCGTCACCGCGATGCACGCGATCGCGCCGTCGAGCGCGAGGAAGAGCGGCGCGAGGAGGTGGAGCGCGCCCCACGCCTTCGGCAGGTGCGGTCCGAGGTCCCCGCCGCTCCCGAGGAAGGGGAGCGAGAGCCACGCGAGGACGCCGGAGACGAGCAGCGCGCGCGTCAGCTTCGCGAGAACGACCTCCGCGCGGGAGCGGACGAGGTTGAGGGTGCCGAGGATCGCCGCCGCGGCGAGGAGCGCGAACGGGAGGAGCTCGCGCCACCGCGCGGACCACTCCGGGAAGCGGAGGATCCGCGTGACCGCGAACGAGGTCTCGCTCCCCTCTGCCGGCAGGAACGCGAAGATGCCGAGCACGAGCGCGCCGAGCGCGCCCACCGCCTGGCCGGGCACCTGCGCCGGCCGTACGATCCGCATCCCCGAGCCCGCGTAGATCGCGAGCAGCGCAAGCAGCATCACCCAGCCGACGGACCCGACGTCGCCGAGCGGGAGGCTCCCCGGGCTCGCCTCTGGGAACGCCTCCCAGATCCCGGGCAGCAGGAGCGGCATCGCGAGGCAGAGGGTGCCCGCGACGAGATTCGCGAGGTGGCGGCCGCGCCCGCGCCCGCCCGAAAGGGCGAGGCCGAGCGCGACGAGGCCCGCGACGGGGTAGAGCGCGAGCCACGCCTTCGCGGCCAGCGGGAGGCCCGGCCGGAGCACGAGGTCCCACGGGTAGGACTCCCCGTCGAGGCGGAACGGCAGCGTGCCGCAGAGGAGGAGGAGGAGCCCCCAGAACCTGTCGTAGGCGATCCGGCGACCGTCGGCGGCCATCCCCCCTACTATCGGCCGCCGCGGGTGTCGCGCGGGCGCGACGGCCGGGGGGAATCGGGCGGACGGGCCTCCGCGGAACGGGTGCCGCCGCGGCGGCTTCGCATAGAATGTCGCCCCTGCCATGGCGGAACGACTCCAGAAGGTGCTTGCCCAGTGCGGCGTCGGCTCGCGGCGCGAGTGCGAGACGCTGATCGAGCAGGGACGCGTCCAGATCGACGGCAAGGTCGTGACGAAGCTCGGCACGAAGGTCGAGCCGGGTACGGTCGAGATCAGGGTGGACGGCGAGCGCGTCCGGGTCGAGGCGCGGGTCTACTACCTCGTGAACAAGCCGCGCGGCTACGTGTGCACGAGCACGGCGATGCACGGCGAGCGCCGCGTGATCGACCTCGTGCCGGACCAGCGGCGCATCTACACCGTCGGCCGGCTCGACGAGCGCTCCGAGGGGCTCGTCCTGCTGACGAACGACGGGACGCTTTCGAACATCATCTGTCACCCGCGCTACCAGGTGGACAAGACCTACCGGCTGACGGTGCAGGGCAAGATCGACCCGAAGCAGCTCGAGCGGATCGAGAAGGGCGTCTGGCTGCCGGAGGGCAAGAGCGCGCCGGCGCAGGTGCGCCGCGTCGAGAAGCACGGCGCATCGACCGTCGTGACGGTGACGCTCTGGGAAGGGCGGAGCCGCGAGCTCCGCCGCATCTTCGGCAAGGTGGACCTGCGCGTCAGCGACCTCGTGCGGACCGCGATCGGGCCCCTGCACCTCGAGGGGCTGAAGCCCGGCGGATACCGGCGCCTGACGGAGGACGATCTCGGCTTCGCGCGCGAGCGGCTCAAGGGCGACTGGAAGCCGCCGGTGGCCTGGCGCGGGGAGCCGCGCCGCCCGCGGCGCTTCGGTCCGCCGCCGCGGGGCCCTCGCGGGCGCCGCCCCGGCCCGCGCGAGGCGCGGGCGTAGCGCCGTCGAGTACAATCCCGGGCTCTTGGCCCCCATAGCTCAACGGATAGAGCGACGGCCTCCGGAGCCGTAGATCTGGGTTCGATTCCTAGTGGGGGTACCAACGGCCCCCCGCGCACGCGGGGGGCTTTTTTTCGACATCGGGGGGGCGCGGGGGAGCCGCGCGGCGACGGGCGCGCTGGCGCGCGGCTCGAACGCCCGGATAATGCGGCCGCCGGATGCTCCGCTACGATCCCGACAAGGACCTCTACATCATCCTCGGCGTCGATCCCCATGCGCCCGACGAGGAGGTCGAGGCCGCGTTCCGGCGCGCGTGCCTCACGTGGCACCCGGACAAGTCGCCCGCCCCCGACGCCGCGGACCGCTTCCTCGACGTGCAGCGCGCGGGCGAGGTGCTCCGCGATCCCGAGTCGCGCAAGGACTACGACGTCGTGCGCGAGCGGCACATCGGCCGCGCGTTCCGCCCGCGAAGGAAGCCCCCCTCCGCCTCCCCGGACCCCACCGCCTCCCCCCCGCCGGAGCCCTACGTGCCCATCCGGCCTCCGCCGTCGTGGATGAGCGCGAAGGTGCGCGTCCACATGGACTCGGTGCTCGTGACGCTCCAGACGCCGCCGCCGCCGGCCCTCGCGACGCGCGTCTTCACGATGCTCGCCGTCGGCGTGCTCGGCGGCGCCATCGCGCTCGGCGAGCTCCAGCTCGGCGCGCTCGCGCTCGTGCTCTGGGCGATCGGCCGCGTGCTCTACGTGCCGCCGCACGACGGCGTGCTCGCGTGGGGGAAGATCGTGCCGGGCCGCCGCGTCGCGGAGTTCCACCTGCTCGACCAGCGCCACCAGAACTACCGGCGCACGGACGTCGCGTTCGATGTGCTGCGCGTGGCGCTCGTGGACCGCGGCGGGGACTACCGGATCGAGATCCAGGGCTTCCCGCGCGCGGTGGCGCCGGTGCTCCTCCGCACGCGCGATCTCGACGAGGCGAAGCGCTGCGCCCGCGAGGCGGGCCAGTGGCTCTCGCTGCCGCTCGCGAAGGCGGCGTAGCGACCGGCGTCCGATGGGGTGGGGCGCGGGGAGGGGGGCGCTCGCGACCATCTATCGGAGCTTGAGCGCGACGACCTCGGCCTCACCCTCCGCCAGCTCGATCTCCTGATGCGCCATCAGGTAACGCCCCTGCACCATGTGGTGGCTCGCGACGAGCCGGTACTTGCCCGGCTCCGCCCCCCGCAGCTCGAAGCGCCCGTCCTTGGCCAGGGTGGCCAACGAGGGCGGGTGCTCCTCCTGCGGCCGATCGTCGATGGGAGTCAGCGCGACCACGACCTCGGCGGGCAGGGTCCCGTCGCACTCGATGGATCCCGACACGGACGCGGAGCCGCGGGGAAGGAGCTGGACCGAGATCTCGTCCGGCGCCTTGAGGACGAACGCCCGGGAGAAGATCTCCGCCTCCCCCACGGGTTGTCGCGTCTCCACGTGGGCGACCCGGTACGTCCCGGATCCGAGCCCGTCGATGACGAAGCGGCCGGCCGAATCGGTGGCGGCGGTCACGCTTCGGCCTGCGACGCCTAGGGCCGACACCCGAACGCGTGCGCGCGCCAGCGGCTCGCCGCGCGAGTTGCCGACGATGCCTGCGATTCGGCCGCCTCGCTCGAGCCGGATCTCCCGCGGATCGCCCGGTGCGGAGAAGGGGCCGTCGAGCCTCGTCGGGTACTCCGCGTGCTCCACCGTGAGGGACCACGTCCCTCCGTTCACGTGCTCGATCTCGAAGGTACCGTCCGCGCCCGTGCGTCCGCGCGGACGGCCGAACGCCTCGTCGGAATCGTAGGGGCGGGGCGGGTGCTCGGGATCGAAGAGGGTCACCAAGGCAGCGACCACGGGAGCTCCGTCGGGTCCGAGGACCCGTCCCGCCACGGTGACGCCGGGCGCGAGCTTGACCACGCCCGCGTCCGGATCGGGGACCACGGAGGCGACGACGTGCAGGTTCCGCCCGGGGGCGTACCCCTCGGCGATGGCCTCGATCCCGAATACCGTTCCGGGCTCGAGATCCTGCCGCTCGGTGCGCCATGTGCCCTGCGGATCGTCGAACTGCTGCCCCTGCCTCGCCCACTTCGCGGAGTAGCCCCAGCCGCGCCGTTCGCCGGGCTGGAGCGTGGGCTCGATGAACCGGATCGTGAACCGTCGGACGGGCTGGCCCGTGTCCCGGTCGATCACGCGCCCCGAGAGACCGGCCGCCCGCTGGAGCACGAAGACGTAGTCCTCGCGATCGACCTGCGCCTGCGGAAGATCGAGCCGCAGGAAGCCGTTTGAGGAGTACAGGCTCAACTTGACCGGATGGGCGGGAAGGTCCTCGAGGCGGAAGCTGCCGTCCTCGCCAGTCTGCCGGTTCCCGTCGAGGAAGAACTGCGGGCGGAGCTCCGCGGACACCCAGACGCCCTCAAGGGGCGATCCGGCGCTGTCCACCACCTTGCCGGCGATGACGTGCGGCGGTCCGAGTTCGATCACGATGCCGTCGACCTCCCGGACGTCCCGCGGCACTTCGAGGATCCTCAGGTCCGGCGCACGGCCCTGACGCTGCGTGACCATCGTGTGGGACCCCGGAGGGACGCATGGGAACACGAACTCCCCGTCGTCGAGGCTCGTGGCATCAAGGCGGTCGTAGGCCGCCGTGCTGTTCCCGAGGAAGATGCCCGCGCCGAGGACCGGCTCGCCGCGGTCGTCGAGCACGCGGCCCCGGACGCGCACGCCCCGTTTCAGCACGACGTCCTGCTTCACCTCGTCGCCCGAGGTCGAGAGGTCGATGCGCGTCTCCACGAAGTCCCGATGCCGGACGAACAGCGAGTGCCGCGGGCGGCTGCGGTCGAGCCCCCCGAGCCTGAAGTTCCCGTCCGCATCGGTCCGCGCCTCGTTGACGAAGCTCGTCTCGAAGGTCTTCGCGACGGCGTCCGGGACCGGGACCCCCTCCTCGTTCGTGACGCGCCCCACGATGCGGAACTCCCTCTCCAGCACGAGGTCGACCCGCGCCTCCTCCCCGGGCCCCTCCACCCGGCCGGTGCCCCGCTGAATCGCGAAGCCGGGCGCGCGGGCGGTCACGGTGATCCCGTCGCTGCTGTAGGACGAGGCGGGCAGCACGTAGCCGCCGCGGGCATCGCACGGCGTCCACGCCTTCGACCATGACGTCCGCACCTCGGCATCCGGCAAGAGACGGCCGTCGGAGTCCCGGACCGTGCCCACGACGCGGCAGTCATGCGGGAGGACCCAGAAGTCCACCGGGCCGGGAGACCGGCCGCCGGGGATGGCCCGACGTTCTGTCGTCATCGAGAAGGCGTGCTCGTCGGCGCTCGAGAACTGGACCGTCAGCGTCTCCCGCGGAGCGGGCATGGACCACCGGAACCGCCCGCGCTCGTCCGCGATCGCGACGTCCTGCGAACGGGCGGGGCCCTCCGTGTCGTAGCCCGCGAAGACGAGCACTCGAACGCGGGCATTGGGATAGGGCTTCGTGAGCCCGAGACTGACGCGGCCGCGGACGGTCCAGCCCTCGCCGTCCCCCGGAGCCCCCGTGACGTCCGCGGAGCTTGTCGCGAGACGCGAGCTCCCATCGCCAGCGGCCTCGGCAGTCCCCGCGACGTCGCGGGGTCTGCTCGAGGCACGCCCCTGGTCCGCGCGGCTCCCCATGCCTCCGTACCACAGGAACCCGGCGCACAAGAGGAGCAGCAGGGCCGCGAGACCGGCCATCTTCGTCTTCGTGCTCATGGCGAGGACCCCCAAGCCCATTCCGGGACGCGGCGACGAGGCGATCAGGATCATGGCGGGCATCCACTTCGCGCGACTGCCGCACTCGCGGTCGAGGCGGCCTCTCAGCATGTCGTGGCCCCGCTTCAGGCGGGTCCGGACGGTCTCGACGGGCACGCCCATGCGGGCCGCCACGCCTCGCGGCGGCAGCCCCTCGAAGTAGTGCAGCAGCAGCGTCTCGCGGTAGGGCTCCTCGAGCTCGCAGACGGCCGCGGCCACGGCGCGCTGGAGGTCCGCCTGCTCCACGAGCGCTTCCGTCGACACGGTGGCCTCGCCGCGGGCCGCCAGCCGTTCACGCGCGGACCGTCTGCCCTCGGAGCGGCGCCAGTCCAGGACGACGCTGCGGACGACCCGGTAGAGCCACGCCTTGAGGCCGTCATCCCCGCGCGGCGGATGGCGCATCGACCGGAGCCACGTCTCCTGCGTGACGTCGTCCGCCCCTGCCTCGTCGCCGACGAGAGCAAGGGCCAGCGCTCGCACCCACGAGCGGTGGGCGAGGAGCGACTCGACCGAGGGACGGCTCTCCATCTGTCCCTAAACGTCACCGGAGGGGCGTTCCGGTTCAACTCCGATCCGGAAGCCCGGAACGATGACGGGAGGTCCTTGGCCCAGGGCCGTTCACGCTGGATCCAGGGCTGCAGGGCCCGCGTCAGCGCCGTTCGAGGGTGTGCGCGGCGGGCTGCGCGTCGAGCGGGCCGAACTCCTGCTCCTTGCCGTCGGGCCAGCGCACCGTGACCTTCTCCGCGCGATCCGCCTTGCCGAGGCCGAACGTCAGCGCGAGCTCGCCCTGCGAGAGGTACGAGCCGCCCGTCCGCACCACGCGCCGCTGCGTCACACCCCCCGCCGTCACCCGCACCACCGCGCCCAGCGCGTCCGGGTTCTTCGTGCCCGGCTGCTTCAACCGCAGCCGCAGCGCGCGGTTGCCCGCCTTCGCGTCGTTCCGGAGCACGAGCGGACGCCCGCCGTTCGACGTCAGCACGAGGTCGAGATCGCCGTCGCCGTCGAGGTCGCCCGCGGCGAGCCCGCGGCCCACGACCCGCTGCGAGAGCCCCGCGTCCGCCGAGACGTCCGCGAACCGCTTCCCGTCCGCGTTCCGGAAGAGCTGCGGCGACTGCTCGTACTGGAGCTCGGCCTTGAGCCGCGTGATCGTCGGCTCGATGTGCCCGTTCGCGAGCACGAGGTCGCACCAGCCGTCGAGGTCGAGATCCGCCCAAAGGAGCCCGAACGTGAGCGGCAGAAGCGTCAGGTGCCCGATCCGCGCATCCTTCGCCGCGTCCTCGAAGAGCACGCTTCTCCCCGCCTCCGCCCGCGCGACCGTATGGAGCGACACCGGCTCCTCCGAGAAGTTCCCGACCGCGACCGCGAGGCGGCCGTCGTTCCGCCAGTCCACCGCGTCCACGCCCATGCCGGCCCGCGCGCGACCGTTGTCGTCGTAGCCGACCGCCGCCGCGACCGCCGTCTCCTCGTACCGCGCCGGCCCCTTCGCGAGGAAGAGGAAGTTCTGGACCGTGTCGTTCGCGACGAAGACGTCGGTCCGCCCGTCGCCGTCGAAGTCGTCGAGGCATGTCGCCATCGACTTCCCGCGCACCTTCGTCGACCCGAGCCCCGCCTCCTCCGTCGCGTCGCGGAAGCGCCCGTCCTCCTGGAGGTAGAGCCGCGGCCCGTCGCCCTCGTAGAGCTCGGGCCGCGTGTAGGCCTTTCTCCCCTCGACGAGCTGGCGGGGCACGTCGGTCTCCTCCGTCCAGCGCACGTAGTTGACGACAAGGAGGTCCAAGTCCCCGTCGCCGTCCGCGTCGTACCACGCGGCGCCTGTGGACCACGACGGGTGCGACGCCCCGGCGGCGTCCGTCCACGAGCCGCCGTCCGGCCCGTCCTCGACGCGCGCGAACGTCCCGCCGTCGTTCCGGAAGAGCAGGTTCCTCCCGAGCGCCGTCACGTACACGTCGGGATCGCCGTCCGCGTCGTAGTCCGCGATCGCGACCCCCATCCCGTAGCAGGGCACCTCGAGCCCGCTGCCCTTCGTGACGTCGCTGAACTTCCACGCGCCGTCGTTCCGGAAAAGCCGCATCGTGGGCGCGTCGCCCGTCCACGGCCGCGACTGCACGAAGAGGAGATCGAGGTCGCCGTCGCCGTCGAAGTCGAGCATGCCGACGCCCGAGCCCATCGTCTCGGGAAGGAGCTTTCTCCCCTCGGCGCCGGTCACGTGGCGGAAGTCGATTCCCGCGGCCTCGCGCACGTCGACGAGCGACACGCCCGGATCGGCGCGTTCCGCGGCGGCGGGTTTCCAGTCCGTGGAGAAGTCCGACGTCTTCGGCTTCGGCGGCTCCTGCTTGGCGCACGCCGCCCACAGGAGGAGGATGAGGAGGGGGCCCGGGGGACAGACCCTAGTCGTGCACATGCCGCGGCTGCGCCTCCTCGTTCACGGCCTCGTTCTCGAGGAGGAAGCGGCGCGCGACCTCCTGCGCGTGCTCGTCGAGCTTGTACTTCTCGAAGGCCTTCTGCGCCTCCGCCGCCTCGCGCTCGCGTCCGAGCTGGTTGTAGATGTCGAGCCGCCGCTTGTGCGACTCGACGTCCTCCGGGTCGATCGCGAGCGCGTCCAGGTACGCCGCGAGCGACTCCTCGTACTTGTGGAGCTTGTAGCGCACCGCGCCGAGCCGCCGCATCGCGTCCCGGTCCTCCGGGAACACGGCGAGGGACGCGAGGAACGCCTTCTCGGCCTCCTCGAACTCCTCGATCCGGTCGAAGTAGAGGCCCCAGAAGTAGGGCCGCTGCGGGTCCAGAGGCGCGACCTCGTCCGTCTTCTCGAGGAAGGGTCGCGCCTTCTCCGGCTGCGCGGAGACGATCCAGCGGCGCGCCTGGTTCCGGTGGCCGTCGGGGAGGTCGGGGCGGAGCCTGCTGACCTCCTTCCACGACGCCTCGGCGACGTCGAGCGCGCCCTGGAGGAAGCTCGCGATCCCGTGGTCGTTATAGCGCATCCAGAGGGCCGGGTCGTCCACCGGCTCCGCCCCCCCGCGCCCCCCCACCTCCAACTCGACGGCGTTGCCGGCGATCGTCGTCACCGGAAGGTCCGGCACGGGCTTCTTCAGGTGCGGCAGGTCGGGCACCTTCATCCCCGCGTCCTTGAACACGAACTCCGTGTACGTGCGGTTGAACTTCCGCCACTGGAGCTTCGCCTCGACCTTCACGCGCGAGACGCCCTCGGGGATCTTCACCGCATAGCGCGCGACATCGGCGGTGCCCGGGCCGATCACGCGCGCGAACGCGGCGACGTGGAAGTTCTGGGGATCGCGCTGCGACGCCTCGGTGCCGTCGTGGCGGACCATCGTGACCTTGTAGGAGTGCGCGCGCGGGTCGACGTGCCCGTCCTCGCGGATCGCGCCGCTCCGGAAGATCTCCTTTCCGCCCTCGTCGGTGACGCGGAAGTCGATCCAGCCCTCGTTCGAGTCGTTCGTGCCGCCGGGGAAGGTGTGGCCGACGCCCCTGTTCCTGACGACGACCTCGAAGATCACCTCCTCGCCCGGCGGGACGGCGGGCTTCGCGCGGTCGATCGCGCGC